>NZ_JBFTKG010000177.1:0-1023 GCF_056395825.1 Arthrobacter sp. 05T47 | reverse complement strand
CACCGGTACCGCGAAGATCGGGGCCACCCTCACCGCCGTGCCCGGCACTTGGGCCCTGGCTCCGGTTACCGTGAGCTACCAGTGGTACCACTCCGGGACTGCGATCTTTGGCGCCACCGCTGCCACCTATACGGTCCTCTCCGGCGATCTAGGACGGACCATCACCGTGAAGGTCACCGGCTCCAGAGCCGGTTACACTAGCAGCTCCAGGACCTCCGTCGGCACCAAGGTGGCTAAGTAGCGCGTAACCATGCTGGAGTCTCTGAGAGTCCACCGCAACCGCTGGCCTAGCCGCTCGGCCCAGCTATCGGGGTATGGTTCGTGCTCCAGGGAATCCAGGGATTCGGCTTCTTCTTCGTCCAGCCGTGCTTCCAGAAACTCGATGATGTCCGCCATGGGCTCATACTGCCACTAGCTGAGCGCGTCCGCAGCAGCCGGACCCGAGGGGCAAACGAGGGGCAAACGCCCCGGCCAGACCCCATCAAATCGAATCAAATCGGATCGAGAATGAGGGGCTGGAAACGCCGTCATATAGCCGAATTTTCCCTAGATCACGGGGGCAAAGGCCTAAGTAAGTGGATGGGTTGACCGATACGCCGGGTTCTGTGTTCCCGCGCTGTTGCCGGCGCGGGAGTAGCGGCCATCCATCTACGGACGCCGTTGCCGACGCCCTCCAGCAGCCTACCCGGACACTCGGGCGAGCAGCCCTCAAACGTGCCCTGTCTGGCCTTGCTCCGGGTGGGGTTTACCTAGCCTTCCCGGTCACCCGGGAAGCTGGTGGTCTCTTACACCACCGTTTCACCCTTACCTGCCCTGCGGCCTGTGCAAAACACACGCCGCACGCAGGCGGTCTGTTCTCTGTGGCACTGGCCTGCGGGTTACCCCGAGTGGGCGTTACCCACCACCCTGCTCTGCGGAGCCCGGACGTTCCTCGAGCCACTTGCGTGACGCGCGGCCGCCTGGTCAACCCATCCGCTGTCCATTCTAAGGTCAGCGGGGGGGCCTCCGGTGACACGTCCGGAC
>NZ_JBFTKG010000176.1:0-1032 GCF_056395825.1 Arthrobacter sp. 05T47 | reverse complement strand
GGCCGCTACCGCGACGTTTAGTTTTGGCACATAGAAAATTCAAGATGCCCGCTGCGGCTGTCACGCGAGACGTACGCCCTTTTAAGCGGCGCCATTTTCAAGGACCATAGAGCCTGACCGCTGGTGGCTGTATCGGTCATTCCAAGGGCGAATGCGACGTACGGCGTGTGTCCCGGGCGGGCTGGGTCATGCGCTGGCCGGTTTCTTGTCTGGGCCCGGACCCCGGAGTTAGCCTGATTTACGGGGGCACGATGAGTGAAGCGGGGCCGGTGGATGTGGGCCGCCATGTCCCGGACAAAGGAGTCAGTCATGTCTATTGTTTCCCATCCGAGCAAACCTGGGCCGTCCAGCGGGTCCCAGAGGCAGCGGCTCTGGTGCACTCAGTGCCAGACGGATGAGTACCTGATTATCGAATCCATCGACACTCTCCGGCCGCCGCGCACAGGGCTGCTCGACGTTACGTACACCTGCGTTGAATGTGACTTCTTTTACGCGCACACCGCCTCGGTGGGGGATGTTGCTGTGGTCCTGAACCCCAAGGTTTCACCGTGATGACTCGAGACCTTCCCGGGGGTGATCCTGAGGCAGTGGCCGGGCTCGGCCGGGTATGTGACGTGCTGGTCGGGATCATCGCAGAGATGGTGGGGGCGTCCAAGGAAGAGTCTGTGCAGCGGATTGCTGTGGGCCTTGCTGCCGGATGAATCCGTCTAGATTTGGTTCCCGCTCCGTTCCCGGGCACTCCTTCGGAACCCAAGAACTGTTCATCGAATGATGGAGACGGCGCTTGAACTGCGCTTATGGCCACGAGGAAAATGACAGCCGACTAACCGCAACTCCGGCGTTTTTGTCTCAAGGCCCGAGTCCGCAATCTACTTATCGGAATCAGCGTCTGCGGAAGGAACATTCGACCAACTCAGGCATACCCCCGAGCATCTCAAATACGATCGAGTACGGAGACGGCCGGACTGCCAGGCCCGGGCCGCCAGAGGCCTTGGGCGGTCTGGAACCCCCGTGGTTTGCAGACCCATAATG
>NZ_JBFTKG010000175.1:0-1035 GCF_056395825.1 Arthrobacter sp. 05T47 | reverse complement strand
GCCCTGAGGGTCCCCAGCCGGCTCACGCCGGCCAGTGCGCCCGAGCTGACGTTCTGGGCGACACTGCCGCTGAGGAAGACACCCTCCAGGACACGGTCCGCCGAAACGTAGGCAATCCCGTGTTTCTGGGACTTGGGTCTTGTCAGGGCTGACAGCTGAATCTCGTTCAGTTGAATGTCCCCCGCGGTCACGGGGATGAGGCCGACCAAGGCTCGAACAACGTCATCAGCTCCGGAGCCTATCTGGCCAAAGAGCGCGGTGACCTCCCCGGCCTGCGCGGTGAAAGACACGTCCGAGAAGCGGTGTCCGGAAGCCAGCCCGCGGATGTTCAGCTTCCGGCGGCTTTCCGGAGCAAAGTTTTCCTTGACGTGAATTGCCTCCCCCGCTGTGTGTTCTTCGCCCAGCATGTGCGTAACAACCGAATCCATGGTGAAATCGGCCGTCGGGCCGCTGGCCACCACGCTGCCGGAACGCATAATGGTGATCCGGTCAGCCAGCCGGAAGACTTCGCCCATCCGGTGCGTGATGTAGACGATTGACCGTCCGCCTGCCACAAGCGACCTCACGACCTCATGGACCCGTGAGATTTCAATGTCCGACAGGGTGGCGGTGGGCTCATCCAGGATCAGGGTGCGGGCATCGGCGACGAGCCCGCGGGCGATCTCAAGCAGTTGGCGTTTTGCCAGCGGCAATGCCTCCACGGGCATGTCCAGATCCAGGTCTTCAAGACCCGCAGAAGCCAGCGCGGACTGCATCCGCTCCTGCAGTTTTTCCCTGCGCACCAAAAGACCTGAGGTCCGGCGCATGCTGAGAGCCATATTGTCCCGGACGGACAGCTCGGGGATCACTGAGAGTTCCTGGAACACCATGGCTACATCGGATGATCCGGCGCCTCCCGGGAATGTCACCTCGCCGGTATCAGCGGTAACTACACCGGCTATCACTTTGACCAGGGTGCTCTTTCCGGCACCGTTTTCTCCCAGCAGCGCGTGCACTTCACCCGCCCGGAAGTCCACCGAAACGTCGTTGAGCGCC
>NZ_JBFTKG010000174.1:0-1037 GCF_056395825.1 Arthrobacter sp. 05T47 | reverse complement strand
GACAAGACCGATGCCCAGGACCTGGGCTGCGCCGAAGGCACTGGCCTGCTCCGGGAGATCCGCCGCGCCACCGATCCGGCTGGTGTGCCCCTGCTCTGGTCTGAGGACAGATTCCTCCCCGGAAGGGTCTCCTTCGCCGTGCACAATTCGGCGTCGATCAGTTCGCTCGCCCGGCGACGGGGAATCCGCTGAGGCAGGAACGCTGATAGCCCGTGCGCCGTCCAACAACGCGGGAGGCCGCCAACGTTGAATGCTAGGCCGCGAGGCCCGGCCTCAGCTGTTCTGGGCATCGCGGCCCGGCCTTCGATATTGCGGCCGGAGGGCCGGGCCCGGGGCCGGCAGCGGCAACGGCAGCCCAGGTGCTCAACGACGCCGCCCAAACCACCATCCAGACTGCCGGACCCGTGGTGAATCCTGGCCAGTACCTGAAAATCGACAGCACCAACCGTCAGAGAGTGCAGTTGTCGTTCGGCGTGCTCAGAAGGGCGAATTCGGGGGTGTGTACAAAGTACACACTTTGGGCGTCGGATCGGGTCGTACCGGTGCCGGGCTGGCCCGTATTCCGTATGGTTCCGGGGGAGTCCAGTGTTTGTGGGGGAAGGAATTCAGTTCGAGTCCCACCTCGGGCAYAGCATTCCCCCTCGTCAGAGGGGGTTTTTGCTTTAACGTGTGTACATTCACCCTGCTGGGTCTCTCTGACGCTTGTTGCGGCTGGTGCCTGGCCGCCGCGGCAGCCTGTTCGGTTGTGTGGGTGGCGGGAGCAGAGCCCCGGCTAATGAGTCCTCCGCCTGCTGGGATCTGCGGTCATCCGGGTACCCTTTCTGACTTGTCCTGGTGGCCGTGATTGGTCTTGTACCTATTCATGCCGCGGGGTTGTGCTGGTGACATGACCGCTGGGATTTCTGGGCGATTTCTCTCCTCGATTCGCTGCTCGGGCGAATCGGGATCGTGACTGCTGTTCCTTGCCCCGGTTGCTGCTTTACCGTCGTGCAACCTCGTCGAGGTTGATGTGGGCGGCGTCGGCGGTGAGGCAGGGG
>NZ_JBFTKG010000173.1:0-1038 GCF_056395825.1 Arthrobacter sp. 05T47 | reverse complement strand
CCATACCCCAGAGCGGGGAACCATATGGCGCTTCCTGCCACTGCCCCTGCCGCGAAGACCCACCGGGCATCGGCGCCGTGCTGGTTGGCGAGGGCGCCCAGCAATACCAGGGTGTCGAGGTAGACGTGGGGGTTCAGGTAGGTCACGGCCAAGGTGGTGGCCACTACTGATCTCCTAGAGCGCGGAGCCTGGGCGGTCAAAAATGAAGGCTTCAGGGCAGCGGCATGACGGTCAAGGTTCGAAGCGGCCCGTCACACGCCGTTATCGGTGCGATGCTTCTGGCGCATCTCATCCATGGATTTGGCCGGTCCGCCGAACGATCGGGTCATTCAGAGGGCAGAAGTCAGCGAACGGGCATGGAGAGTCCCGCCGGGCTTGAGATGTTCATCTGACATCAGTCGATTGTGAAGACGAGTAGGGAGCCTGTGGCGGTAGCTACGAGCTTGCCTCTGGCATCGGTGACAGTGGCGTCCGCGAAGGCAACGCGATTGCCGGGCTTCGATACAACGCCTACACRGGTCAATGGCCCGCTGTCAGCCCGCACTGAGCGAAGGTAGTTCACCTTAATCTCTATGGAGGTGTAACCCAGGCCCTTGGGAAGGGTTGTCTGCACGGCGCAGCCAAGGGCGGAATCGAGCAGGGTGCATACGAGCCCGCCGTGAACCGAGCCGATCGGGTTGTAATGGGACTCGTCGGGGTGACAGGTAAAGGTGGCAGTGCCCGGTGCCGCATCGACCAAGGTCATGTTCAGCAGTTCGCCCATCGGTGGGGGTGGCAGTTTTTTGCCCATCATTGAGTGCAGGTATTCCAAGCCGCTCATGCCGGGCATGGCTGCCGCGCCAATGGCCGGATCGTCCCAGGCTAGAACTCGTTTACGCTCTTTCACTAGTGCTCCTCTTGTTCGTAGTCTTGGCGGCGGACCGCCGGCATGGATCCACTACTTGCATCTGGGGTAAACGAACATCTTCGTGGCGGACCCGTTTGCGTTGCCATTCTTTGTTGTGCCTTGAAGGGTTGTTGAGACGCACCCACGCGCTC
>NZ_JBFTKG010000172.1:0-1720 GCF_056395825.1 Arthrobacter sp. 05T47 | reverse complement strand
TCAGGGTCCCGTGGCGATTGCTAGGATTCCCAGCGGTTCGCCGGCCTCCATCATGGGCGTCGGATGAAGGCCTTGATTTCGGGCGACACCCATAGAGGCGTAATGCTCGGGATGCACAAACGCCACGAAGCTGCTCACGCCTTTGGATCGCAACCAACCGGTCATCTCCTTGGTGGCTTCGGACGCCATCCCCTGGCCCTGATGGATTGGTGAAATAACCCAGGCGATGTCGGCAACAAGTTCCGACCCGTTCTGCTCGACTGTGAGCCCCGGCTCAGCTGTAGTCGTGGCGGAGGACGGCGCCCAGTTCCGCATTGCGGGTGGCGACCCGGCTGGCCTTGCCGACCGTGTGGTGCCGGGCGAACCGAAGAGGCCGCTCCCATCAGTTCTGCACCCTGACCTGCAGCGACGTAATCGCAAACCGGTCCTGGGCGTTACTATCAGCATGGGCCCGGATGACCGGCCCGAAGCCTTTTGGGGGAACAATTGAAAAACAAGACCATCCGTCTCGGCGCCGCCGGGGCACTCGCCGCTCTGTCGCTGGTCGGTCTCGCGCTTCCGGCGCAGGCTGTAACGACGGATCCCTGCGGCCCGCCCGTTGATTCCGTCATATTCTGCACGGCCGACAACGGATCGGTCTATCCCGTGCTGGTCGACAGCGCCGCCGTGACGGGGCCGCGGCCCGGCATCAGTGGTGCCATCCAGGTCGGCAGCACCCTGACCGTTATTGACGGCACCTGGGGTCCCCGGGACGCCACCTGGGGTCCCGGGGACACCACGCTGACACCATCAATGGCTGCGCAACGATGAGCCCGTCCCGGGCGCCACCGGCCTCACCTACCTGCTGACCGAGGCGGACCTCGGTAGCATAACCGCCCTTGTCACGAACGCCGGCGGCGCCGTCCCCTCTTTCCTTCCCGGGTACGTGAGCTTCGTATCCGCGAGCATCAACCTGCATAGGCCCAGCCGCCTCGTGATCGCTACGCCGGGGAATTTTCGGGGCGCTACGGGCATGTATTTCCAGTACCAATGGCTTCGCGACGGCGCGCCCATCGCGGGTGCCACCGGGAAAATGTTCGACACGACGGGCTGGGGTTCGAAGGGGCTGCTCAGTGTCAGGGTCACAGGCCACGCTGCCGGATTCAGCCCGGTCACTGCGACCTCTACACAGCGCGACGTTTCCTCTTACAACCAAACGCCCGGCGCCGTGGTAACCGGCGGCACCGGTCTGGGGGACGTCCTCACCGGCGTTGATGATGTTCCCTGGGCTTTTAACGACCAGGAGCACGAGTACCGGTGGCTGCGTGACGGCATTGTCATTCCCGGAGCCACCGGGCTGACCTACACGATCACTGCCGAGGATCAGGGGCACACACTGGTCCTTGAGTCCGGTGTTTCGGGGTTCTTCTCCGGTCACGCCTGCTCCAACCGGGTAGCTGTGCCGGCGGCCGCGGACGTCGAGCTGAAGCAGTTGACGAATATCACCAAGCCGGTCGTGACGGGGACCTTCGTGATTGGCTCTGCGATGAAGGTGACGTCCGGCACCTGGTCTGAACCGGTCGAGAAGCTGACGTTCACCTACGACTGGCTGTCCAAAGACGGGGTGTGGGGCAGCGGCCGGACCTTCACGCCCCGCCCCGCGGCCTACGTCGGCCCGACCTACGTCGGTGAGACCGCCACGGTCGTCGTGACCGCCTCGGCTCCGGGCTACGCCCCGGCC
>NZ_JBFTKG010000171.1:0-1051 GCF_056395825.1 Arthrobacter sp. 05T47 | reverse complement strand
GGGTCGGCCAAGGTGACGGCGGAGAACTCGGCGAGTTCGTCCAGCATCTCCTTCACGCCCTCGGTTTTCAGGACAAGATCCTGCAAGTGGTCGACGAGGAGATCCGGGAATAGTAGATGTGTATCGTCGGCCATGACTGGGCACATTCCTCATTTGGGCCCTGACAACGACCCTTGACAGGGGGCACCGGAGGACGGCGAAGCAGCGCGTGCGGCTGTCCTTCGAGTATGGTCCGCTTCTGCTGCAAGAACCAGCAGGTCCCGTTACAACGGCTGGGGTCATGGGTGCGAATCGCAGCAATGAGTGGCGTCGTTTTGTCAGCGCCAAATGACACGGCTGGCCCTGCCAAGGCGAAGAGTCTGTGCTGCCCGCGGCGCCCAGTGAGGTTCTCTGATCTCGCTGCGCTCGGGCAGCACAAGTGTTTTCTTTTCGTTTTTGGCTGTTGTCCTGCGGATCGTAAGTGCCCGCTCCACCGGCTCGATCGTCCTGTGGGCGGCAGCGCACCGGATGCCCGGTGGTCGGCGCTGCGCTTATTCCCCACAATTCATCCGCTGGCCGCCATATTCACCGGTGGGCTGTCTGGTGCTTCTCCGTCAATGAGACTTTCTATGCCCGCCTTCGTGACATACGTGGCGAGGATGAAGAAGGTAACGGGAGCGCTCCTGAGTGCGATCTATTCTTTGCGTTCAACACCGTGGCAAGTGCCGGAGCCAAGCGGCAGTCGGGTCCGTGAGTCGCCGCGCTACACCCCTGTTTCAGCGGGCAGCCGCCCCGATTGAACCGCCCGCTGCAGTTGGGCGTGGTCGGCTTCCGTTTGGTCTGCATAGCTTCTGGCCCAATCGGCCATCGCGTCGTCGAAGACCGGATTACGTCCCAGGTACCCGGCGATGAAGGCGCTGTCAGGGCTTTGGGAGTGGGCCCGTGCGAGCAGCCAGCCGCACAGCCTGGCGTAGTCCGCGGTGGCCTGTGCATTCATTTCTGCCAGTGTGAAGGACCCCTTCATGTCGCGGAATTGCCGGATATAGAAGTCCCGCTGCAGTCCGTCGTCGCC
>NZ_JBFTKG010000170.1:0-1063 GCF_056395825.1 Arthrobacter sp. 05T47 | reverse complement strand
CCTCGTGGCCCAGCGGCAGAACGACGAAATGCGCCTCCTGACGGAGTCCAGCTTCGCCCAGAACGAGCAGGTCAAACGGATCTCGTCGTGGGCGGCCATCCTGTTCGCACCGACACTGATCGCGTCGATCTACGGCATGAACTTCCACGACATGCCCGAACTCAACTGGATTTTCGGTTACCCGATGGCACTGGCGCTCATGATCGGCATGGGCGGGATCCTGTACCTGACGTTCAAACACAACAAGTGGATCTGACGTTCTGGTTGGAATGGAAGCGGCTCGCGGCCGCCGTCAGGGCAGGACAGCAGGAGGTGTGAACGGTTCCAGCGTTCGGCGACGGCGTCGACGTCGACGCCGCGGTTGGTGCAGACTCGTACGGTGGAAACTATCGGCAACATATCGGAAGGAATCCGTAAGAGTAAGAATCCGTCCATCCCTGGGCTGGTCGCAGGAATCTTCATGCTCATCTGGGCGGCGATCTTCCTCACATGGATGCCGGTCGACCCGCTGCGGCTCGTTACTGGCATCGTGCTTGTTCCCATTGGGGTGTGGCTGATCGCCGTGTACATCACGGCCCGGCGCCGACCGCGGCGAGCGACAACGGCTGTGCCGCCTGGCGTGTAGCAGTCAGCAACTTCAGGACGGCCCTCGCGGATGAGCCCGCGGGGGCCTTCTGTGTTCGTCCGGCCGATGTGCGGGTGCGGGCATCTCGGATGGTGACGGTTTGCGAGTGGCGCTCCGGCCCCGTATGTCACCCCTGTACGGCGCGATGACGATGTCGCGCTTTCAGTTGCTGGCCGACGATGCACCGGATATCGACATGCGGAACCTGAGTCCGGTGGTAAGCGGCGGATTCGCGCCGCGCCAGTMAAACAAAAGCGGCTCTGACCTTACATGTGCAGGTCAGAGCCGCTGCTCTTGTGCCCCAGGAGGGAATCGAACCCCCGACCGGCGGATTAGAAGGCCGCTGCTCTATCCCCTGAGCTACTGGGGCACGCTGGTGCCCACCGGCTGCCCACCGGCTGCTGCCGGGGACGCCTCAAAAAGTTTACAGTGCCGGAC
>NZ_JBFTKG010000169.1:0-1069 GCF_056395825.1 Arthrobacter sp. 05T47 | reverse complement strand
CCGGGACGGGTACACGGTGCGTTCCAGCATCACGGGGGCCCGGCCCAGGAGCCTCAGCCGCAGCACCTCGGTGACCTCGTCGCCGGCGCCGAGCTGGAGAGCTTCGCCTTCGGCGACGGTGGCCGGTCGGACCCGACTGTGGATGGTGCGCGCACCGGGCTCCTCCCCCTGGGCCCGGGCCCAGGCCGTGAAACTCAACAGTTCCTGAAAGCTCTGGGTCCGAGCCGTACCCAGGACCACGCGCCGGGTTCCGCGCCGGGAGGTCACCAAGCCGTTGGCCCGCAGCAGTGCCAGCGCGTTGCGCACCGTACCCCGGGACACCCCGTACTGTTCCGCCAGGCTCTCCTCGCTGGGGAGCCGTCCGTTGTTTCCGAATTCCCCCGCCTCGATCTCGCGACGGATATTGGCTGCCAACTTACGATATTGGGCACCTTCGGTCTTCACGCGCCCGCCGCCTCTTTTTGATGCCTCGTCCACCATGCCTCCACGGTACAGMGATTCGGCGAAATCCCCTGTAAATCAATACCTTTGCGCCGACAGTGCTCCGACAGTTCGTCCACCCACCCCTCCCCGTTCACCCGGCGTACACCTGCGGCGCTGATAGTGGTTTTGACAAGTTGTATAGCCAACTTTTAGGAGATGTCATGAAAACCACACTTCGCCGCTTCAGCGCCATGGGCGCCGCGGCTCTGCTTCTGGGCGGCCTGGCCGCCTGCTCCTCCGGCAATGCCGCCCCCGCCGAATCTAAGGGCGCCGTGGCCTGGAAGACTGTCACCTCGGCCGCAGCCGGAGGCGGCATGGACGCCCTGATCGCTGCCGCCAAGAAGGAAGGCAAGCTCAACGCCATCGCCCTCCCGAACGACTGGGCCAACTACGGCGAAGTCATCTCCACCTTCGAGAAGAAGTACGGCATCAAGGTAGAGGTAGAGAACCCGGACGCCTCCAGCGCGGACGAGCTCAACGCTGTGTCCTCCCGGAAGGGTCAGGACCGCTCCCCGGACGTCATCGACGTGGGGCACGACTTCGACGCCCAGGCCGCCAAGCAGGACCTGCTGGCCCCGTACAAGGT
>NZ_JBFTKG010000168.1:0-1082 GCF_056395825.1 Arthrobacter sp. 05T47 | reverse complement strand
CAGCCGATCTATCCATGCCACAAGACCTTCCAAAGCGACGACCGCCGGGACAGCCTCGAGGACGGTGCCGTTTACGTGCGAGGCACCAGCAACACCCGCCCGGCTCGGGCCGGTGAGGTACTGGCCCTCGTTGAACGTGCCCGCGGCGGCGGCAAGCCGCCCATCGAACTCGAGATTGCGATCCTCGGCTCTATCGGCCGCGTCGGTAGCGTCGACAAGGTGATCGACCGGCTGTATCAGTTCGAGGAGGAACAATTTAGAGCGACCCCAGAGCCGGTTCGGAGTACGTCGCTGTTGACGATAACGCCGCCCAACTTCTTCGGCCGCCCGGAGCCCAGATCGGCAGAGGATCGTGCAGCACGCCTGGTCTCATGGCGGAATGAGAAAAGCACCAATATCTCTAGGGGGCGTGAGCACTTCCTCGGCGTAGCGCTGCCAGGTGCAGGAATCCGCGTCGTCAGCCGCGACAGATTCATCGCCAAGCCCCACCTAATCGTGACGTTCCACAACTGCGAGGCGCTCGAGTTCCGCGAGGCCGACGATGCCGACTTCGAGAAGGTGGTGGAGCCGGTTGTGAGGCAGCAGAGCCGCTACGTTCTGGGACCCGATCCCTCGGATTTTAGGATCACGCCGCGTGATTATCCCGTCGGCTGGACCAACCAGGGCGACGACGTCGAAGTTACGCTCACGCCCGAGTCGTTCCGGCCCAACGTTCCGTGGACGAGCGACCAGGATGACTATGTGCTCCTGGCACGGGACCCGCGAGCGGGTTCAGTGACTGTGACGTGGGTGCTCACCGAGGACGGCAACAATGAGGTCACCAGAGGCGAATTCGAGGCCCCTGCTGCAGACCTCGTCGATGCTTCTGACCTACTCAAAGCAGTCTTCTTCAGCGGTAGTTGAGCGCACGGAACGAAACCCACCCACGGGAAGCAGTGCCCCAAGAAGTCACTTCCTGAGACCCGCCTAGCGAGACGCACTTTCTGAAACCCGGTCCCCTGTATGGCGTCGAGGGTCGGGTTTCGTCCCGTTTGGGAGCCCGGCGCTGCCGTTGATCTGGTGGCGCTCAGCGTCGATGATGG
>NZ_JBFTKG010000167.1:0-1103 GCF_056395825.1 Arthrobacter sp. 05T47 | reverse complement strand
GTGGGACGACGCCGCCATCGCCCCGTCAGCCTCGGCGCCCCGGTGGTCGGCTGAGGGTGCCGTCCGCCGGGTGCGCCACGCGGGCCAGCATTACACCGTGGACGTCACCCCGCGGCTGCCGCGCAGCGCCCAGTACCGCCCGGTGCTGTTCCAGGCCGGAGACTCGCCCGAGGGCCGGGACTTCGCGGCCCGCCAGGCGGACGTCATCTTCTCCGCTCACCCGCAACTGGAGGACGCACTGGAGTTCCGCTGCGACATCGTGGAACGCACGATCCGGGCCGGCCGGGGCGCCAATGATGTGAAGATCATGCCCGCCAGCGAGTTCATCCTCGCTGCAACGCCGCAGGAGGCCCTCGAGAAGAAGGCCTGGGTCCGCAGCTTGCAGATTGGCCCGCAGCAGGCCATCGCGTACCTCGAGCAGTTCTGGGGCCGGGAACTGCAGGGCTACGATCCCGACGGACCGCTGCCGGAGATCGATCCCGTGGTGGAAGAAACCTCCGAAACCCGCGGCAGCGGCTTCCACGGCGCCAAGGCCCGCCAGCTGGCCGACCAGTGGCGCGCCGAAGCCAAGGAAAAGAACCTGTCCATCCGCGAGTTCGTCTCGGCCAAGACCAGCCGGGGCGACTCCACCTTCACCGGCTCCTACACCGAGGTCGCTGACCGGCTGGCCGAATACGCCCGTACCGGCGCCGTCGACGGCTTCAACATCTCGCCGTGGCTCATCCCGTCCGGACTCGACGAGATCGTCAACCACCTCGTCCCGGAACTGCAGGAACGCGGCGTGTACCCAACGGAGTACGCGGGCAGCACGCTGCGGGAGAACCTGGGCCTGGCCACCCCGGTGCGCACAGCCGCCGGCATCGAGGCCAGCTCGGTCCCAGCACAGGCCTAGGGAAGCTCAAGTCCAAACACCATCGATTGCTCCGTAACCGCCGTTTTCAGCCCCCATAACGGCAGTTACGGAGCAATCGACTTTCCAGGCAGAATCAGCACGCAGACACAAAGAATCCCCGCCGGAGACGTTCCCGGCGGGGATTCCTTGGCTTCAGCACCATCGATTGCTCCGTAACCGCCGTTTTCAGCCCCCAGAAGGGCGGTTACGG
>NZ_JBFTKG010000166.1:0-1106 GCF_056395825.1 Arthrobacter sp. 05T47 | reverse complement strand
GATCCGTACATGTTGGCGAAAATGAGCGAGCAGTGGCGGCTGGCCAGAACCTATGGCATCGCGAACCTGCTGATCATGCACAAGGTTGCCGACCTCAACGAGATCGGGGACAGCACCAGTGGACACCGGCAGAAAGCTCTGGGCCTGCTAACTGAGGCTGACACTAGGATCATTTACCGGCAGAAACATGACGCGATGCGCCTGACCAAGGAGGCGCTCGGCCTGACGGAGGCCGAATGCGAGCACGTCGAGAACCTTCCTAAGGGAGTCGGGCTCTGGAAGGTGGGGAATCGCTCCTTCATCGTTGCCAACCGGGTGACAACTGACGAACTGGCCGTTTTCTCAACTGACGACAGGATGCTGTGAGAGCCCGAGGCAGCTCCCGGGCTGCGAGCGACAATCCACTGGTCACCGCTTGCCTTATTGCGGCGGCAGCCTACGTGTGTGTCTGTGCGCTGGTTCAAGCTGCAGCGCACTTAGCCGGCACTATCCGCTGCGGCAGCATGCCGCCGTCGACCTTCAACCCTGCGGCCGCCGCCGGACTTGTAACCAACAAGATGGAATGGATACTTGTCCGCCGGGCCGACTGTGAATTCGGCACAGACAGCGTCTGGTGGGTTCTGGCCCCGGTGCTACTCGTGGTCGGTGCGCTCGCCGTCGGGATATTGGTCGCCTGGCGGCGATGGAAGCAATCGGGCGGGTGGCTGCGCCAGGACATCCTCAACCGCGACGGCGTTGCGCGCCGGGCCGAGATTCTTCATGATTTCGGGGCGAGGGCTGTGCGCAAGAGAGGGAAGTTCACGCGCCCGGGAGTCGTGAACCCTTCCGTGCAGGACCTGTCGTGGACGCTGGGCCGCTCCCGCGGGGTCACGGTCCACGTCTCCACGGAGGAGTCACTGGTCATTCAAGGCGCACCGAGATCCGGTAAGGGGCTGTACGTTGTCATCAACGCCATACTTGACGCGCCCGGGGCAGTCGTCACGACGTCCACGCGCGCCGACAACCTGGTTGTGACTCTGAAGGCCCGAGCGTCCGGTGGGCGACCAGTGACGGTCTTTGATCCGCAAGGGATGTCCGGAATTCCATCGTCGCTTCGCTGGTCGCCC
>NZ_JBFTKG010000165.1:0-1130 GCF_056395825.1 Arthrobacter sp. 05T47 | reverse complement strand
GATCATTGTTGCTGTGTCCGTCGATCAGTGGATCCGAAAGGTCAAGTCATGACCATGACAGAATTTGAAGCCCCCCACGTCGCCACGCGCGAGCCCATCCTGCAGGCCCGGAACCTCGTCAAGACTTTCGGCCGTGTCGTGGGACTGGACGGAGTCAGTCTCGACCTCTACCCGGGCGAAGTCCTCGCGATCATCGGCGACAACGGCGCAGGCAAATCAACCCTGATCAAATGCCTCACCGGAGCAGAAGTCCCGGACTCTGGCGAGCTCTTCATGTCAGGACAGCCCGTGCACTTCAAGCGGCCGCAGGACGCCAGGGTCCACGGCATCGAAACCGTGTACCAGAACCTCGCCGTCTCACCGGCCCTCGACGTCGCCTCGAACTTGTTCCTGGGTCGGGAGGAAAGGCGTGCGGGACTCCTCGGGAGCGTGTTCCGGATGCTTGACACCAAAGGTATGCGCCGGAAGGCCAAGGAAGAACTGACCCGGTTGGGCATCTCCACCCTGCAGGACGTGACAGTGCCGGTGGAGAACCTCTCCGGCGGGCAGCGCCAGGCTGTCGCCGTGGCCCGCGCCGCAGCGTTCGGTTCAAAGGTCGTTGTGCTGGATGAACCGACGGCGGCACTTGGCGTCCGGGAATCGAACCAGGTCCTCCAGCTGGTCCGGGACCTTCGCGACCGCGGCCTGCCGGTCATCTTGATCAGCCACAACATGCCCCACGTCTTTGACGTAGCGGACAGGATCCACATCCAGCGCCTGGGCAAGTGCGCTGCCACCATCACTCCGCAATCACACACAATGACCGACGCAGTGGCGATCATGACCGGCGCAGCCACCGCCTGATGGCCGGCTAGTACCCTCCCGCTCTACCGGAGCTCCCTTCTCCGTCCGCGGACCTTCCCCAGGTCCGCGGACGGATCCATACCGGGAGTTCCCATCATCACCATCCCACGAGAGACAGACCATGGATTACCTCACAACAGCCCGGAACGACGCTCACCAGACGCTCGACGTCATGGTCATAGGCGAAGCGCTGATCGACGTGGTCACCACGTCGCACGACACGGTGGAGCACCCCGGCGGCTCACCGGCCAACGTCGCCTACGGACTTGGCCGCCTCGCCGTCACCA
>NZ_JBFTKG010000164.1:0-1131 GCF_056395825.1 Arthrobacter sp. 05T47 | reverse complement strand
GGGACGCGTCGACCTGCTCCATGATGGCCTTGCGGGACAGGCCCTTCCCGCCCGGGCCCTCGTGCATTTTGGAGAAGAGTTTGGTGGCGAGGACGATGTCCTCGCGGCGGCTGTACTCGGTGATGGCGTGGCCGACGATCTCCTCGCTGCTGCCGTGCCCGTAGATGTTCGCGGTGTCCCAGAACGTGATCCCAAGATCCAGGGCCTGCCTGAACAGGGGTTCCGCTGCCTTCTGGTCCAGGGCCCAGGGCATCCGTGACGTGTCGCCGAAGCTCATGCAGCCCAGCGCAACGCGGCTGATTTTCAAGCCCGACGTGCCCAATCGTGTGTATTCCATCGAAGTATCTCCCTTAGTTTCCGTGTTGGCTGAAGTGTCTAGTGTGTGAGTGCGGGCGCGGCCGGTGTGACTGCGGTGTTCGGGGCCGAGCCTGTCCGGCCGCCGGAGCGGATGAGAACGAACGCGGCAACCGCGGCAAGGACCATGGCTCCGGCCGCCCACGAGAACGCGGACACATACCCGTGCACGGCGGCCTGATCCATGACGCCTCTTCCTGCCGGCTTCGAGGCCGCCCAAGCCGTGGTCGCGGCGGCTGCGATGGTGCTCATGAGGGCCGTGCCGACGGCGCCGCCGATCTGCTGGGAGGTGTTCACCATGGCTGAGGCGACTCCGGTGTCCAGTGGCTCGACGCCGTTGGTGGCGATCACCATTGAGCACATGAAGGCGGTTCCCAGGCCCAGGCCCATGACGACGCTGGCGGGGAACACCACGGGCCAGTAGGCACTCTCGACGGTGAGCCGGGTCAGCCAGAACATGCCGGCCGCGCCGACCAGGTAGCCGGCACCCATGAGCCAGCGGGCCGGGAGCCTGCCGATCAGCCGGGTCCCGATCTGGGTTGAGCCAAAGATCAGGCAGGCCACGAGGGGAAGGAACGCGACGCCGGTCAGAAGCGGCGAAAAGCCGAGGACGACCTGCATGTAATAGGTCAGGAAGAGGAACTGGGTGAAGTTCCCGGCCATGGCCAGGGCCGCGCTGAGGTAGGCACCTCCCCGGTTCCGGTCCAGGATCACCCGCATCGGCAGCAACGGAGCCGCGGCGCAGGTCTCCACGACGACGAACGCGGCCAGCAGCAC
>NZ_JBFTKG010000163.1:0-1159 GCF_056395825.1 Arthrobacter sp. 05T47 | reverse complement strand
CGATCCGCACGATCCTCCGTGCACTCGAGCTCGGAGTCACCCACATCGACACAGCGGAGATCTACGGGCCGTTCCTGAGCGAGGAAATCGTGGGCCAGGCCATCAAGGGACGCCGTGACGAAGTGAAGATCGCCACCAAGTTCGGCCTCGTCTCCCATTCCGGTGGCGGCGCCGGTGTCACGGACAGCAGCGCAGCGAACATCCGCACGGCTGTCGAGGGATCCCTGAAGCGACTGGGCACCGACTATATCGACCTCTACTACCAGCACCGGGTTGACCGGAACACGCCCATCGAAGAGACCGCCGGGGCCGTTGCGGACCTGATCACCGAGGGTAAGGTACTGCATTTCGGTCTGTCCGAGGCCTCCCCGGACACAATCCGCCGGGCACACACCGTGCAGCCCGTCTCGGCCCTGCAAACTGAGTACTCCCTGTGGACCCGCGACGTCGAAGACGAGATCCTGCCGCTGCTGCGTGAACTGGGCATCGGCTTCGTCCCCTACTCGCCGCTCGGGCATGGTCTGCTCACCGGGCAGATCCGGACGGTGGAGGATTTCGCCGATGATGACTGGCGCAAAACCAACCCGCGCTTCACGGGGGAAAACTTCGTCCGGAACCTGCGCATCGTCGACGAAGTCCAGAGCATCGGCGCGGAGATTGACGCCACCCCAGCCCAGACAGCCCTCGCCTGGCTGCTGACCCGTGGGAACGACATCGCCCCGATCCCGGGCACCCGCCGCGTATCCCGTGTGGAGGAAAACACCGCAGCCGATACCGTCGAGCTCACCGCAGACCAGCTCGAGCGCCTGAATTCACTCCAGCCGGCAGCAGGGGCGCGGCACGACGACGCCAATATGGTCTCGATCGACCGCTGATCCCTGACCGCGGGGRTCCCTCACTGGGGACGTTCAGTGCTCCAGTTGGGGGGCCTTCTCTGGGCAAACACATTGGTCAGTTTCCGAAATCGTCTGCATCTATTGTCCGAAGCCGCCTGCATCGAGCCGCTGCGTCATTCTGGCGCTCGTATGGGCGGGTGCCGCAAGTTACTTGCGGGCGCGCGCACCTGTACCGGTTCGAGTTGCCGGTTAACCGGCGGTGTGGTCGGCGGGCAGGTCAACGGTATTGAGTTTGGCCTCGCTGCGGACTGTGGCGGCCCAGG
>NZ_JBFTKG010000162.1:0-1167 GCF_056395825.1 Arthrobacter sp. 05T47 | reverse complement strand
CACCCGCCCCCAGACCGGAAAATCCTCTACTGACGCCGGGATTCCGGATTCGCTTATGCCCCGCCGGCCAAACTGTTCCATTTAGGCAGCTCAACCGAAACGCAAAAACGGATACTTCGTGAATGGCAGTCCGACCAGGTCAGCTCCCCCGGGGCCCTAGGGAGACTCCCGGTCGACACCGGAACGATCAAAAAGCACAGGACGTCCGACGCCGGATATCTCCGACGACGGCGACCGGCGCCCTCGCCTCCGACCACTCACGCCCGGCCGCTCATCGCCCTCGATGCCGCTGTCTGACGGCACGCCAGAGAAATAGAGACGAGCCGGGGTGGTGGTAGAGCACGCTCTGGCAGTCATGTCGAAAACCGCGAATCCAGTGTTGGATGGGTATGACTGATCAACGGACCAGCACGGCCACGGAAGAAGGCCCCGGTCCCGCACACCGCCCGCCGTGGACGCTTCTGGCATTGTCCACGCAGTCCATGGCGTGCGGTGAAGGTACACACGTTAAAGCAAAACCCCCTCTGACGAGTGGGAACGCTGTGCCGAGGTGGGGCTCGAACTGCATTCACTCCCCTGCAAACACTGGACGCCCCCGGGAACATGCGAGGTCCGGCCCGATCCGACCCACATACGACTCGATCCGAAGGCGGAAGTGTGGACAATGTACACACACCGCAAATTCGCCGTTTCAGAGCATTCCGGCCGCCAGCCACATCCCAGACCGCAGGGGCGCGGCCCTTCTTTGCGCGCCTCGGGCGCTGCGCAACTGCCCGTCAGACGTGTCCGCAAGCCGGTCCTGAAGCGCAACACGTTCCGTCCGCTCCCCCGCCGCGAGAACTTCCCTAGGTGTGAATCTGTGACTGTGGGCTGAGAAGCATCGGTGCTGCTGCAAAGATCCCGTTACATCGTTACTCAATATGGGACATCGCCACTCAGGTTAACTGCGTAGAGGCCAAGTTCGTGACGCGTCAGAAGTTCCTTGCGCCAGCAGCACCAACCGGTCGATATCCAGGTTTGTAACTTTCTGACAGCGCCGTCACGGCGGCAATATCCTGGGGGGTAGTTCGACAGCACCCGCCAACGAGCCGGGCACCAAGTTCACGCCAGATTGGCGTTCCCTCCGCAAGGCTTGCGGGCTGTTTACTATCGGGGCCTGACGGGCTC
>NZ_JBFTKG010000161.1:0-1201 GCF_056395825.1 Arthrobacter sp. 05T47 | reverse complement strand
CAGTTGATATTCATGGTCCTTTTGACGAGAGGGATTTTTCCGCCGTAGCTTCGGCCACCGCCACCGCGGGTAACCGTGTCCGTGGTGCCCGCCACACGTCTACGCACTTAGTCCTCTGGGGAAGTCTGCTTCGGGTGCCACTCCCTGGCTCAACCGTTCAAACTGTGGCCCGAACGGGAAACGTCACCCATACTTAGTTCGCCGTAGCCAGTCTGACTTTCGAACGGGTGCCAATGAGCCGTTCCTTTGGCGCCGGCCGGCTGACAGAGAGCGGAGAACCAGCTCTGCCGGGAAGGATCTCACTCAACTTCGCGATTTCCAGGATGTGCTCCGAAGTGAAAATGATCTTGCCCTTGCCCCAGCACGCGTGGGGGAAGCGTCCGCTGACCGCGCCATCGCGCAGCCATGACTCCGTACAGCGCATCAGCGCGGCTGCCTCGGCGGGTTCAAAAAATTCGATCTCCACGGGAACTCCAAAAGGAAGGCGTTGCTTTCAACCTTCATGGCCTCGTGGAGACTAGCCGACATGACCAGAAGCGCGAGTCAGGCGAACGCTCCCCGAGGGCGACATCGGCACGGCCCCACACATAGCCCCATTGCCGTCACCGCAGAAAGGCTGCCACAGAGCGCTCAGTGGCGTCAGCACCGGCTTGCAGCGCAGCCGGCATCAAGTGCCCGTACACCTGCTCGGTAGTCCGCGTGGAGGCGTGCCCCAGGCGGCGCGAGATGGTGAACAAGGGCACGCCGTCCTGGATCAGCCAGGATGCGTGAGTATGGCGGAGGTCGTGGATCCGTGGGTTCTTGGTAAGGCCGATAGCCTGGGCCGTGTGGACAGCCGGAACCCAGTAGTGGTGCCAGTAGAGCTTGTGGATGATGCGCCCGCCCTTGGGCGTAGTGAACACAAGTTCTTTCCCCGCTCTGCTGGCGACCAGCGGGATCAGCAGCTCCACGAGTGCGGGGTTCAGTCCGATGGTCCGCTTGCCGGCACCGGTCTTCGTTGCACCAACGTAAAACTTCGACTGCCCGTCCCGTTTCCAAGCCTTGTTGATCCGCACTGTCGGGGGTTTGGACAGGAGGTCCACGTCCGCCACGGTCAGCGCGGTGGCCTCTCCAAAGCGGGTGCCGGTCATGACCAGGAAGTTGGTGAAGGCCTTGTAGCGCTCCCCCATTCCCTCCATGATGAGGCTGAACTCAGCATGGG
>NZ_JBFTKG010000160.1:0-1205 GCF_056395825.1 Arthrobacter sp. 05T47 | reverse complement strand
GCGGGCCACCGCCTCCGTGGTCCTCCATGAATTGAGGCGTATTCCCGTCTGGACTCAGCACCGACGCTCCAGAATCCCCGTCTGGAGATAAATGACCCGACAATCCCTGACCCGGACTGGACGGAAACCGGCCACCGATCCTCACGATCCACTGGCGATATGGCGCTCCTGATAGTGGTCGGACACAGCTTGCCGATAGGTGGCACGAGCCGGTGTATATGCCCGCAGACGGTGCGGCGCACAGTGCCCTCGGACGCAGGGTCACGGGGGATGGCTCCCTGATGGAGCCAGGTCTGAGTAGGCAGAGGGGCGCCGTAGCCAGACACAGGAGACATCCCGGCCTTGCTTTACTGGGTGCGTCAGGCAACTGGTACCGGATCGGTGCAGGATTTGGCCTGAAAGCGTCTTCAGCGGTGGGGCCGCACTGGTGTTCGCCGCCTCCTTCAAGGCTTTGAAAGTCGTGCGTCCCGAGCGGCCCATACACGCCACACGCGTGGCGCTCACCGGGTCATCGAGAGACAACCCCGCAGCGCAGGATGCGGTACTCTGTGGATCGATCCCCGGTACTGACAGGGTGAGCGCCCGTTTGTCGATCTCTGGGCCTGCCCGCTGGATGGCCGGACATCCTCGGGGCTCGCGGTTCGAATTACTCCGGAGACTGGCCCTGCGGACGTATTGCTGGCGTCCACCGCCATGTCGTGGCCGGGCCGCGTCGTTTTCACCGCACAGCGGTATGCCAGCAACAGCCAACTGACCTCCCTCATGCCGTACAAGGGGGCCAAGGGCCCTGTGCTGCTGGCAGGCCTCCCCGAGCCTGGCAGCCGGAGCCATCCGCCAGGCGTTGGCCGCCTCCATCTGGACCCTGGGGCTCCACCGCGCCCGGCCCACCGGACCTCGGGTCCGATTGGCCACCCTCGTATCGAGCCTCTTCCCTGCAAACGCCGACGCCCCAACCCGACCTCACAGAAGAGCGACGTGAGGTGATCCAGGCGCTGCTTGAGATGGATCGCCTGCCCGCAGGCAGTGAAGCCGTGGCTCAAAATTCTGGTCCTTGCCATCGTGACGGCACGCGGACTCGCAGTGCTCGCCATCGAGCTCGCCCTTCACTAAGCGGACGGGCCGCCGGTGGGAGCCGGGTCCCTCGGGGAAGGCGGATCCGCAGTGCGCCTGGCCGAATGGTGAACCGTAGCGGGGCCGCCATGCGG
>NZ_JBFTKG010000159.1:0-1220 GCF_056395825.1 Arthrobacter sp. 05T47 | reverse complement strand
TTCGCAGGAGAACCGACAACGTCACGATGGCCGCCATGACTGACGATCTCGAGTGGAAACGCGTCCTGACTGCCTCCCTTGACAGCAGCGAGTCRGGCCAACTGATCCGTGACGTCGCCCTGTTCAGGGACAGATGGGGGATCCCGGACTCACCCCTACCCTTGGGAGCGACTCCCGCCGACTACGAGCGGGAACAGCGGGGACAACGGGGAAGACTTCAAGAAACCATCCACCGCGTTCTCGGTCACCAGAGGTCACCTCAGCTGGCGACCAGTGCCGTGCATCCACCCCTTTCCCAGCAAGTCGTCCTAACTAGTGCTGGCTGGCAGCTCTAAGCTGATGGAAGAGGTGAGACTGTGGCCCTAAACCCAACAGTGAAACCCAAAGTTGCGACAGCTGGGCTGGTATTGACCAGCACGGCTGTTCTGATAGCCCTCGTTCTGTTTCTGGCATTTCTCCTTGCAACCGGACTTTCTTCCATACTGAAAGTGGTGGTCGGCGGCCTCTTGGTGGTGACCGCACTGCTCTTGGCCAGCGTCTGGTGGAACCGGGTCAACGACCGCCGTACCTGGATGGCCGTCTCGACGGAAAGATGGAGGTCCTTCGACGATGCCAAACTGGCAAGCGGGACCACGACCGAGGTAACACTCCTCAGCGTTGACGCAGTACAACCCACCGGTTCATGGGTCACCATCCTGTGGAACCGCTTCAACCATGTTCAGCCCGCTTGGATAGAGGCGATGCCGGAGCCGATCTGGCCCGGGGCCGTCCTGCTCATAGCTCCCGACCCAGCCCAGGTGATGCCCAGCGCGCCCTGGCCGGAAGCATACTTCATACGAGCCGCGGATTGCCTCGCTTCGGCGCCGATTGATGGTCGGCCGCCTGAGGCGTCTGCTGTCAGCCGAAATGTAGGTGCGTCTGTCAAGAGACCTGGATGAGGGAATCCTGGATTTGTCTCCCGGAACCGTCAATGCCTCACTGCATGACGACAGTGAAGCCGAGGCCGCCCCAGCTCAACCCTGAAGCCCCAGATCCTGGCCTCCTCCCCCGCATTTCGGTGCTCCGCGGCCGCGACGGCAAGGCCGCTGTCGAACGAAGGGACTATGCCATGACGGTCGTTCCAACAATGCTGTCGCATAGCGGTCGCTTACAGGAACCCAAAGCGACAAACAACGCGTGGTCCCTCCTCCGCTCGCCTAGCATCCATTCCAAATGAGCGG
>NZ_JBFTKG010000158.1:0-1227 GCF_056395825.1 Arthrobacter sp. 05T47 | reverse complement strand
CTCTTGACGTGGACAGCAGTGTTGCTGCTTAGTCCTTCATGGCCGGGGGCGCTTGGAACTGCATGACTTGCTACGACTTGGGATCATTCGGGCCTCCTTTCTTGCTGTTTGTCTCGGACGTGGTCGGCCTTGTACCTGTTCATCTCCCGGAGTTGTGGTGATGACATGACCTGCGGGAAGTTTCTGGCGTCTGTCCGGCAAAGGTTGTGTGGACATTGTCCACGCCGATGTACCGTGATGCCGTAGAACACCGGTGACCCTCCTGTCCTGGTCCAGGCGGGAGCCGGAAGGAAGAAGCGATGAACACCCCGTTGCACCTGCGCTGGGACGCAAAAGGCCAGCAGCAGCTCCTCGCCCGGGCTGAAGCGCTGCTCCAGCGGCACAGACGGTGCCTGCTCGGAATAGCCGGGGCGCCCGGTGCCGGAAAATCCACCATCTCCGGATGGCTGCTGGAGCACCTGCTCACCAACCATCCCCGGCAGGTCGCCCTGGTCCCCATGGACGGATATCACCTGGCGCAGTCGCTGCTCGAGTCCCGCGGGCTTGAGCACCGCAAGGGCGCTCCGGACACCTTCGACGGTGCCGGTTACGTCGCGTTGCTCCGCCGGCTGCGCTCAGAGACCGCGCGGGAAATCTTCGCACCGGTGTTCCGCCGCGAAGTCAACGACGCGATCGCCGGGGCCATCGCCGTCCCGCCGGAAACACGCCTGATCATCACCGAGGGCAACTACCTTCTCTTGGACGAGGCCCCATGGAACGAGGTCGCATCCCTCCTGGATGAAACCTGGTTCGTGGAACTCGAACAGGGCGAACGCCTGCGCCGGCTCACCGYCCGGCACCTGAGGTTCGACAACGACGCCGCCATCGCCGAATGGCGTGCAACCGGCAATGACGAACGCAATGCCCGCCTGATAGCACCAGGAAGCCAGCGCAGCACACTCGTCATCGAGCACACACCGGCGACCGTCTCGGCGCCCGGCCGCGAGTAAGCGGCCAGAAACCGAGCCGCCGGCTTCACAGGTACTGCGGCTTTACTCACTGCCTGGGACACAAATGCCCGACGAGGCTCATCGATAGTGCTCACATAACCTGCCATCGCCTCTTCTGAGTGGCCGCTCGTCATAGTCACCGCTATCGGTGTGGAGGTCGGACTGCCTTTCGCTGGCGCAACCACCGCATCCTAGAACCCGACAGCAGAACAGCCCCGGTGCATGATCACACCGGGGC
>NZ_JBFTKG010000157.1:0-1254 GCF_056395825.1 Arthrobacter sp. 05T47 | reverse complement strand
GGTCAGGTCACGTAGTTCTCCGGTGCTTCCGGTGACTGGTGTCCGCCGCGGGAGACGTGGACTTTGGCGCCGGAGGTTCCGGACTGCTCAGGTATCTGGGCGTGGATTTCGAGGACGCCGTCGATGTAGCTGGCCTCGACGGAGTCCGGGTTCGCCCCGCGGGGAAGCGGGATGCTGCGTGAGTAATCGCCGTACCGCACTTCGCTCCGATACCCCGGCTGGTCCTTGTGGGCGGGCTCTCTGCGCCGAGCGGCGATGTGCAGGGTGTCGTCGGTCACGGTGATGTCGATGTCTTTGTCCGGGTCGATGCCGGGGATATCGGTTCTTACCACCATGGTGTTTCCGTCGCGGTATTCCTCGACTCGTAGCCAGGGATCGGACTCACCCTGCAGGAAGCGTCGGACGGGTTCGGGCACCTCGAGGCCGGTACGGCGGAACAAGTTGTCCATGGCCTTCTCCTAAGCTCAGTTGTGCCTCTGATCCCCGGTGTGGGGCGCAGCCCGCTTGCCCGAAGGGGTATCTGCTGGATTGCCGGCAGCGACCAGTCCGGGGCCGTTCCGGTGCTGCTCCCTGCCGGCAGGAAGATCAGCGGCGGCAAAAACGAGTTGTGTGGGTCAGACCCCGCGCCGTCCGCGGGAACGATTCATGAGGAACATGACAAGGGCGACTATCAGCAGGATCGGGGCGATCCAGAGCAAGAAATTGACTGCTTTGACTGTTCCGCCGAGGATGAGAAAGATGACTGCGACGGCAATGACAATCCAGAGAAGCGTGCTCATGACTCTGCCCACCTTTCCTCGTAGTTAGGGCCGGGAGGTCTCCCAATTCCTGATGCTACAACTGCGCTAGAAGCCGCACCAGCGCTCCGGAAGGTTCCTCTCAACCAATCACGGACGGCGGTTTCTGCCCACCCATCGTTCTGAAAACGGCTCGCCAGGTTCTGCCCACCATCGTTCTGTAGGGCAGGGCTGATGTGGCCGGTTAGACGTCAGGAGATTTTTCCGCGGCCGGAGGGTGTTCTTCGGCCAGGTGGTGTGCTTCCTTGAGGTGGCGTGAGAGCTTTTCTTCAGCTTCCGCGCGCCGTTGCCCGACGGTGCGCATCTGGCGCGTGGTCAGGTCCTCTCGGCGCGTCCACGGGGCGGCACGTTGTGCCGGCCCGGGTTCCGTGTGTTCGCTCATGACCGCATCGTCGCACACGATCTTTCCGGGCAAAAGGCACAATTTTGCAACGTCACGGAAGCGCCAGCGTCCCGG
>NZ_JBFTKG010000156.1:0-1269 GCF_056395825.1 Arthrobacter sp. 05T47 | reverse complement strand
GTTGTGGCGTCGGTGAAGACCTGGGCGCCGTTGGAGAACACCAGGGCCCCGGCTGAGACGGACGGGTCCAGGGTCATTGCTGAGCCAACCTTGACCTTGCCGGTAGTGACGTTCAGGTCCGACTTGAGGGTTGTCACGTTTTCAACCGACAGGGTGCCCTTGATATCCGTGGCGCCGTTGATGTGCGTTGGCCCGTTGAGCTTGGTGTCTCCGGTGAACGTGGTCGGCCCGGTCTGGGTCAGCGTGCCGGTGAAGTTGATAATCCCGGAGGCGATCAGGTTGCCGATAACCTCGATCGACCCGCTGACCATCAGGCCGCCTTGATCTTCGATCGTGATMACCCCACCGCCGTATACGAGGAGCCCGTCACGTCCGATGGCTGCGTTGTTCATAGGGGATGCGGTTTCGAGGTTGCGGATCCGGCGCAAAATGTCCGAGATGTCACCATCGTTGAGGTTGTTTATCTTGCCCATCGTTAGCGTCCTTCGTTCAGTGCTGCGGGCTCTTTGCCGCTGGGGGTAATGGTTTTGCCGTGGCGTTCCGCTTCAACCAGGCGCTTGTAGAACTCGGCGCGTTCGGCGCTATGCAGTGCGCGTTCACGCCACAAAGCCACCTGTGCGGGCCAGCCCCATGCATCGGTGGCGGCAGCTGTGTAGGGGTCATAGGCCATTGGTTCGGTTCCTTGTCTGTCGCTGTCGGTCTGCGTTGCGCGCGGCGGTGTCGCCGGTTCTGTCGTTGTGGAGTCCGCGGCCCGTGTGGGTTTCCGGAGTGTTGGTGAGTGCTTGCAGCCTTTGATTCATCCGTAGGCACATTTCCCTCAGGTACCGGATTTCGCTTTCGTAGCTTTCGGGGGTGCGGGTCATTCCGGCGCTCCCTCGTAGATGGCGAGCCGGGCCTCTGCCTCTAGTGCTCTGTCCCGCCATTTTCGGAACAGTTCGTGTTCTTCGAGGGCTTTCGCTTTGTAGATTTCGCAGAGGTTGAGCAGGTCGTCGCGGTTGAGTTTCATGCGGCTTCCCTCATGTCGTAGAGGGCAAGGCGGGCACTCTTTGCGTCCAGTGAGATGTTGAGCGCGGTTACCTCTGCTTCGAGCCGGCGGACCTTCTTGTCCAGTTTGTTGATGACGCCCTGGCGGGTGCCTGCTAGCTTGCGCCAATCGGCGGCGGAATAAAGATCAGTCATTTCTAGTCCTTTGGGTGCACTGACCCGACCACCCCTCCTTTCAGGAGGGGTGTGGATCGTGGGCGGTCTGCGCGTGGGCGCCGTGGGCGG
>NZ_JBFTKG010000155.1:0-1280 GCF_056395825.1 Arthrobacter sp. 05T47 | reverse complement strand
GCGCTGGGACCGGGCGAAGTAATTCTCCGGCGTCTGCGATGACAGCTGCACCTCGAAG
The DNA here is from genome assembly GCF_056395825.1 of Arthrobacter sp. 05T47. NCBI lineage: Bacteria > Bacillati > Actinomycetota > Actinomycetes > Micrococcales > Micrococcaceae > Arthrobacter > Arthrobacter sp. 05T47. Next base: position 1,222 of record NZ_JBFTKG010000155.1, on the reverse strand, counting down.
GCCACCCGGTTCCTGAAGTCATCCGACTCGGCGAGGACGTCGATGATCCACTCCCTGGAAGGGTGTGGGTGTTCGATAATCGCGTGCCAGCCGGGGACCTGGTCGATGCCGAGAGCCAGAGCTTCCTTCATGGCCAGGTGCTGCGGTGTTTCGCCGCCGTGCCTGGCCTCGCAGCCGGCGGTCGACAGGTGAGCGAAGAACCTGGTTTCGCCACGTAGCTTGGCCACCGCCCGAACTCCGCACAGCGGCATGACCATCTGCTTGCGCTCATCCGAAGCCTGCAGCGCGAGCCAGGACTCGCGCGTGTGCTTCGTGGCGTCGACCCGTGCCCCGTCGAGCATTGCTACCAGCGGCATTGCCCACCCCCCGCAGCCGCCCCCTGCCGCTGACGGACTGATTCAACCACGGAGGACCGGGGGTCGGCCACAAACGTTCACGGCTGTGCGGCTTCAGCCCTCCCACGTAACACCGGTGATAAACCGGGGGATGCCATGTTCAACGGTTCTCCCACCGGCTAGGATCGCGCATGTCACGCACATCGCATCGAGTTATTTGGGGGACTCTTGTCGTACAAATCCGCGCACATCAGGAAATGGGTATCTGCTGCACTCGGGGCGGTACTTCTCGGCACCAGCCTCGTCACTGGCCTTAGCGCCGCAGATGCCAGTGCCAGTGGAGGTTTCGCCGGGATAATCACTCCGGGGACCACCGGGGGAAGCGGGACGGTTACATTCTCGTTGCCCCAGAAGGTAACGGGCCAATTCAACGACTCGAGGTGCGCACCGTTCTCGTCAACAATAAATCCTGCGCCGTCGGACCTGCGCGCTGTTGCGACGATCGGCGGGAAAGTGTACTCATCACCACTGGTGTCGCAATGGCAGGCTCAGTCTACGACCACGCCCACAAAAGGATGCTACGGGCCAGCGCCCCTCTGGCAATACTTCCCTGACGCGGTAGGGACCCAGACTGTCATCTGGTCCAAATGGAGCATGAACTACAGCTGCCAGGCCGCCGGAACGCCTGTCATCATCGCGGACAACAGCGGGGCCGGGTACACCACCTCCATCCCCGCAAATGGCCCCCTCCCTGCTTCGTGCACGGCACTCTCAGCGCCGGCGCCGACCATCACGGGCACGGCGAAAGTCGGATCCACGGTAACAGCGGTCCCGGGCACGTGGGGACCGGCCCCGGTGACTTTGGCGTATCAGTGGAAGGCCAACGG
>NZ_JBFTKG010000154.1:0-1327 GCF_056395825.1 Arthrobacter sp. 05T47 | reverse complement strand
GACCGATGCAAGTGATGGGGTGGGATCTGAGACATCCGAGAACGCATCTCGGAATCGTCGTCGTGCTGGGCGCAGCTGCACTGCTAGCGGCGATGGCCGTTGGCCTAACCATAGGCTTGGGGCTTTACAATATCGGCGCCGACGCGCCTCACACGCGGCCAGTCTACAAGGTGCTGCAGACCCTGCGCGACCGGTCCATCAGTGTCCGGGCGGCGGACATTAAGCCGCCAGCGAACCTGGGCGATCCCAAGCGGATCGCGAGCGGCGCGGGTCTTTACACCGAGATGTGCAGCGGCTGCCATCTCGCGCCTGGCCTCGAAAAGACCGAGATGAGCCAGGGGCTCTATCCTCAAGCGCCGGAGCTTTGGCAGAGCGTAGACCTCACCGCCGGTGAACAGTTCTGGGCGATCAAACACGGCATCAAGATGACGGCCATGCCGGCGTGGGGACGAACCCACAACGATGAGCTGATCTGGGACATGGTGGCGTTTGTCCGCCAGTTACCCACGATGTCTCCCGCACAATACCAAGCGGCCATCAAGAGCGCCCCAGCCGACCACGATGAGATGATGAAGGAAGGCGGGATGCCGGGCATGGCGATGCCAGGGATGACAATGGCGCCCAAAGAACCGGACGCTCATCCCGGCCACGACCACTGACGTGTGCAAGGGCAAGCCTCGACAACCCGGCCATGCCCTCGATCCGGAGCTTCTGATGGACGATATCTTCGACTGCCTGATCCTCGGAGCGGGTCCGGCCGGGCTCGCTGCGGGGCTCTATCTGCGGCGGTTTCGCCGAACCGTGTTGATCGCCGACGCCGGACAAAGCCGTGCAGCGTTGATCCCGCGCAGCCACAACGTTCCGGGTTTCACCGGGGGTATCCGTGGGGCGGACTTGCTTGCCCAGCTGCGCGAGCAACTGACGCCGTTCGGCCCCGTGGAGTGGGCGGGCCGTGTAACGCGGCTGGATCGGGTCGACGAGACCGTTTGGCGCGCGACCATAGCCGATCGGGCTGTGTTCGGCCGGACCATCCTTTTTGCAACGGGTGTGGTCGACCGGCGACCGCCAATCTCCGAGCCTGACCAGGCGATCCGTGATGGGTTACTTCGGTTCTGTCCGATCTGTGACGGCTTCGAAGCTATGCTGGATAGGATCGCTGTCATCGGGGCGGACGATCACGCCGCAAACGAGGCGTTGTTCCTTCGCGCCTACAGCCCCAGTGTCAGCATGTTGACCCTGGGTCCCAACCATGAGGTCTCGCGTAGCAGTCGCGAGGCTCTCGATGCAGCGAACATACCGCTGATTTCTGTTCAGTCCGACCACCTGA
>NZ_JBFTKG010000153.1:0-1328 GCF_056395825.1 Arthrobacter sp. 05T47 | reverse complement strand
CCCCATCTGGGCCGAAGACCCCCGGCACCGCACCTTCGGCGTCTTCTACCTACCGCCCGCCGGGGACATCTGGGTGCTGCACCGCGGACACACAACCTACATCGAGTCAAGCCCGACGGGCACCGAAGAACAGATCACCCTGCGCAACGATGCCTTCAGAAAAGCCGTCAACCACGCGAAGGAATTCATCTACGGCACCCAGCCCTAAACCCGCGAACGGCGGCACCCACAGGCACTCGCGTGGGGACGAAGGCCATCAAGTGGCTGCTCTTCCCTCCGCGGGCCCGCCGAAGGTCGGCGACTGATGGGCATCCACACACGATCGCGCCTGGGGTGCCGGGTCCTTGCATACTGCTAAGCATGCTGATTAAATTTTGATGCCGGCCGCACCGAAACGCGCCCCTTGGAGGGAATTGAACACCATGACCGAACCCGCATTCCCGCAGTCCTTCGTCGAGCACAAACTCCGTGAGGTCCTGGAAGGACAGATCCTGCGGCTGGCCGACGCCAGCTTCGCCGTCGTGGCCAAACACCGCCGACACCGGCTGGTCCATCTCGACCTGGAGGCAGACGACGGGACGCGCGCCACGCTGATAGGCGTTCCCGGTGCCCGCTTCAGACTGCGCAAGGAAGCGACGCCGACGCCGCACTAGACGTCCGGCTACCACACCGGTCCCGGGCGCCGGCGCTCCCGGGACGACCGAGCATCGGCCGTTGGGCAATCCGCAAGGACGTCCATTCCTCGAATTCTGCAGCTAACCCGGCCTGACCCGCCGCTGCACGATCGCTCACCGGGACGACTAGGCGCTCGGACAAGACGAACCATCATGCTGATGCTCGGATGGGCATGCTGTGTTCGGCTGAGGGTTCTCGCACACCATCACGGACGCAGGGGCCAGAGCAGGCGGCGCCGCAGTGTCATCCGTGGAAATCGGAGCCGCCCATCCCGGCCGTGTCACTTGATTGGGTTGGGGCGCGCCGGAGAATAGCCATTGACTCCGCCCGGCCGGGTTTCGATATCAGCTGCGATCCATTCTTCTGGCGCCGCCGGGTGGAGCGTTCCTGTCCCTGTGATCCGGCTGGCCCTCGTCGGGGCTGCCGTGCCGTTTCCGCAATTGCCGTCCGCGGCGGATGTCCTCTTCCTCGCGGGCCTGGAGCTTGTCGCTCTGTTTCGTGTCCCGTGGTGGYAGCTGGATGGTCTCTTCGGCCGCGATGCCGGCCTGAAGCTGCCGTCCACGCTCCATCTCGGCGTCGAACTCGGCACCAAAGAGCAGCGACATGTTCAGGATCCAGAGCCACAGCAGCGAGATGATGACGCCGCCGATCGC
>NZ_JBFTKG010000152.1:0-1329 GCF_056395825.1 Arthrobacter sp. 05T47 | reverse complement strand
CTCCACCTGGAGTCTTCCTTCAAGGATGTGGAAGTACTCGTGCCCGCCGTGCCGCATGAGGTTGTCGGGCGGGCAGGATTCTGTGCCGCTTCGGTAGGTAACGCGGAGCAGTTCCACACTGGGGTCGTTCTCGGCGGTCAGCCGCTCCCAGAGGACACCGTCGACGCGGAGTTTTGGACGGTCCTTCGCTTCAAGTAGCCCCGGAAGTGGGGCGGCCGCTGTGGAGGCCATCGCAGGGGCGACCAGGTTCTGGTCCTCCGCGGACCTGGTCCCCGCGTCCCCGGTTGCGGCTGCGGTGTCAACAACCCGGAGATTGATACCTGGAGGCGGAAAAGTCAACAGGGCCCCGTCCTGCATCAGGGTGTCGAGTGACAGGCCTAATTCTGATACGAGAGCGTAAAGGGTTCCGACAGACGGTAAAGTGCGGCCAAGCTCGATTTGCGAAACGAGGCTGGCGGAGACGTCCACGCGCCGCGCAAGTTCGCGCAGGGACAGCCTGGTACTTTGCCGGGCGTCCCGGAGCCGCGTGCCAAGCTGTATGGCAGCGTCCGATCGTGCCTCGGGGGCTGGTGCGCTCATAGTGTCCCGTTTGTTAGAGTGCTTGTCGTGTCTGGCCCACGCGCTGCCTCTTTCGGGCAGCGCGTGGGCCAGGGCTAACGGAAGGTCAGCCGCTTCAGACCTTTTCCGACTGTTCTGCGGCGATCAGCTGGGATGCTGCCTCGAGTGTTGCCGCCGCCGTGTCATGGGCGCGGGCCAGGGCCTGGTCCAAGGGCAGGATGCGGTGTGATTCCGCGAGGATTTCCACGCCCCAGTGTCCGCGCCATCCGGCTTCATGAATGGCTTTGACAAAAGCAGCCGTGTCGAGGTCACCCTCACCGGGGTAAAGCCGCTCATTGATGGTGTCTTCCCACAGCGAACCGACGACGTCTTTGCGGGCATCATCGATCTCGACGATGAAGACTTTGTCCATCGGCAGGATGGCGGCCAGGTCTTCGTAGCGGGTGCCGCCGCGGCTGGTGTGCCACGTGTCAACGGTGAGCCCGCCATGGGGGTTGTTGACCTCGCTGATGAACTTCGCGCCGATTTCGATGGTCTTGAGGTTGTTCATGGGCATCGGTTCCAGAGCGACGCGCGTGCCCACTTCCCCGGCCTGGGTGGCGAGCCGGTCGAATTCCTGGTGGAATGCGGTTTCATCCACAGGCGCCGGCTCACCTTCAAGTGCGAGTTCGGCGCCGATCTTGATGGTCTTGACGCCGAGGATTTCTGCAGCGTTGAACAGGACCTTGCGCCAGCGGTCGGATTCTTCGCGTTCGGGGCCGGTCTTCCACC
>NZ_JBFTKG010000151.1:0-1343 GCF_056395825.1 Arthrobacter sp. 05T47 | reverse complement strand
GTTGAAAACGTGTTCACCACACCCCTTGAGGACGACCTTCTGAAGTCCAAACACAAGCAGCGCATGGCACGCCTGGACGGTCAGCCGGATGATTGGTCGCCAATTAATACAGCAGCCTGGTCGCCGTCCGGGTCCACCCTCGCCAAGGAGCAGTAAGTGACTACCGTAATAGAACAGTTGCAGGAGCAGGATCCCTCCCTGACAACCACTGGCAGCGGCGATGTGGCCGTGCTTTTCATCCACGGTTTCCTGGACGATCAGAGTGTCTGGGACGACGTCGTCTCCGAACTCGCTACCGCGGACGCCCAACTGCTGAGGCTGGACCTGGCAGGGATGGGGGACCGGAGCGGGGATGAGGGCCCCTACAGTCTGGAGCGGTATGCCGACGACGTCGCCCGCGTCGTGGCTGGGCTGGACAAGCCCGTAGTACTCGTCGCGCAAAGCATGGGAACGCTCGTGGCCGAGCTCGTGGGTGTCCGCCACCCGGACAAGGTGGTGGGCGCGGTATTCGTTACGCCCGTTCCCTTAGCAGGGACGCACCTTCCCGAGGAAGCTGTCAGCTCCTTCCGGCAGCTCGGTGGGGACGTAGAAGCACAGCGCGGGGTTCGGATGTACCTGGGCGGCGGGCTGAACGAATTCGGGCTGGACAAGCTCACCTATATAGGCAGCCGCATCCGCCCGGAAGTGGTGACGCACCTCGTTGACTGCTGGAACGAGGGGATCCCGGACGCCCCTGAGAAGAGTGAATTTAGCTCACCGGTATTAATAATCCGCGGTGAAGCCGATGGTTTCGCCACCGCTGAACTGGTGTCTTCAGTGGTCTCCCCACGATTCCAGCATGTGAAGGTGGAAGTGCTCAGCGGGGCGGGCCACTGGCCTCATGTCCAGCAGCCTCAGAACGTGGCCGGACTCATCGGCCGGTTCCTCCAAGAAGTTTCTGAAGCATCTGCCAGTGCATCTGGCGGAGCCGGCGCTCAGGGCTGGATCCACGCCTTTGCCAGCAAGTCCGCGGACGACTTTGGCGAGGCCTTCCACCGCGACATTGTCCTTGAGGCGTCTGTCATCCGGTCTCCGCTCACCGGCCGGGAGAACGTCAAAACGGTGATGAGCGCAGCCAGCTCTATTTACGAATCTTTGGAGTTCACGCAGCAAACCATTAACGGTCCGCGCACCTATCTTGAGTGGCAGGCGACGGCGTTCGGCGGACTCAGGCTCTACGGAGTCACCATCCTCACCAAGGACGAGAACGGTCAGATAGTCTCAGCCGCCATCCACCACCGCCCGCTTGACGCAGCGCTCCGCTTCTCGGCTGAACTCGGTAAGCGGATCGGGAAGGAAGTGGG
>NZ_JBFTKG010000150.1:0-1351 GCF_056395825.1 Arthrobacter sp. 05T47 | reverse complement strand
CCTACAAAGGAGAAGGAGGGCCTGGAATGCCATTCTGGGAGATTTACACACCCGAGGACGCTTTTAGCGATGAGGACAAGGAGGCGCTGACTAAAGGAATAACGTCGATCTACTACGACTTGGTCGATCTGCCGAAGTTCTATGTCGTCGTCGTGTTTCACGAGATGCCCCTCAACAGCATCTACGTTGGAGGCGAAGCGGCGAACAATTTCATACGCATCCGCCTTGACCACATCGCCCGTAAAACAGTTGACTACATCGCGCACCACACGAACAAGAAAACGATGGTGAACGGAATCGCCCTCGGAAGCTTGACCTCGGAACAGATCCGGGCAGACTTCCACGAGAAGGTAGAGGAGGTCCTTGTGCCGTTCGTGAAAGAGCGTGGCTACGACTGGGAGATCCACGTCGACGAAACCCCTGAGGACCTTTGGCGTGTTCAAGGCCTCGTTCCGCCACCTGGATGGTCCGAGTTCGAAAAGCTCTGGCGCAAGGAGAACCGTCCCGTTCCCTATTACTGAGCAACCCGATTTCCAAGCTGTCAGCGGACGGCCGCTGACGGGGTCTCATCGTGAGAGATCGCTAACCGTAGCTCCCAAGTACAGGTTCTGGCAACATCGCTGGTGGCTCGGGAATCATTAACAGTTCGGGCAAAAATGCTCGGCCGGGTATTCCGGTCGAGCATTTTTGCTTGCTGGCGTTGAGCTTCAGAACGTGCCCGGGGACTTCGGGGAACTGCAGCGCAGCCGGTCTCGAATCTCTGCACCGCGCCCGCGTTGATTACAGTTCCAGCGTCATGGCCGAGGTGGTTGCCGATCAGGCGCTCCGGGCTGCTTTGGCGTCCCGTTCCTTGCTCCGTAGGCGGTATGCCCGCACGCGTTTCCGCAGGTAGCCACGTCGTGCCAAAGCCGGCTACAGTTTTTCGAACGGTCGGAGAAGGCGCTGTCGCATTCCGGGTTGRCGCAGATCTTAAGGCGCCGAAGCGTTCCGCGGTACGATGCCTTTACCAGTTGCACCAGCAGATTTGAGCGAATGAGGTCCAGGCCGCCCCCAGTGGCGTGCAGCCGGACTTGCCCGGATTCGACACTTACTGCTGTCGCTGAACTGATGATGGGGTGTTGAATCGAGCTAGGATCCGAAGCGGTGGGTCTGGCCGCAGGGTTCCGGTTCCCGGCCGCGTCCCAGGCCCTGGCCCGCAGTTCCCGTGTGAGGGTTTCGAAGCCGTAGCTGAACAGTTCGGGGCTGGCCACGGTGCGTTCAAAAAACCGGGACACCGTCGCGTTCGAGGGCACCGAGCCGAAGAGTCCGGGCGAGGGCCGCAGGATGTCCAGGGGGCCGCAGGATGTCCAGG
>NZ_JBFTKG010000149.1:0-1369 GCF_056395825.1 Arthrobacter sp. 05T47 | reverse complement strand
GTCCTGAGCTTCGGTGATGGTTGCTCGGGCGGAGCTAGCTCGGTAGATGCAGTGCGGGGAGGCCGATAGCGGACTCCGGCCTCCCCGCGCCGCAGTGAAGCTGGGTGCGTTACTTTCCCCAGCAGATGTCGGAGGCCTCGGTGGTGGTGTTGCTCTTAACGCCGTCGGCCGGCTTGTCCGTGACGAGCTCGACGCCGGTATTGTAGAAGTCCAGCCCCGGGGAGTTGGCCGGCTTCTGACCGGTCTTGGCGAGGTCAACGATGGCCTTCACTCCCAGTTCGGCCATCTTGACCGGGTACTGCTGGGCCGTGGCACCGATGACGCCGGCCTTGACGTTGTTCACGCCCGTGCAGCCGCCGTCCACCGAAACCACCAGGACATCTTTTTCCTTGCCGGCGGCCTTCAGTGCCTCGAAGGCACCTGCTGCTGCAGGTTCGTTGATGGTGTAGACGACGTTGATGTTCGGATTCTTTGCGAGGAGGGTTTCCATGGCGGTGCGGCCGCCGTCTTCGGCGCCCTGGGAGGCCTGGCTGCCGACGATCTCGTAGTCGCCGCCCTTGCCGCCGGTGTACTTGCCGGTCTTGGCCTCGTCGCCGTTCTTCTTCTTGTCCGCGGTGTCGATACCGAGCCCGGTCAGGAAGCCTTGGTCGCGGTTGTAGTCAACCGAGACCACCTTGTCGTCAAAGAGATCGACGAGGGCAATGGTCGCTTTTTTCCCGCCAAGCTGGGCCGCGGTCCATTTGCCGATCAGCTCGCCCGCGGCGAAGTTGTCCGTGGCGAACGTGATGTCAGCGGCATCGGCCGGGTCCGGCGGGGTGTCCAAGGCGATGACGAAGAGCCCGGCGTCCTTGGCCTTCTTCAGGGCGTCCACTACGGACGGGCCGTTGGGGGTGATCAGGATGCCCTTGTCACCCTTGGAGATCGCGTTCTCAATGGCCTGGATCTGGGTGTCCTCGTCRCCGTCAGCCTTGCCCGCAGCGAGCTTAAGGTCCACGCCGCCGGCCTCGGCCGCCTTCTTCGCCCCGTCCTCCATGGCGACGAAGAACGGGTTGGACGTGGTCTTAACGATCAGCGAAACGCCGACCTTTTCACCGGACGCGCTTCCCGTTGATGAGGTGGACGTGGAACTTCCACCACAGGCAGAAAGACTGAGTGCTCCCAGAGTCAACACTGCTCCTGCAGCGAAGAGGCGGGTGGCCGTTGAACGGGGTGCTTTGGAACTCAACATTGAATCTCCTGGTGTTTGAGGCCCTCACTGGCCTCGACAACGATGTCAGGTACGATGTAAGCACCATCACATCACAGAGTCAATGGATGAAGATCAAAAGGAGCGAGTTTCTTGACAACGATGTCCAACCGAACCCAGTCG
>NZ_JBFTKG010000148.1:0-1372 GCF_056395825.1 Arthrobacter sp. 05T47 | reverse complement strand
GTCACTGACGATGTGACCGGCAACGTCGAGACAAGTCTTACGTCGTCTTTTGAGTGGATGCAGCAGGTAGATTACGCGTCCTTCGCTCCACGAGTTTTCGCAGACCGGGAGGCTCTCCTGAGCTTCGTAAAGATCTTGGACGAGTACGGTGGAGGAAACGGTGTAGTCACCACCTACGGGCAGCCTGAGCTGGCTCCTGAGCTTGCTGTGGCCAACATCCTCGAAACCCCGACTGACCAGCTAACCAAAATCAACCTCACAGTCGGGCTGCCGCCCGAAACCAGCGTGATCATGCATTCGTCACCTGGATGGGACGAGAGACGAAAATCGGATCCACGGGATAGCCTCAACGCTATGAATGTCCACGATCACGGCGGCGTCCACTGCGTCCGCATCGCTGGCATGAAGTTTCACACGGGCGACCGAGTACAACAGGACTTGGGCCGCGTCGTGGACGCGCTGCGGCGATACACGACCGACCCCYCTAAGGATCAGTTGCGCAAGCTCAAGGGCGACTTCCCCCTTGTCAACGAGGACAGTCGGCAAACAGTTCGCGAGCAGAAGTTTCAGGCGGGCGTACAGAAGCGGGCCGCATGGATTGGTGCTGGTGCAGCCGTCGTCGTCACAGTCGTGGCCGAGATCATCAAAGCTATGGCGGGCAGCCCGTCATAGCGTTTCCGGTGGGTAAGCGGTGGATCGAGGCCTGTGGAGCCCTGCGCAAGGCTTAGCTCTCCCGGTAGTGGTGCACGTTGCGCCCGCGCGGCCTCAGTACTGTTGGATCGCAAGACCACGGCCTGGACCTGCTCGTAGGTCTTCAGACGTACAGAACGAATAAGCGCTTCTGGGACCGTTCCACCCAACGTAGATGCAACTAATTCGGCCGGTCCGCCCGTCAACGACGCACGGACGTGACGTATTTGCAGCTCGAAAGTACCCCTGCCATGGCGTCATGCTCGGCTTCCGTGACCCAGAGGCTGTATTTGGCCTTGACGGCAGTTTGGCGGACGACGTACTCGCATCGGAAGGCCTTGTTCGGCGGTAGCCACGTGGCGGCGTCTTTGTCACCATCGGCACCATTGGTGGGACCATCGGCGGCCATGAGGTTCAACGGGTCGTTCGCGAGTTCCTTGCGCTGGTCAGCGCTGATCTGCTGTGCGCCCTTCTGCCAGGCATCGCTGAGCGGAACGATGTGGTCGATCTGGACGCCTGAGCTGGTGTCCTGGCCGCGGGTGAACTTGTCGGTCAGGGTTCCCGTGGAGACCGCGCAATTGTTGGTGCCGGGCTTGAACGTTTCGTTGGTCAGGTCCCGGGCAAGGATGTCATTGCGGGTGTCGCAGCCGTTGCTGTCAGTGTCGCCCACGCCGGTCCGAAC
>NZ_JBFTKG010000147.1:0-1389 GCF_056395825.1 Arthrobacter sp. 05T47 | reverse complement strand
CTCTCAAGCGCATCATCAATCTCAAGGGCCTGGAAGCCCGCGTTGTCGATAATCGTCAAGGATTGGTTTGGCCATGTGGGTGACATTCGGCATTCTCAGCATAGTGATCGCGTAGTTCGTCACCATGTCGTTGCGATCGGTGATCTGCGCGGACTTCATTGGGCTCAGGCATTCGGCGCACAGGGCGATGCCCGCCAGCAAATGCCTTGCCTTGTTCGTCCGCGAGCGCCTACGTGCCGGGTCCTTCAGTACAGCGCATGTGGCTTCCCAAATGTGGCGCTCCACTATGGCCGGAAACTCCGACTCTCCGACAATTTCCCCCTCCCACTCGGCAAGGCCAGCGTTGCGGGGGCGCAGGAGCATCTGCCGCAAGGTTGCGTAGGACCACGCGCCACCGCGAGCGGTCCTACCCCGCGGTCACCCAACATCTGAATGAATGACCCCAGCGAGAACCCTGCCAGAACGTGGCCTTGGGCCTCGCGCACAATGGCCGCCCCAACATCGTCCAGCACAGGGACACCCGACGCTCTGCCAGCCAAAGGGGCGGGAGCCGCCCAGCCATCCCCAGTCATGGCCTTTTGCTGTTGGGCTCGACGTACACGCTCCGCCTTGTGGGCAGACTCATAGCGGGCAACCTGCCCCAGCAGGCCAGCCCGCAACATCCCTTCTGGCGTGCGTAGGYCAATCTCCCCGCCCTTGACTGTATGCGTGGCGACAGAATGCTTGTTGCATACGGCTATGTAGTCCTCAAGCTCTGTGGGACTACGGTGGAGCCGGTCAGTGTGCCAGCTTATGACGACATCGACGGCCCCCGCTGCGATGTCCGCCAGCATCCTCAGGTCGCCGGGGCGCTTCTTGCCTGAGTAGGCGCTGATGTCGTTATCCGTGTAGACCGCGTGAACTGACATTCCTTGCTCTTCCGCAAGGGCGCGACAGTCCTCCTCCTGGCGTTGCACGCCTAGGCTCGCCTGTTTTGTCGTCTGAGATGCGGGCGTATATTGCTGCCACCGGAGATGCCATGGATGCAGCCTGGAGTGTATTGCGTCTCGACATATGCCAGGAAGGCCCGAGTTGAGTGCACTCCACCAGCACCCCCGCACCGAAGCGGGCCTTTCTCCCCTTGGCAACGCAACTGGACCGTGGATGCAATGGACGTAGGCTCCGTTCGCCATCAGGAGGCATCCCATGAACGTCCCGGTCATTTTGGCGCTCGGCGCGATTATTGTATTTGCCATCGTCGTGGTCAGAACGCGCGACAAGGATCCCCAGCAGCGGTCCACCGTGTTGCTGCGGACCGGGGCGGCCATCATGGGGGTGTTCACCGTCCTCGCGGGAATCGTCATTGTCGGCGACTCAATGCAGAGCCCCGGCGGAACGGCAGCGATGCTG
>NZ_JBFTKG010000146.1:0-1412 GCF_056395825.1 Arthrobacter sp. 05T47 | reverse complement strand
GCTGGCCGACAACACCCCGCTGTTCGACCCGGCCTTCAACCTGCGGGTCGGCCAGGACTACTTCACCTGGCTCATGGACCGCGGGCTGCAGAGCCCCGACCTGCTGCGCGCGGTGGCCGCCTACAACGGCRGACCGGGCACCCTCTTGAAGGTGCAGCAGCAGCTGGGCGCCGACTGCGACAGCCTGCTGCTGATCGAGAGCCTGCCGGCGCTCGAGACCCGCAACTACGTCGAAAAGGTCATGGCCTCGTACTGGACCTACCGCCGCCTGCTGGGCGCCGAGACCAAGACCCTCGACGCCGTGGCCAGCGGCGCCAAGGTGATCGACTTCAGGCTGGATATGTAAAAGCTCCCTTCTCCCCTTGCGGGAGAAGGTGTCAGCGMAGCTGACGGATGAGGGGTCGAAAGGCCTCTCCGCATAGTTCTGAGAGACCCCTCACCCGACCTCGCTYCGCGAGGCCACCCTCTCCCGCAAGGGGGAGAGGGACATGGAGAGGCGATCTCCCGTGGAMATCCACGWAAGCTGATGGGGAGGCGCGGAGCGGCCGGGCGGAGCCCGGGGACCGTAGGTTTGTTTAGCGTTTCGGCTTCGTCGACCGCTCCGCCGCGTCGTTATTCCGGAGGGCCGGAGGCGCGGGTGCTGTTTCAACCCTGGACCCGGCTGTCCCACGGACGGGCAGGAYCAATAGCCCCGCGGTGATCCGGCGGCGGCCTCGGCTGATCCTGTTAGGCCGGTTTGACGATCCCGGCCCTGTCGACCCGCTCGTTGCGCCGTGGACGGCTTGGCGGCCCAATCACGCCTYSTGAGCGATCCTGCAAACCCGCCTTTTCCCACGACGCTTCAAGCGGCCCCGCTCGATGCGGTCCTCGCCACGCTTGGGCCGGTACCAAGAGCCCTCCCCATGGCGGGGACGGCTTTGATTATGACCCGGGTTTCWGCSCGTCTGATTGAAKTGGMYGAGAAAGTTGYAAGCGATTGAGTTCGTGGRACTCTTTTCGACGAACGCCGGGGRTCCACGCTGCTYTATCCCCGTCCGGCTCCTGYTCCTTCTCCCTGGAGGGAGAAGGCAGCCTGCGAAGCAGGTCGGWTGAGGGGTTAGGGACGGWCGACGGCGTGCCGGCACGCCGGTTGGCGGCGTAACCCCTCACCCTCCCAGGCTTCGCCTGGGCCCCTCCCTCTCCCTCTGGGAGAGGGTGTTTCATGCGTTGTTGCGTCGCAGCATGCGGCCTTGATTTGACAACGTTGTCATCTTATATGACCGGCGTCGGGGCGATCCGGTCCCGGCGATGCAAGATGACTGGATTTGCCATGCTGAGCCTCATCGCTCTGGCCGTTTCGGCCTACAAGAACCGCGCCGCCCTGTAATTCGGCTGCGGTCGCTCCGTTTTCGGGGCGCCTCGAGGAAATGGCC
>NZ_JBFTKG010000145.1:0-1481 GCF_056395825.1 Arthrobacter sp. 05T47 | reverse complement strand
CGATCAGGGTCAGGCCCTCATCGCCCGGGAGTTGCATGGCCTGGAAGGTCAGTTCGAAGTCCCCGACGATGGGGTGGCGGAAGGGTTTCACTCCGGTGCGGTGGAGCCGGACGTTCTGGGYGGCCCACATGGTCCGGAAGTCCTCGCTCTTGGTGGAGAGCTCTCCGATGAGGTCTGAGAGGTCGCGGTTGTGGGGATCGCGGGCGGCTTCCTGCCGGAGGATGGCCACGACGTCCTGGGCCATTGATCCCCACTCGGGCAACTGGTCCCGGGAACCCGTATCAAGGAAGACGAAACGTGCGAAATTCTGGGGCGGCTCCGGCTCGTCGCCGTTGGGGTGGTAGAGCGCCCGGGCCAGGGCGTTCATGCCGAGGACATCGAGCCGGCCATTCTGGACGAAGGCCGGGATGCCGGTCATGCCGTCGAGAAGATGTTGAATACTGGGGCTGAGCTTCTGCGGCACGCGCCGGCGCTGCCGGGGCCGTTTGAGGTTTGATGCGCGGGCGAGGTCGAAGAGGTAGGTGCGTTCGGCGTCGTCGAGTTTCAGGGCCCGGGCGAGGGATTCGAGGATGCTGTCGGAGACGCCGGTGAGGTTTCCGCGCTCGAGTCGGTTGTAGTAATCAATGCTCATCCCGGACACTGCTGCGAGTTCCTCGCGGCGGAGCCCGGGCACCCGGCGCAGGCCCCCGTACACGGGCAGCCCTGCCATTTCAGGGCTGATCCGGGCACGGCGCGACTTAAGGAAATCGCTCACTTCACTGTTGTTGCTCACCTTTTCCACGGTACGCGCGAACAAGCCGCTGGTGGGAGGTACGGCTATTACATGGAACACCAGCCACTACCTCGGGTTCGGGCATGGCGGTTGACTGGATGACGGAGGGACGCAAAAGCGCTTTCTCATCTCTCCCCCGCCACCAAGACTTCTTTGGAGAACCCTGAATGACTGACTTCTCTGCCGTGAAGGCAGCGGATCCCACGCGGAGACGCCGCTGGATAGCCTTGGTGTTCATCTCGATCGCCCAGCTGATGGTGGTCTTCGACGCCTCGATCATGAACATTGCCCTCCCGCAGGCCCAGACCGATCTTGCGTTCAGCGACGCGGACCGCCATTGGGTGATCACCGCCTACAGCCTCGCTTTCGGGGCGCTGCTCCTTCTTGGAGGGCGGGTCTCGGACCAGTGGGGCCGCCGGCGCGCCTTCATCGTGGCCCTCGTGGGCTTCAGCCTGGCCTCCGTCCTCGGCGGCATCGCCCCCAATATCGGGGTGCTTCTGGCGGCCCGCGTCCTGCAGGGCGTGTTCGCGGCGCTCCTCGCCCCGGCCGCGATGTCGCTGCTCTCGGTGACTTTCCCCACCGGCAGGGAACGGGCCACCGCATTCGGCGTTTTCAGCGCCATCGCCGGAGCCGGCGGCGCCATCGGTCTGCTCCTCGGTGGCGTGCTAACCGAGTTCGCGACCTGGCGGTGGACGCTGCTGGTCAACAC
>NZ_JBFTKG010000144.1:0-1496 GCF_056395825.1 Arthrobacter sp. 05T47 | reverse complement strand
GCGGATTGCCACCATGTCGGTGCCGGCGGACGTGGGCAGGTAGAGCCCAAGGTCCCTGAACGAGCCGTTCACGCTGGAAAGTATCGCCACGATGATCGGAAGGACGATGAGCACTCCGAGCGTGGCCACGATGCCGCCGGCGCTGTTGCGCAGCAGTGTCCCGATACCCAGGCCGAGGACGGCGACCAGGGCGAGGTAGGCCCCGGTGCTGAAGATGGCCCGGATAACCCCGTCAGCGATGAGTGGATAGCTGAGCCCGTGGGGCTCCAGGAGCGGCTGGGCGATGGCGTAGGAGGTGAGGGCCGCGGCGACTCCAACGATGAAGGAGGTGCCGGCGACCACGAGCGTCTTGGCCAGGACAGCGGTGATCCGGCGGGGCACCGCGGTGAGGGTTGTGATGATCATGCGGGTGCCGTATTCGGAGCCGATCTGCATGACGGCCAGGGAGGCGATCAGGAACTGGCCGATGACAATGCCGTTGGATGCCACGCCGCGGGCCATCACGCCGAACTCCTCMRCCGTGCCCAGTTGGGCTTCGCTGCCCGCYGGGTCCGCGCCGWAGGCGATGTAGCCAGAGGCCATGTCGACCACGGACAGGGTGCTGAGCAGGCTGATTCCGACCATGCCCAGAAACGCGATGGTGAGGATGATGWAGCTGGAGCGCAGGGASGTCAGCTTGATCCATTCGGCGTGCACGGCCCGAAGGAAGGTGAGCCCTATCCCGTTGTCCTGGCGGACGGCGGCCGCAGCGCGACGGCTGGTGGGTACGGCGGTGGTCATCRGGYYMCCTCTCCTGCCCCGGCCAGTGCGSCGGAGCGGTATTCAACATCATCTCGGGTCAATTCCATGTACGCCTCTTCGAGCGAGGCCCGGACCGGCGTCAGCTCGTGGATCAGAGCGTCATGCTCCCGGGCAATCCAGGCGATCYGGCGKGGYTCGGCGCCCGCGACTTCCAGCAGCCCCGATTCCAGTTCGCGGAAGGTGATCCCGGCGGAGGCCAGGCCAGCCTGCAGCTGATGCGCCTGGTCGCTGCGGACCAGTGTCCGGTCCTGCCCTTGGGCGAGGATCTCCGCGACAGGAGCATCGGCGATAATCCGGCCACGGCCGATAACGATCAGATGGTCGGCAGTCTGTGCCATCTCACTCATCAGGTGCGAGGACAGGAACACGGCCCGGCCCTCGGAGGCGAGATGGCGGGAAAGGGTGCGCACCCACTGGACGCCTTCGGGGTCGAGCCCGTTCACTGGCTCGTCGAAGATCACGGTTCTAGGGTCGCCCAGCAGAGCAGCGGCGATACCGAGCCGTTGGCCCATGCCGAGGGAGAAGCCCTTGACGCGCTTCCGGGCGGTATCGGTGATTCCAGTCATCGCCATGACCTCATCGACCCGGCTGCGCCGGATGCCGTGCGTGGCGGCCAGGACGGACAGGTGCTTGACGGCGCTGCGGGCCGGGTGGAGAGCCTTGGCGTCCAGGAGTGCGCCGACCTCTTTCAACGG
>NZ_JBFTKG010000143.1:0-1496 GCF_056395825.1 Arthrobacter sp. 05T47 | reverse complement strand
CTGCGCGTGGGCGCCGTGGGCGGTGCCGTGGGGCCTAAAGTCGCGGAATTCCGGGGGTGCGTGGGTGTATTTCGGGGGCGTGGAGGGTCCACGCTTTTAGTGGGCCGTGAGTGCTGCGTGGGCGCTTAGGCTGCCGCGGGTAGCGGGGTCGGGAGGTGATAGACCTTGGATGGGTTGCCGCCGTTTGTGGCCGGAACATCAACGGATCCAATGACGCCCGACTTATCCAGTGCGTTGAGCTTCCGCCGGGCCTTCTCTATCTCGTTCGCGGTGGGTTTCTCTTTCTCGAAGAGTGCCGTCGCATAGTCACTGACGGTGATTCCCTGCCCGCGTGAGGCTTGGATCATGGCGAGTGGGTCCGCTGCGTTCCAGACCGACGAGATGCCCGCTGCGTGGTCGTGCATCACCTTGAATGGGCCTACCGTGTCCGCTGGTTGCTTCAGGTGTCGGAAGTCAACGATGGTGTCTCCCGGCTTGCCTGACAGCAGAATGACCGAGCCTGCCCCGCCTGTCAGCCATGTTGAGCCGTACACGTCAGAGAGCGTGTTGGGCACCCCGCCGTCAGCGCCTCGCTTCACCTGGTGATGAAGCTCTATGACCTCTACGCCAGCCGCCAGGGCCTTTTGCYGGGCATTGTTATATCCAGCCCCCACCGCGTCCTCTGAGAGACCTATGGCGGCGTCTTTGAGGCTGTCAACGAATACCCTGTTGGCCTTCGCTTCGAGCGCGAGATCCCTTAGAAGGTCCGGGTTCCTGGCAATGTCAGCGGGCGGCGGGCCTTTCCAGATGGTTAGGCGGCCGTTCACTTCGTCCTTCTGGCCCCTGGTGAAGTGCCGGCGCAGCGACCGGGCGATTTGCTGGGGCCGGTCCATTGCGAGGTATAGGACTCGTTCGCACGGCATTACGGGTAGCCCTAGGACGGTGCCGCCAAAGATGCTGCCTGCCACGAGCTGGCCGGTGAGCGTTGTCTTACCGACACCGGAGGGGCCGCAGATCATGAGTGCTTCACCTTCARCCCCCAGAACGTCCTGCCCAGCACCCCACCACGCGGGAGTGTGGTCTGGAATGTCGAACATGAAGTCGCCGCCGCGGGTGAAGTTGTGCAGAGCTGCCGTGTCATCCGGGGCCGTCACGCGGCAGCCGCGTTTGGCGTGGTGCTTGCATCGCTGCGGAGATTCCCTGAGCGGAGTAGGGCAGCAACGCGCCGGGCTTTCGTGGGGGAAAGCTCGGGCCAGTCTTTGACTAGGGCTTCAACTGCGGTTAGAGTAGTTTCATTGGAACGGAATGAGCGCCGTTCTAATACAGTCATGGAGTACCTTCCAGGAAACATGGCCAAAATGAGCAAATGAACAACAGCTTTTTTGCTAGCCGGTACACTTCGCAGGTGTACCGGCTAAAGCTGTTTAAGTTGGTGGTTCTAATCCCAACACTAGGGCACAGCAGGAACAATTAACAGCGTGTCGCCCTTGCATCCCTGTGGATGGGCTGTGTAGTAT
>NZ_JBFTKG010000142.1:0-1513 GCF_056395825.1 Arthrobacter sp. 05T47 | reverse complement strand
GTTCGAGGTCAACGTCTTCGGAGCAATGCGGCTGGCGCAGCTGGTGCTGCCGCACATGCGCACGCAGCGTTCGGGCTCGATCGTGAACATCACCTCGATGGGCGGAAAGATCTACACACCGCTGGGCGGCTGGTACCACGGCACGAAGTTCGCGCTCGAGGCACTCAGTGACTGCCTCCGCCTGGAGGTCAAGCCCTTCGGCATCAACGTCGTCGTCATAGAGCCCGGCGGCATTGCGACCGAGTGGGGCGGCATCGCCGCCGACAACCTGGAGGCCACCTCCGGTAACGGCCCCTACGCCCCACACGCGGAGGYCGTCGCGAAGTCGCTGCGCTCAGAGACCAACGGGAACCGCAACTCACCGCCGTCGGTCATCGCCGACGCAATCGGAAAGGCTGTGACCGCCGCAACTCCCAAGACCCGCTACGCCGTCGGATACGGTGCCAAGCCACTGATCACCGCCCGGGGCCTGCTCAGCGACCGCCAGTTCGACGCCCTCATCACCCGCGCCGTCGGACTCCAGCGCACCTAACTGAAGACAGGGGTACGGCGCATGCCGGTCACTGGCTGGCTGAACCTGGCCGAGCGTATTCTGCAGGAAGTGCAAGCTCGGAACGCCCGGGCAGCTGATCGCGGTTAGCCCCAAACACGGTTCTGAACCTATCCACGGCAGCTGGTACAGGGCAGAACGGGAGCTCGCAGGCCCACGGACCACGTAGGGAGATCTGGGGTTTCAGCACGGTCCCGCTGCCCACAACCGGGGACAGTCCTCATGGGTTATCCACCGCTGCGGCTGTTAGGGAGCTGCCCCAATGGCTCCCGATTCCAGCCGTGGATAATCCGAATTGACCCCAGCTGTCGACAGCTGGAGTGTTGGCCTCGGAGTCAGATCCTAGAGCTGCCCGGCCCGCATGGCTGCGATGACCCCGCCATCCATGAGGAGGTCGGAGCCGGTGATGAAGGCACTTTCGGGTCCGAGGAGGAACGCCGCGGTGGTAGCCACTTCGGCGGGGGTGCCCATGCGCCCGGCGGCCGAGGTCCGGATCATGGTGCGGTAGCCTTCGGCGAACGGTCCGGACATCTCATCCTGGGCGAGCGGGGTGGAGMTGATGCCGGGGCTCAGGGAGTTGATGCGTGCCCCGCGCTCACCCCAGGTGGTGGCTGCTGCCTGGACGCGCAGGGCGTTGCCGCGCTTGGCGAGGGTGTAGGCGGCGCCGGAGTCGCCCACTTTCTCGGCGGCGAGGAACGGCAGCTCCAGAAGTTCTGCCGTCGGTGTATATGCCAGTGCGTGTTCAATCTCGCGGGGATAGCCGTCGCCCATGTGGCCGGCCATGCTGGAGATGACGATGCCGGAGCCGCCGGCGGCGATGACCCGGCCGAATTCTTCGAGGACGTAGGCGGTGCCGAGAAGGTCGACGTGCATCACCCGGTCGGTGGTTGCCTGGACCGGGGACACCCCGGCGGCGAGCACGACGCGGGTGACGTCGCCCAGGGCTGCTGCGGCGTCGGCCAG
>NZ_JBFTKG010000141.1:0-1515 GCF_056395825.1 Arthrobacter sp. 05T47 | reverse complement strand
ATCTCAAGATCACCAAGCTCTTGCGCAAGGGTTTCGAGCGCGATTACGGCGACGTCGATGTCCTCGCCTGGCACCCCGCCGATCGACGCGTGCTGTTCATTGAGTGCAAGGATCTACAGTTCAAAAAGAACCTCGGGGAGATCGCCGAACAACTGGCCGACTTTCGGGGCGAGATGGCCGAAGACGGCAAGCGCGACTATCTCCGYAGACACCTAGATCGTATCGACCTTCTCGACCAGCACCACGCGGAGATCGCGGCTTTCATCGGGTGGGGCGTCGTAGAGAAGCTCGAAAGCCACCTCGTCTTCAAGAACCCCGTGCCCATGCAGTTCGCCCTGGACCGCCTGCGCGAGCAGGTGACGGTCAGCACAGCCAAGACGCTGCTCTCTACATTGGAGGAAGCCAGGTAGATTTTGCGAATGTCTGGTTTCTGGATCGAAACCAATGATTGCTGATGGCGCTCTGGAGAAATTAGCATTTTCAACATGCCGCGGTCCGCATGGTCCATCCGGCTTACGGTGTGTTTTCCGACACAGGTGAGGCCATGGAGTGCAAACCGCAGTGCCCGACCCCTCGCTCTTCAGGCGAAATAAGAAAGAGGCTCTTGAACGCAAATACCAGGGCGTGTCGGGTTGGACGCAGTTCACAGACGAAATATGCAGCTCTGCTGCGGTCAAGAGTGCGCTGCACGTGTCCCAGGACGGCTGCTGCGCCGATTGCGGCAATGCCGTCGTCAGCCGCAGCCTAGACGATAGTGTCATCCACCATCTGTCCTACGATCACCGCTGCACCTTCGGTGGCAACGCCACGCAACATCCTGATTGCAAAGACTGTCTGTCCCAAGCGCCGCAAAAGGCCGCCGCGTGCTTGAGGCTTTTGCGTCTCGTGCATATCGACTGCCATGAGACGCTACATAACGCTGAGGAGAATGATCCGGTCTGGCGGCGCGCGCTCGGGCTGAAGGATCGGACCTCCGCTCGGCCGCTCAAAGTGCGCAGGTTCCACACGCGCCGATCCGTAGGGCCGTGAGGGGCGGCGGATGTCGGACCCGTTCGAGTAATGAACTGTCGCGCACGTACATGCGACCGCCTCTCATTATTGACAACTTAAGCCTGTTTTGAGGACAGCTCTAACCTGTACCGACAGTTTCATGCCCTCTTGCCGCCGTCCCGGGACCGGGTCACTGTGCTGTCTAAACAACGATAACATTGTGGGAGGGACGCCATGTCGGGCACGCGCTACGACTACGTCATCATCGGCGCCGGCTCGGCGGGTTGCGTGCTGGCCGCGCGGCTGACCGAGGATCCGGCCGTGAAGGTGCTGCTGCTGGAGGCCGGCGGCAAGAACGGCTCGGTGCTGGTGCGCATGCCCGCCGGCGTGGGCGAGCTGATCAAGGCCAAGGGCGAGTGCAATTGGGGCTTCTGGACCGAGGCCGAGCCGCATCTCGACGGCCGCAAGCTGTGGTGGCCACGCGGGCGGGGCCTGGGCGGATCCTCGGCGATCAACGGCATGATC
>NZ_JBFTKG010000140.1:0-1529 GCF_056395825.1 Arthrobacter sp. 05T47 | reverse complement strand
CGTTGAGGCTATTGGCTGATCCATGATCGGTCCTTTGCTACTGCTTAAGTTTGCTACTGCGCAAGAAGGGTGGGAAGGGCGCCGTCGCGGCTGCGGCTGTAGACAGCGCGACCTTCGGCGAGTGTGAGTTCGACGCCGATTCGGCCAAGGGCGGTGGCCTCGACGGCATGCGGATCGGCGTCGAGCACCACAAGGTCGGCGGCCATGCCGACCCGAATCGCTCCCCTCTCGGCGTCGAGACGGTTGGCTCGCGCGGCTCCGGTGGTGTGGGCGGCGAGCGCCGACCCGAGGGTGATGGCCTCTGTGGGAAGCAGCGGTTCGTTTTGCGATCGGGTGTCGCGGGCGTGGGGGTCAGCGGGCGGGGCGGTGCGGTTCACGGCAGTGTGGATGCCCCACAGCGGGTCAGGACTGGACACCGGCCAGTCGCTGCCTATCGCCAGTTCGACGCCGGCGCTTCGCAAAGTCTCGAAGGCAAAATGCGCCCGCTGGTGTGCTTCGTCCAGGTACGGCAGCTTTGTTTCCACAAGCGCAGGATCCTGCCGCGCCCAGAGCGGTTGGATGTTGGCGATGGCGCCGCTGGCGGCGAACCGGTCGACGTCGGCGGGGTCCACGAGGTCCAGGTGCGCTATCTGATGGCGTGGGTCCCAGCCCTTGCGACGTGGCAGGTTCAGTGCGTTGATGCAGTCACGTACTGCTTGGTCGCCTACCGCGTGCAGGTGCAGGTCGAAGCCTGCCGCGTCCACTGCGCGGGTGATCCGTGTCAGCTCGTCCGGTTCGATCAGGCTCATGCCCAGTTCGTGGGGATGGCCTTTGTAGGGCCTGGTCATGGCTGCGGTGAGGTTTTCACAAACGCCGTCCACCATG
The DNA here is from genome assembly GCF_056395825.1 of Arthrobacter sp. 05T47. Taxonomy (NCBI): domain Bacteria; kingdom Bacillati; phylum Actinomycetota; class Actinomycetes; order Micrococcales; family Micrococcaceae; genus Arthrobacter; species Arthrobacter sp. 05T47. Next base: position 665 of record NZ_JBFTKG010000140.1, on the reverse strand, counting down.
ATCTTGACGGCCGTGGCCCGGAAGCGTCCGCCCGCCCGTGCCCGGCGTTCCCTGAACAGCTCCAGCTGCTCAAGGCCGAGGTCCCGCCGCCACCACAGCGCCCCGGTCACGGTGGCAGTCAGCAGGCCATCGGACTCCAGCGCTAGGTAATGCTCGAATGAATCGGGCATGCCCAGGGCTTGCCCGACGGCGGCGTCCTGCCAGGCGGTCACGCCCAGTGAGTGCATATAGGCCTGGGCCGTGAGGAGCGCACGGCGGATGTGCCGTGTGTCCGGTACCGGAATCAGTGCGGAGACGAGGTCGGCGGCGTGTTCGATGAGCATGCCGGTCGCGGTGCCCGCGCCGTCGCGGGCGATGATGCCGCCGTCCGGATTGGGAGTTGTGTCAGTGATTCCGGCAAGCTCGAGCGCGCGTGAATTCACCCAGGCACCGTGTCCGTCATGGCTGATCAGGAACACGGGCCTGTCCGGTACGAGCTCGTCCAAGAGCGCGCGGTGCGGGAAACCGCCGTCGAAAACGTCTCCATACCAGCCCGCTCCCTGTACCCACCCAGCGTGGGGGTTGTCGCGGGCGTAGTCCGCGATCAGGGTGCGGTATTCGTCCAGGGAATGGACGCCGGAGAGATCGCAGCCGAGCAACTGCAGGCCGCCCGCAAGGGGGTGCAC
>NZ_JBFTKG010000139.1:0-1540 GCF_056395825.1 Arthrobacter sp. 05T47 | reverse complement strand
GGTCCTTGGTGCCGGCCAGGGTGGAGAGCAGCGGCCAGGTGAACAGGACGCCGGTGATGCCGAACCAGAGCAGGAGCGGCTTGCGGCCCACCTTGTCCGAGATGATGCCGTAGACCGGCTGGAGCAGCATGAAGATGAACAGCGCCCAGAAGTTGATCACCGAGGTGTCGGTCTTGGCGATACCCGAGGTGTCATTCATGAACTTCAGGATGAAGTTGGTGTACGTGTAGAACGCCACGGTGCCGCCGAGAGTGATGCCGATGCAGATCATCAGCGGCTTCCAGTAGCTGGTGAACAGGAGCTTCATGGTGCCCGGCTGCGCTTGGCCGGCCACCGCGGGGGCCTTGGCAGCCTCGATCTGTTCGGCGGAGACGGTCTCCTCCATGGAGCGCCGCAGCCACAGGACCACAAGGGCMGCRACGCCGCCGATCGCGAAYGGGATCCGCCAGCCCCACTCGSYSAGSTCGGCCTTGGGCATCACGTTCTGCWGRATGACCAGGACCAGCAGYGCSAGCATCTGGCCGCCGATCAGGGTGACGTACTGGAAGCTKGAGAAGAACCCGCGGCGCTTGGTGGTGGCGGCYTCGGACATGTAGGTGGCGCTGGTGCCRTACTCGCCGCCSACSGAGAAGCCCTGGATYACSCGGATSAGSACCAGCAGRATCATKGCCCACAGGCCGATCWSSTSCTGGGTGGGCAGYACCGCGATGGCGAASGAACCGGCGGACATCATGGTCACGCTCAGGGTCAGGGCGGCCTTGCGGCCCTTGCGGTCGGCGTAGCGGCCAAAGAACCAGGCGCCGATCGGGCGCATCAGGAAAGACGTCGAGAATACGGCCATCGCCTCAAGGCCGGCCTGGAGGTCGTCATTGGAGTTGAAGAAGTGGGCCTGAAAGTAGGCTGCGAAGACGGTGTAGACGTAGAGGTCGTACCACTCGACAAGGTTGCCGGCCGAGCCTTTGAGGATGTTGCCAACGGCTTTCCGGGTCTGGGCCGCTTCGGACAGTTGAGTGCTCATCAATGAACCTTCCTGGATCCGGCGCCGCCTGTAAGCAACACCGCCCGCCACCCTAGTCCGAGTGATCCGGAACACTCGGGTTTTGTTCATACTGTTCACGGAATGCTTGTTCAGGAGCACAATGCGGGTGGTTTTGGCGGGATGGCAGGATGGGACCATGACTTCTACCGCATTCGATTCCGCTGCTTTGGCTGTTTCCGCTGCCGCCTCCGACACCGGTTCCTCCCCCGCCGTCGCGCTGACAATCGCAGGCTCCGAAGCGACCGGCGGCGCCGGTGCGCAGGCTGACCTGAAGACCTTCCAGGAACTCGGCGTGTTCGGGATCGCCAACCTGACCTGCATCGTGTCCTTCGACCCGAAGGACAACTGGAACCACCGCTTCGTGCCGGTGGACCAGCAGGTCATCGCGGACCAGCTGGAGGCGACGACGGCGGCCTACGGTGCCGAATCCGGCGCGCCGGCCGTATTGGACACCGTCAAGATCGGCATGCTGGGCAGCCCCGCGACGATTTCGACCGTGGC
>NZ_JBFTKG010000138.1:0-1546 GCF_056395825.1 Arthrobacter sp. 05T47 | reverse complement strand
ACATCCTACTGATCCAGAATCAGCGCCTCACTCGCTCCCTTGTTCGCACGTCACTGTCTGTACTGGCTGGTCAACGGCGGCAGGTGTCGGCATCCACGTTACGAAGGACCGATCGTCGTGCCTGACCCATCATCGTGCCTCTATCAGCGATCAACTGCCGCCAAGCCGGTACGGTTACAACCCCCCGGATCATGAACGACTGGGGGCAGAAACCATGCCGGGACCGACCGACCAACACACCCTTATGCTGCAACAGGACCCGGGCTACGAAAAAAGGTAACGGGGCGGGCTGCTGGTGACTCCTGGCACCAGGCGGCTACTTAGTCAGTTACGGTGCCGAGGCTGGAGGTGCGGGGGTAGACCGGCCATCTATGGCTCCGGAGAGACGGTAGCCGAACTACTCACCCAAACAGGATCTTCTAAACCTACCGCTATGGGAGCCCGAACAGCATTGCCCCATTCGGTCCATGAGCCGTCGTAGTTTCTCACCCTTTTCATGCCCAGCAGGAAAGTCAGGGCGAACCACGAGTGGCTTGACCGCTCGCCAATGCGGCAGTAGGTGATGACGTCATCGTCGGCTCGCAAGCCTACTTCGTTGAAGTAGATCTCCTCGAGTTCCCTCCGCGGCCGGAACGTCCCGTCGTGGGAAACAGCCCGCGCCCACGGGACATTGCGCGCCCCCGGAATATGCCCGCCGCGAAGGACCCCCTCCTGCGGGTAATCGGGAATTGACGTGCGCTCACCCGTGAATTCCTCAGGGCTGCGAATGTCTATCAGGGGTAGCCCGATGTGTTCCTGGACGTCATTCTTAAATGCCCGGATGGACGCGTCGTCCCGTGTGACTACCGGATACGGTGGTGTGCTCCGGGCCGGCGCAGGCGCCGTCTCGAGTGGACGTCCTTCGGAGATCCACTTTTCACGCCCGCCGTCGAGCAGGCGGACGTCAGGATGGCCAAAGAGACTGAACACCCAGAGCGTATAGGCGGCCCACCAGTTGTGCTTGTCACCATAAATGACAACGGTGCTGTCCCGTGAAATACCGCGGGAGGTCATCAGGTTGGCAAATTCCTGCCCCGTCAGGTAGTCGCGCATCACCTGGTTGTTCAGGTCTGTATGCCAATCGATTTTGACTGCCGACGGTATATGGCCCACGTCATACAGCAGCGGATCCTCGTCAGACTCCACGATGACGAGCCTGCGGTCAGCCATGTGCTGCACAAGCCATTCGGCGGTGACCAGCCTGTCGGAATGTGCGTACTCTGCGATTCGGTCAGAATTGTCTGGAGGTAAGGCTTGCATTGAGGTCCTTTGATGCGATGGATAGCCCGTCAGCGAAAAGACCTCCTCCTGCCAACTTGGTCATCCAGGAACAGGAATGGGGTCAATTCACGAGCTTTGATTCATGTTTTCGCGCCCGGTGCGCTCGAAGATTCGCCGGGTTGCCGCAGATTTTCACGTCATGCCAAACGCCGCTGTTGTTGCGTGAACGGTCAAAGAACGCAACCCGGCATTTTTCGCTGCGGCATAGTTTGAGCCGGTGCCAGGT
>NZ_JBFTKG010000137.1:0-1550 GCF_056395825.1 Arthrobacter sp. 05T47 | reverse complement strand
CCTCAGTGGTACCGGAACGGAACCCCGATCAAGGGGGCGACAGCCCTGGGGTATCAACCCGTCCCGGCCGATGCTGGCGCCGCACTCAGCTTCAAAGCCGGCCCGGGCCTCATTCACCCGGCGGTACAGTCCGCGAAAATCGGCCCTGGAACGTTCACCCTGGTGACCACCCCGATCATCAAAGGCACGCCCAAGCCCGGATCCGCCCTGACGGTGTACGTCGGCGGCTGGCAGCCGACACCCTCTTCCTTCGCTTATCAGTGGTACCGATCCGGGGTCAGGATCCCTGGAGCCACGGCGAAAACGTACCGGCTCACCTCCGCTGACGCCGGCAGGACCCTCATGGTGAGAGCGACCGGCTCCCGAACAGGATTCAAGACCACTGTCTCGGCTTCGGTGCGGGCGCTCAGATAAGGCCATCTGACTCTACCGGAGTCGCCGACGGCAGACAGCAGAACGCCCTGCAGAATGGCTCCCAACGCCTGCGGCGGTGGGAGCCGACAATGTGGCACGGTTCTTCGGCACCATGCGCGGCCGTACGGCCATCTATCGGCCCCGCACCGTTCCTGTGCATCCTGGGGTCTGAGCGCAGAGCTCCCCGCTCGACAAATCACCATCCCGAAACTCGAAAGGACACAGCGGGTCGGGGCGCTCCGCACCAATTGGCACCTCTTGCAGGAAATGCGGGGACCTCACGGACCAATCGAAATGCAGCTCGGGCTGAAACAACGGCAACTCCATCGACTGGCATGGAGACAGGGCAGTATGGTCATAGGCCGCCCATACGCTCTTCTCATGACACAGGAGCTTCGGAATGAGGATACTGGCCGGTACTTGGTGACGAGCGCTGCGGGCAGCCGTTATGTGCTCGACTTGACTGCACGCACCGTGACGCGGCGAGCGGCCGCCGCTGCTCCACTGGTTGATTACCTGGATTCGGGGTTTTCGACCCTGCGCCGTGACGGGGAGACGCTAGAGCTGCTCCTTCTGGAGTCGTGCGCTGTGGGCGCGAGCGCCCAATATTGGGTTCAGGTCCGAGCGGATCACGTGGTGACCCTAAGAACAACCTCGCCCATTGTGCGGATCGATGCACTGCCAACCGAATTGTGAATTGGAATCACGCAAGGTTCACCCACGTCTTGAACATCGACACACCTTCGATGGCGTCGCCCCGAACCGCGTAGCGGCGTTGACCGGTCCGGCGATAGCCGAAGCCGCTGGGCTTTGCGGGGGTCGAAGTGACCGAGCTGAATGTGCTGGCGGTTGATGTCGGCGGTCGAAAAATTTGAGCCGGGTCGAGGGAAGGCATTTAGAAGAAGGGTCGGCGCTGGCGCGCATCCCCAGCTAACCTTTCKAATCCCTCTACGCCAGCTTCCTGTTTCCCGGATGTCCGCTGCGCGGCCATCGTTGACCTGATCGCTATGCTCTCTTCACGACTCGATTCCTCCGCGGATCCCTTCTCGTTGACCTCTTCTCGCTATTCGCTCCCCCTTTGGTTCCTTCTTGCTTTCCTGCCGCCTGGCGGCGGCCTCCGACCGCAACCTTCGGGT
>NZ_JBFTKG010000136.1:0-1552 GCF_056395825.1 Arthrobacter sp. 05T47 | reverse complement strand
GATCACTCTCAACGCAAGCCAGGGGGCAGGCCATGTCGCATTCGATCCGCCTTATCTACCGCAATATGAAGGGCCGGTCACGGCAAAACTACAACTGGGACTCCATCAACCGGAGATCGTCAGTCATCATTACCGCAGCCGAATGGATGCCAGTAAGTCCACCAAATCCGGAGGACGTCATCGGCCGGCCCCACCTGGGTGAGGCTAATGTTTATGTCACGAACATCGGACCCCATGACGACGAGGGCGGCGGTGGCGGCGTCGAGTTTCACCTCCATGTCGACTACGACACTCCCCTGAATGTTCAGGTCACGATCACCGTTCTCGACGAGTTCGAAGACTTCAAGGTCGTCAACTAGGCAGCATGAACCAAGTGTGCCGTTTGTCCGTCGACCGAATCCTGAGCGCGTGACCCAGGCGGAAGCGGCCTGGCCAGTTGCTCGGAATCTTAGCCGTTCGGGAACTCCTGAGAGTACCAGTCGTCAACGACGCCGTGTCCATCATTGATCTACGATCCCCTGCCCTCTACAGCGCAGCTCAGGCGCTAACGCCCAGGCAAGTCGTGAACGCGCTTAACTCGAGCCTGGCATCGCCGTGCTACTTCAGTTGTCCTTGAGCCGTCGACCCCCGGGAATGCTCTCGGCCCAGGACGGGTACATCACCCCGTCATTGTGTTCGGCTTCGCGGCGGTCCGACTCTGCTTTGATGGCTTTCGCCACGAAGTGACTTCAGGTGTTGTCCCCTTCGGCGTAATTGGTCGCCTTGTACGCGGCCCGCGCCCGGTTGCCCTCGGGGCAACGGGGCGGATCCGCCGGGGCGACGGCAGCCATGTCCGGCTCCTCGTAGGCCCTGTCGGTCGGCCCCTCGGTGTCCAGGTCGCCTGTGAGATTCTCAGCGGTGGCGGAAGCGGCGCCGGTCAAGGCAATGAGGGCGGCGGCCGGCAGCAGGAGGGCCAGGGCCGCTGCCTTGCGTAGCGGATTCATGATGTTCTTCATGGCTGCGCGGCAGCCGGGACGGACCGGCCAAAGTCCCCGGGCCACGTCATGCCGCGCACCCGGGGAAGCCGTTAGTCAGCGGCCTGTATCATCGTGCGATGGTCACTGTGCGATGCGCGCCGCGCTGGTTGTGGTGACGGTCGTGTAGCCAAGCCGGGAGCCCGTGACGCGGACGGTGAGCTTGGTGCCCTTGTCGGCGGTCCGGACCTTGTAGGTCGGCTCCGTGGCTCCTGAGATCGGGACGCCGTTGCGCAGCCAGCGGTACGTGAAGGCAGTACCCCAAGTCCAGGTGCCCCGCTTCACGGTCAGGAATTTCCCGGCCAGTACGGTGCCGGCTATCGTCGGCGTGGCCGAAATCAAGGGCAGACCCGCCACCCTCGCCGTAGGCGAGCTCTTCTGGGCCTTCAGGATCCTGCCGTCCAGCGAGGGGGTGACTTTCATCGAGATTTTCTTGCCGACGTCGGCGCCCACGAGGGTGTACTCCAAGCCGGTGGCCCCGGGAATCGGGACGTCGTCGCGCAGCCACTGGACTGCCCTTTTCACCTCCTGGTCACGAT
>NZ_JBFTKG010000135.1:0-1580 GCF_056395825.1 Arthrobacter sp. 05T47 | reverse complement strand
GCGTCGGACTCCATGTCCCAGCCGAGTTCGGTCGCGCCCCGCTGTCCCAGCCGGTTTACGTCGACGACGGTGATCAGGTTTGTGAGGCTGTAATGGGAAGCCTTGTCCAGGGCTTCCCAAATGGAGGCTTCGGCCATTTCGCTGTCGCCACACAGCACCCACACCCGGTAGGGGAGCCGATCCAGGTATTTTCCTGCGAGGGCCACGCCAACGCCGTCCGGAAGTCCCTGCCCCAGCGAGCCCGTCGCGAAATCTACCCAGGGCAGTGCCGGCGTCGGGTGTCCCTGCAGGCGCTGGCCGATGCGGCGGTAGCCGGTCATGAGCTCATCGTCGGAAACGACGCCGACGGCTTTGAAGACCGAATACAGGAGGGGAGAGGCATGGCCTTTGGAGAAAATCACGTGATCATTGGTGTCCAGGTCCGGGTTGTCCCAGTCATAGCGCAGATGACGGCTGATCAGGACAGCCAGCAAGTCTGCGGCCGACATGCTCGACGTTGGATGGCCGGATCCGGCGGACGTGCTGGACCGGATGGAGTCCACCCGGAGCTGCGCAGCGAGTTCAGCGACCTGTGAGAGGTCCGCGCCGACGTTTCCTTGGTTTGCCGCGGGCATGGCGATGTCCTTCGTCGATGGAACGTGCCGGATCCCTGCAGGTTCCCCCGCAAAGGAGAGCAAGTCAAGACTCTCCCTGTCGTGGCGCCGCGGACAGATTTAGACTGGAGCATTCCGCGACGCTGGCGGGCTGGCGATGCTGAGCGGGCAACCGAAGATCACGTGAGTATCGGGAGGGTCTCGCCATGGGCGATGCCTCGCGGAAGGCTAATCGGGCGGTATCCGAGGCGGCGTCGGCGAGCCGGAGTCCCGCGTTGCGAATCTTGGCGCGCGGCGGGTTCGTCTTCATCGGCCTGGTCCACATCCTGATCGGTGTCATTGCCCTGCAGATCGACAGGGGGCAGGGCGGGGAGGCCGACCAGTCCGGAGCGCTCGGATCGCTCGCTTCGACGCCGGGTGGTCCGTTCCTGCTCTGGGCCGGGTTTGCGGGTTGCGCCGCATTGGCCCTGTGGATGCTCAGCGAGGCCGTCTTCGAGGCCCGGTCCGAGGCCGACTCGAAGAAGAAGCTGCAGGAGGCGGGGGCCGCAGTGGGGAAGGCCGTGGTGTATGGCTTTTTGGCTTTCACCTTCGCGGTGTTCGCCGCGGGCGGGAGCAAGAACTCCAGCCAGTCGGCCAGTGACTTCACCGCGAAGCTCATGGGGGCGCCCGCCGGCGTGGTGCTGCTGATCGCCGTCGGCCTCGCGATCATCGCCTCAGGCGCCTTCTACGTCTACCGGGGCGTCACCCGCAAGTTCATGGAGGATCTGCAGGACCCTGGCAGCGCCCGCACAGCGGTCGAATGCATCGGAACCATTGGCTATCCCGCCAAAGGCGTGGTGCTCGCCGTCGTCGGCATCCTGATCATCGTCGCCGCGGCCACCGCGGATCCATCCAAATCCTCCGGCCTCGACGGCGGCCTGAAGACCCTTGGCTCCCAGCCGTATGGTGTGTTCCTGCTCGCCGCAACCGCGGCAGGGCTGATCTGTT
>NZ_JBFTKG010000134.1:0-1584 GCF_056395825.1 Arthrobacter sp. 05T47 | reverse complement strand
GGCTGGGACCGGGGTGACGACGGCGTTGACCCGGTGATCGGTCGCGGCGACGACGAAGGCGTGTGAAGCGCTGTAGCTGGTTCCCCAGAGGCCGATGCGATCGGCATTGACATCGGGACGGGATTGGGCGTAGGTGATCGCGTGCTGGGTGCAGCGGATCTGCTGCCACGGGTCGATCTCCTGACGTGGCGTACCCGGCAACGGGTCACTGGCCCCGAATCCGGGGTGGTCGTAGACCAGACAGCTCAACCCGGCCGCCTGGAACACCTCGGCGTAGTGGTCGAGCCACATCTCTTTGACTGCTGAGAATCCGTGCGACAGGACCACGCACGGCGCCTCACCGCTGGAGTCGTCGGCGGGGTAGAACCAGCCACGCATTGTCGCACCTTGTGCGGTGAACTCGATGTCTTCACGGGCCACAGAAATTCCTCCTTGATTTGTTACGGCTTGGTGAATACATCTTCACAGGCGAGGAAAGTCGACTTCCTGCATTTGCGTGCCGGGTTCTGGCCTATCCTTGCCAAAACCGTAAATCAAGAATCAGAACGTCAGCATGCTGTCGCGGCGGAGGTCCGGTAATCCCGGGGCGCGCAGCCGTACTCTGCGCGGAAGGCACGAGCGAAGTGACTGGGATCGGAAAAGCCCCAACGTACCGCGATATCAGCGATTGAGCCGGCTCCAGCTGCGAGATCGCGACGCGCCCTAGCCAACCGTCGTGCACGCACGAACGCTCCTACAGTCTCGCCGGCCTCCTCAAAGACCCTATAGACTCCGCGAACCGACATCCCATGGGCGGCACCGATCGAAAGGGCTGTGATATCCCCGGAAAGAAGGCGCTGTTCGATCCAGTCCTGCAGCAGGACAATTGGGGGCTCATTTGTTCCCCCTTTTTCCGCAGAGACCTGGTGGCGGGTAGCCGGAATTAGCAGCTCCAGGGCTGCGCTGCGTGCGACGCGCACTTCGGAGGCACTCAACCGGTCTAACGTCCGCGCCAGCAACGCGAGGTACCCGGTAAACAACTCAGTGGCTGGTGCTGTGCGGTCAAGGAGCAGCGGTCCGAACAGGCGTTTCCCGCCGCTCGTTTCCTCCAGTGCGATCAACGGGATAATAAGTGTCTGTTTGACTTGAGGTGTGTGGACCTGAAACCTGATCGGCTGGTCGCTGCGCCACACAACAGCATCCCCTGGGCGCATGTCGAACGTGGCGTCCCCCACAACCAGTGTTTCGCTCCCTTCGCGGAGGACCGTTACACCGAGGTAAGCGTCCTCTGTCTGGGCAGCCCGGCGTTTTCCTCGCATGCCTTGACAGGGATCACAGGCAGCCTCAACAAGGGCAAGATCCTGAAGCCAGCGGCGACGCGCCCGAGCCTGAAACGACGGTGCCGTCCACGTTGGGTCGATACGCACCGCCATGTCTACAAGTGCGGTCGATAAGAACTCTTCAAAGGTGGCCTCCCTCTTGGATGCAGCAACCTCAGTGAGATCCCAGTAGCCATCTGCACCAGGGGCAGGTAGCAATCGCTGCGGAATATCTTCAACGACAGTCATGCCGAATCCCTTCCTTTTTCAATGCTCGATATAACGG
>NZ_JBFTKG010000133.1:0-1593 GCF_056395825.1 Arthrobacter sp. 05T47 | reverse complement strand
GGCCACGCCACAGCACTGGCACTTGCCGCACAGGGTGCGACCGTCTACGGAGCCGACATAGCCGCCTCCGCCGGCGACGCAGCTGACGGGGCCATCCAGTGGCGGCGCCTCGACGTCGCCGAAGAAGACGGGTGGAAGGCACTCACGGAAGAAGTGCTTCAGGCCCACGGCCGCATCGACGTCCTGGTCAACAACGCAGGCCTGGTCGGATCGTACGAATCGATCACGGATATCGACATCCAGGACTGGCACCGGATCATCTCCGTCAACCAGACCGGTGTCTTCCTGGGAATGCGCTCCGTCGCACCGGCCATGCTGGCGCAGGAATCCGGATCCATCGTGAATGTCTCGTCCATCTGGGGACTTGTCGGAGCAGCTGGCGTCGCCGCATACCAGGCATCCAAGGGTGCCGTGACCATGATGACGAAGAACGCCTCCGCCACGTGGGCAGCGCAGGGGATCCGCGTGAACTCGGTCCACCCCGGGCTGATTACAACACCCTTGACGGAAAACCAGGATCAGGCGATTTCCGATGAGCTGATCGCCAAGACCCCCATGCACAGGGCAGGAAAGGCCAGCGAAGTCGCCGATGCGATCGTCTATCTCGCCTCCGACAGGGCCTCCTACATCACCGGCGCGCAACTCGTTGTCGACGGCGGATTCACCAGCATCTGAGCCCCACTTACCAGCCGCCCCAGCTCCAAGGAAGGAACAGCACCATGAGCACGGACCTCGGCCCCGGCACACTGACTGCCGCTGTTATCGACAGTTTCCGCAATACGCCGGATGACCGGCTTCGGACCATTCTGACCAGCCTCACCACCCACCTTCACAACTTCGTCAGGGAGATTGAACCCTCCATCGAAGAATGGGAAACCGCCATCAACTTCCTGACCGCCACAGGCCAGAAGTGCGACTCCGTCCGGCAGGAGTTCATCCTCCTCTCCGACGTGCTGGGCGTGTCCATGATGGTGGAAACCCTCAATGACGCCGAAACTCCGGACGCCACCGACTCCACTGTCCTGGGCCCTTTCCACATGGTCGAATCCCCACAGCGGGAGCTGGGGGACAACGCCTCACCGGAAAGCGAAGGAGACATCTGCCTGGTCAGGGGCCGCATCCTCTCCGTCACCGGTGAGCCCGTCCCCAATGCCGCCATCGACATCTGGCAGGCAAACACCAAGGGCTTCTACGACGTCCAGCAACCCGGCATCCAAAGCATCGGCAACGGACGCGGCCTGTTCACGTCCAACGCCGCCGGAGAGTTCTACTTCCGCAGCGTCATCCCCAGCTATTACCCGATCCCGACCGACGGCCCTGTCGGGGACCTGCTGCACGCGACTGCCCGGCACCCGAACAGACCGGCGCACATCCACTTCATCGTGGGCGCGCCGGGTTTCCGGGAACTGACGACGCACATTTTTGTTAGCGGGAGCGACTACATCGATTCCGACGCCGTTTTCGCCGTGAAGCAGAGCCTGATCGCCGAATTCGTGCCCAACACCTCAGAGGCCGATGCAGCCCGCTATGGGCTCACCTCACCGTTTATGGAGGCAGTGATCGACATTGTCATCCACCCCGACCTTGTCGACC
>NZ_JBFTKG010000132.1:0-1600 GCF_056395825.1 Arthrobacter sp. 05T47 | reverse complement strand
GCGTAGAGGCGTTCGAGGGTGTCTGACTTCTTGCGCTCCGCGTCGCGTACTTCATGGGCGGTCCGCTCAGCACCTTCCGCAGCGAGTACCTCGCCTAAGATGCTCCGCCACGACGGCTGCTGTGAGGGGTCAATGGCAGGGTGCTCAGAGTCATCAGCTTCGCTGACGTAGGCAAAGTTGCCGGAGCGGCCTCGGGTCATGCTGACGTAGAGGAGCTCGCGGGTGAGCCGGCCCTGAGTGACTACGGTGTGACCGGTGTCGACGGTGACGCCCTGGGAGCGGTGTGCGGTGGTTGCGTAGCCCAACTCGACACTCGACTCGAGGTACGCCCGGGGGAGTACAACTTTCGCTCCCGTTTCCCGCCGAACCGCTCGAAGCGAGTCGTCCCGCTTACTGACACTTTCGACGTCGAACAGTGTTCCATTTCGGACGAAGTCACCGTTGCTGTCGACGAGCCTGCGGTCGTTTCCGCGGGCGATGATGGTGTCGCCGGAACCGGCGTATAGGCCATCGTTGAGCAGAACGCTCAGTTCGAGATCCACCTCGCCCTTGGCGACGAGGTCGGCCTGGGCGCGTTCGTTGAGCATGCCGACGGTGTCATTGTCGGCCGCGATAAGGATGGATGACTTGCCTGCGAGCGTATCGGCCTGCCACGCCAGGTACGCCTGGTCGACCATGTCCAAGTAGGCGCCGTGACTGATCCGTCGATGCTTCTCATAGTCCAGAATCGCTGAGTAGTCTCCCCTCCGCAGCTTGAGGGATGATGCGCCCTCCCACTTCTCGTGAAATCTCCAGATGCTGCTGAGTCGGGTGGTCTTTTCTTGCCGGTCCAGCCAACCGAGCACGCCACCCGCGTCGATCGCATCCAGCTGGCCCGGGTCACCTACCAAGAGGATCTTCGCATGGGCCTCGCGGGCCTGCTGGACCAGGGCGGAGAGTTGGAACGTGGAAACCATGGAAGCTTCGTCGATGATTACGAGCTGATCCGAGTGAAAGCACCATCGCTGTTGAACGGCGGCGAGCCGGGCAGCTTCCTGCGCGAGTGCGATGCTCCGGCGGTCGTTGGCATGAGCCTTCACCAGGCGGGTCTGGAGGTCGAAGAAGCGACCTGCCCGGGAACTTGCCCCTGGGCCCACCGACTCGTGCAGCCACTTCGTGACATTCTCTGTGGCCATGGAGAGTCCGCGTCCCAGCACGTCCGCGCTTGCCGCCGCCGGGGCAAGGCCGATCACGCTGCCGGCACCGTATTCGGCTTCCCATATCGCCTTGACCGTCCCCATAGTGGTTGTCTTTCCCGCGCCTGCTGGGCCCACGATCGCGTCGAGGCGGTTGCCGCTTAGGAGGACGTTGGCGACGGCGGCGCGCTGATCGGAGTGGAGCTCTGGCTTCTCTGTCTGTGCGAGTCTGTCGAGCGAATCCATGATGACTTCCGAGCGTACGGCCGGGCCGCCGTCGTCGTTTCTTGCCGCCATGACGGCGTCCTCGTAGGCGAGCGTTGAAGTATCTGTGTAGAGGCGCGATCCGTGGAAGTCGAAGACGCTGCTTTGCCTGATGCGGAGGTCCGGCGCAGCGTTGCCTGATGCGGAGGTCCGGCGCAGCG
>NZ_JBFTKG010000131.1:0-1600 GCF_056395825.1 Arthrobacter sp. 05T47 | reverse complement strand
TGTCGGGGAAGCGCTGGGAAAGGTAGCTGAGCAGGAAGGTGGCCGTCGAGTAATAGGCAAACGATTCCACCATGCGCAGGGCGATCACGCGGAGGATGCTGCGCCAGTCGCGACGAAGGGTGGTGAGGAACGGATTCTTTTCGATCTGTCCCTCCGCCTTGGCCGCCTCGAATTCGGGCGACTCCGACAACCGTGAACGCACGATCAGGGCAACGACGACGAGGACGGCACTGAAGAGGAACGGCACACGCCAAGCCCAGTCCCCYTCAAGGTGCGCGCAGATGAGGAACATGGCGCTGCAGAGTGCGATGCCGAGAGGGTTTCCGGCCTGGGGAATAGCGGCGTACATGCCACRGCGGTTCCATGGCGCATGCTCATATGTCATCGTGATGGCACCGCCCCATTCGGCTCCAAACGCGAGGCCCTGGATCATCCGGATGATGACCAAGAGCACCGGTGCAGTGACACCGACCTGGGCGTAGGTGGGCAGGAGCCCGATGAGGCAGGTTGCGCCTCCCATCACCAGCATCGCGCCGACGAGAACCGGCTTGCGCCCGAACTTGTCGGCGAGGTAACCGCCCACTGCGCCGCCGAGGGGGCGCATGAGGAAGCCCACCGCGAGTGTGGCGAAGGCGAGGAGCGTGCCGATGAAACGGTCGCTTTGGGGAAAGAAGGCGGCGCTGAAATACAGTGCGGAGGCGGTGCCATAGGCAATGAAGTCGTAGTTCTCTACGCTCGTCCCCAGGGCGGCGGCGAATGCCGTCTTGTTGCGGTCTTTCGAGCCGAGCGCAGATTTCTGCGTAATCGGGGTTGTTGTCGTCACGGGTGGATCTCCTTTGATCTGTGGTGGGGGAGCCTGTGTTTAGCCGGCGAATGCTGGCCGGAGATTGTCGAGGGCGTTCAACTTTTCAACGCGGCGGCGGGTGTCGGTGTCGTCGTCGAATGTTGCGGTGAGGAACTGTTCCACGATGTCGTCGATGAAGGCGGGCGGAACCAGCCAGGCGCCCAAGGCAAGGGCATTCGCGTCGTCGTGTTCGACCATTTGATGGGCGGAGTATGACTCGTTGGCAAGGCCACACCGGATGCCGGGAATCTTGTTGGCTGCCATGATGGCGCCGGCACCCGTTCCGCACACCAGGACTGCGCGGTCCGCGCTGCCGTCAAGCACGGGCGCGCAGGTCTCCTGAGTCACGTCGGGGAAATCCACGGGCTCCGTGCTGGTGGCGCCTCGTTCGATCACGGTGTGGCCGAGTCGCTCGATGGCATCGATCACGCGCTGTTTGACGGGAAACCCGGCATGGTCTGCTCCTACGGCAACGATCATGCTGGTGTCCTTTCGGTGGGGGCGACCGTCAAAGGCACGACGTCGCCGAGGTGGGGGATGGATGAGGATGCTCCGACTTGGGTGACGGCGAGAGCCCCGGCAGCGGCCGCGAGGCGTAGCCGTTCCTCGATAGGGAGTCCGGCGTGCGCGGCAAGATAGCCGACGACGGTGTCACCAGCAGCGGTCGTATCGACAGCTCGCACTTTTGGGGCAGGGACGGTGCCTGACAGCCCGTCTGCGAAGAAGATCGCCCCGTCAGAGCCGAGGGTGCAGATG
>NZ_JBFTKG010000130.1:0-1607 GCF_056395825.1 Arthrobacter sp. 05T47 | reverse complement strand
GCTTGAGTCCTGTGCCCTTTGGAGGGCTTCGTCTCCGCGGGAGAACGGGACGACAGTGGAGACGATCTCACCGAGGTTGAGGCGGGTGTTTGCCACGTAGCGGATTGCTGCGGGCCATACTGCTACCGGCGCCCCGGTGGAGCTGGTAATCAAGAGGTTTCGTTCCTGGACCAGGCCCAGGCGCGCAGGCGCAAACTTTGGTGTGGAGACACCCATCAGCAGGACGCGTCCGTTGTGGTCTGCGCTTTCCAGGGCTGCTGCTTGCGCTGCGGAGTTGCCGGACGCTTCGATGACGACGTCGGCGAAGGACCGCCCCATGGCTGCTGCTGCAGCACCGGTGGTGTCCGGGGTTTCAACCGGATTAACGGCGGCCGTAGCTCCCAGTTTCATCGCCGTTTCGCGACGAAGTGGGCTGGGATCAAATACGACCACTTCCGCTCCCGCCGTAACAGCCTGGATCACTGCATTCAGGCCGATTGCTCCGAGCCCGTGCACGTGGACCGTGTCGGCAGCACTGATGCCGCCGATCTTCTTAAGTCCGTTCAATACGCAGGCGAAGGGTTCAATAACGGCGGCGGTGAGCATGTCCACCTCGTCAGGGATGTGGAAGCACATGTCGGCCGGGACGGTGAACAGCTCGGCGGCGGCCCCATCATGGGTTACGCCGAACCAGTCGTTGCCGCCCAGGTGTCCGTGCCCGAGAACCCGGTCCCCCGGATGAAATCCTTCAACAGATGCGCCGGCTTCCACGACGGTGCCTGACCATTCATGGCCCAGGACGTGGGGGTAATTGATCTTGAAGGATTCCGGCATGCTGCCGTGCAGGATTTCGATATCGGTGCCGCACACCCCCACGTAAGCGGGCCTGACCAGGAGCTCGTTGGGCTTGGGTGCGGTGACGGGTGCTGTGCCGGGTTCGACTGTGACGGTGCCGTCGGCGTTTTTGCGGACCAGGACGGCCGGCACGGTCCCGAGCGGAGGTGCTGCGGACGCCGTGCGCACGTCGTTGACGGTCTCAGACATGTTGTGTTCTTTCTGTAGGTTCAGACAACAGGGAGCAACGAGGACACTGTTAGACGTCGCTGCCATGAAGCGCGGCCGTGACAAGTTCGCGGATGCCATCGGGGGTTACTTCCCGCGGGTTGGCGTACGGGTTCCTGGTGGCGATTTCAACGATCTTGTCGATGTCGGATTCCTTCAGGCCCAGCTCGGCCAAGGACGACGGTGCACCGAGGGCGAGGCTTAGTTTCCGGAAGTGGGCCGCCGGGTTGTCTGCCCCGGTGGCGCGCTGCAGGGCGGCGATCGCCTGCGGGGCGTGCTGGGCGTTGTAGGCCAGGGCATAGGGAAGCACCACTGTGTGGGTTTCGGCGTGGGGAAGGTTGAAGGTCCCGCCGAGCGTGTGGCACAACTTGTGGTGCAGGGACATGGTCGTCGCACCTAAAGTAGCTCCGCAGAGCCAGGCCCCGTACAGGGCATCGGAGCGCGCTTCGATGTTGGACGGGTCTTCGACGATCTTTGGCATCGCTTCGATGAGGGCACGGGTGCCCTCCTCGGCCATCAGGGAGATGATGGGCGAACCGTCCGGCGCGTACAGCGCTTCCACAGCG
>NZ_JBFTKG010000129.1:0-1625 GCF_056395825.1 Arthrobacter sp. 05T47 | reverse complement strand
CATCTACTGGACGCGCCAATTACTCCGGTTGGCTATGGGCGCCTTGATGGTCTGGATCTTCGCAGCAGCTGTCTTCGCGCTCATGCCGAATGCCTCGAATCCTGGGGCCGGGCACCTGACCACCGTCAGCGGCATTCTTCGCCAGGTAATTGACCGCGTGCTGGCCACGGTCGCGTTCCCGGGCGTGCTCGTTGTAGTCCTGATCGTCACCGCCGCTGTTATCCAATCTAGGGATGTTCGGCGCCGGGATCCCGTGCGCCGGTTCACACGGCAACAGCGCCGCGAAGGGATGGCCCGGGCTGAGGGACAGTGCGAGATGGAGGCGGGCTTCCGCCGTCGTTGTTCCCGTCCTGCAGAGCATGGTGATCACTTCTACCCGTGGTCAAAGGGCGGGTCCACGAGCCTGCGGAATTTCGTGGCCGCCTGCAGCAGGTGCAACCGCGCCAAGGGTGCGCGGATCCCCTCGCCCGCCCAACAGCAAAGGCTGGAACGACGACGGCGGACCTACGTACAGCTCGAGGATGCGGTTGCCGTCGGCGAACGGCAGCCGATTGCCTGAGTTTGTAAGCCAGAAGTCGAGCATCTGATTGTGTCGGAGTTGCAGGCTGCCACCACGGTGGCGGCAGCCTGTAACCCCTAATCGCTCAAGGGAGGCGACCACGTCGGAGTAGAACACCTTATGCCGCGGCGCCACCCTCGACGTCAGGCATACAGGGCTGTTGAAAAGCCTAGGCCAGGGCCTCGCACAGATTCCGTTGCTTCCCTGAGGCGCTTTGGAATGTGGACTTTCCATTCGCGTCGTTCGTGATGACGGCCTTGCCCGTGTAGAGGACCGTGCGGGCACCGCCCGTATCTGTCGGGAAGAAGATAAACACGTTTTGACCCGTCAGGGTGRACGTCGTCGTTCCGGTGGCGGGGGGCTTGGGCGCCAGTGTGTGCGTCACGGACCCGTTGGTGGGCACGGTGATGGCCTTGCCTGTTGTCACGTTTGTAAAGGTCAGGATGAAACCGTTTCCGCCTGCAACAGTGCGGATGAAACCGTTCTTCTCCCGGGTCACCTTCACCGCCTGGTTGCCGTTAGTTCCACTTATCGTGATGTCGAACCCCGGGCATCCAGGGAGGGGGTCTGAGGTAGGAAAATCGGCAGCGGAAGCCGGTTGTGCTCCCGCCAGCATCAGGGCCGCAAGCATTGCTGCGGGCGCGAGTCGTCGCATTCTTTTACTCATGATTTTTCTCCATCGAGTGAGAAGCTGGGCTTCTTCATTGATGGCGCGCCCCCAAGCATCAGAGGAGACCGCACGCCGCAATTCGTACGGGTCATGCCCTGACTGCCGCCCCCGGAGTGGCTGCGTGTGATGTGCCGGCCGAACAAACGGCCGAGGGCTCAGAGCGTACTCCGGTGTTCGAAAGTTCGGCAAGGCTAAGAGCGCAATGCCGGGTCCCCGGGCACCTGTACGCGGCGACGCTGCGGGCATATCCTGCCAACAAATCCAGCCCTGCATCTTGGCTACGGAGAAGAACCATGGAGACCCCGACGGCCGCCCGACATGCGGCTCCGCAAAGCGTCGACACAATTATCATCGGGGCTGGGCAGGCTGGCCTGGCCGCCAGCTACTGGCTCACCC
>NZ_JBFTKG010000128.1:0-1640 GCF_056395825.1 Arthrobacter sp. 05T47 | reverse complement strand
GTGCTTCTCAGCGCCGCGCCGCTGGCCGAGAACGGCTGGCTGCAGCCGAACAACGCCGCTTGGGTGCTGCGGGACTGAGGCTGAATGCGGTTGGGCCGTCCCCGTTTTCCTTGCGAATGTGAATGGCCCTTTGGCGTCCTGTAACTGAGTCCCTACTTTTCGACGAGGCCAACATTCAGCCCGTCGTCTGGGTGGTAGGTCCAGGAGACGCTGAAGTTATCCCACGATTCACGCTGGGTGCCGTCCAAGGCCCGGGTCTTGCCCATCTCGGCGCGGATGAAGTCAGGGACGTGGATGTTGTTGAGGACGCAGTCGATGTTCTGCATGGACAGGCCGGAGTAGTCCTTTTCGCCCTTGCCGTCGAGGGAGAGGCTGTGGTCGCCGTCCCCGAGATCCGCGCCGGTCTCGCCGATGATGCCGCAACCGCCGGCGGCTTCCTTAAGTGGCCGAGGTTTCGAGGCTTCTGCCTGGGCGGCGGCCTTGACGTTGGCATCGTTGACCGCGCTGATGGTGAAGGCGGTCCCAGCGATGCCGAGCATGGTCCCGATGACGAAGCTGGCCCCTGCGATCAGGAGTGCCTTGTTGACTGGTTTGCGGGTAGCGACGGGCGGCGTCGACGTCGGCGCGTAGTTCGGCATTTCGGGCATTGTCATAATTTCCCCCAAATAGGCAAGTGATGGCCGTGGGATCCACCGGCCTCAGAGATATTACCCAGTGGCGGCGCTAAACGGATTCTTCCGCGCGGCGCCAAGTGGCCAGTGCCTCCGCTTCGGAACACCAACAGGCTAACCAAATTGAACAATGGCACTTTTCCAAAACAACCGAGATGAAACTTTTCAACGTGTCTGCATTCGATTGCACGGATGCAATGTAACATCCGATATGCGGGTATACGCCCGTGACGCTATTGGGGGAAGCGAACGTGCTTGTAACTGTCGGCTGGCGCGGTGTACGGCCTTTGCCGCCCGCGCTCCACGCTGGGTTCCCTCTATGCGCGTCCATCACCGCACCCACTCCGCACGCTTCGCATCGCACGTCGGTCAGGTGTCCTATGAAAGGACTCTCATGAGCCAACCCCCGAACATTGCACCGTACCCGCCAGCCTTTGGCTACGGTCAGCCACAGACGAGCCACAAGTCGTTCTTGACGACGTGGCTGCTTTCGCTCCTCCTCGGTTTTTTCGGCGTTGACCGTTTCTACCTGGGCAAAGTCGGAACCGGCATCCTCAAGCTGATTACCTTTGGCGGTTTCGGTATCTGGGCCCTCATTGACCTCATCTTGGTCCTTGCCAACCGGACCCGGGACAAGCAGGGTCTTCCACTGGAGGGTTACGACAAGCACAAGAAGGTCGCCCTGATTGTCACCGGCGTTCTCATCCTCTTGAGCATTGTCGTCAACTCCGCCCGTGCCGGGTCAGCCTCAATGTCCGCATCGTCGGTTTCCACTCCGGCAAAATCCGCTTCGGCCTCCGCTTCTGCGGTCCCAGTGGAAACCAAGACGAAGGATCCTGCCGCTGCCAAAGCTGAGGCTGACGCCAAGGCCAAGGCAGACGCTGATGCTGCTGCCCAGGCCAAAGCCGACGCTGATGCTAAAGCCAAGGCGGACGCTGACGCCAAGGCAATGGCGGACGCCGACGCGGC
>NZ_JBFTKG010000127.1:0-1643 GCF_056395825.1 Arthrobacter sp. 05T47 | reverse complement strand
GGTGTCGCGGCAACCTACGGCTTTGACGCGATCACCGTGGCGCTGCTGGGACGCTCGTCGCCGTGGGGCACCTTTGCCGCCGGCCTGCTGTTCGGAGCCTTCCGCGCAGGCGCCGTCCAGATGCAGATCCAGACCGGAACTCCGATCGACATCGTCCTCGTGGTCCAGTCGCTCATTGTGCTGTTCATCGCGGCTCCGCCCCTGGTCCGGTCGATCTTCGGACTGAACCCGCGCAAGAAGAAGCCCGCGACCGCCGGCAAAACCAAGCAGGCAGCAACCACCGGAGGTGCCGCATGAGCACAACAGCAACCTCACCCGTTCAGGGGGAATCCCAGCCGGACAAGGGCCGCAGGCCCGCTGTGTCCGCGAAGCCCGTAACCTGGAAGCTGCCGGTCACCCTGGCGGTGCTGGCCACCGTCGCCTTCATCTTCTTCGGCCTCCTGGGCCCGCAAGGAACCGCCAAGTTCGRGGTTTCCTCCGGTGGCGACTTCTTCCAACTCCCCGCGATCCAAGTCCCTGCATTCCTGTCCGGGATGGTGCTCTCCCTGATCCTGCTGGGCCTCGCGGGCTACGCCTTGGTCCTGAAGGCGAAACAGAACGCCCGGCCCCCACGCTGGCTGCCGGCCGTGTTCACCGTCGTGTTCGTGGTCGCCTTCCTGATCTGGGTGGTGGGCGGAGCCCGGACCCCCAGCATTTCGCTGGCCGGCCTCATCGCCGGATCCGTGACCCTGGCCGTGCCGAGCGTCTGCGGCTCCCTCGCCGGGGTGCTGTGCGAACGCGCCGGCGTCGTGAACATCGCCATCGAAGGCCAGCTCCTGGGCGGTGCCTTCACGGCCGCGCTCGTCGCCAGCCTGACCCACAACCCCTACCTGGGACTGCTGGCGGCAGCCGTTGCCGGCGCCCTGGTCTCCATGGTGCTGGCKCTGTTCAGCATCAAATACGTGGTTAACCAAATCATCGTCGGCGTCGTGCTCAACGTCCTGGTCTCCGGGCTCACCGGCTTCCTGTTCACCACCGTGATGCAGTCCGACCCGGAGAAATACAACTCTCCCGGCCGGCTGCCCATCATCRACATCCCGGTCCTTTCCGGCATCCCCGTGATCGGGCCCATCCTGTTCAAGCAGTCCGTTGTGGGATATCTGATGTATATCGCCGTGATTGTGATCTGGATTGGACTGTTCAAGACCAAGTGGGGCCTGCGCGTCCGGGCTGTGGGCGAGCACCCTCAGGCGGCTGACACGCTGGGCATCAAGGTCAACGCGACCCGCTTCTGGAACGTCACGATGGGCGGGGCCGTCGCCGGAATCGGCGGATCGTTCTTCACCCTCGTGGCGATCGACAGCTTCACCAAGGAAATCTCCGGCGGCCGCGGCTTCATCGCCCTCGCCGCCATGATCCTGGGCCGCTGGAACCCGATCGGGGCGTTCTTCGCCGCGCTGCTGTTTGGCTTCGCCGACAACCTGCAGAGCATCGTGACGATCATCGGCACCCCGGTACCGAGCCAGTTCATGGCCATGCTGCCGTACGTCGTGACCGTGTTTGCCGTGGCCGGACTGGTTGGCCGCTCCCGGCCGCCGGCAGCCGACGGCATACCGTACGTCAAGGGCTGACCGTGGCGGACATCGCGGTGGACGGGGCGGCGC
>NZ_JBFTKG010000126.1:0-1651 GCF_056395825.1 Arthrobacter sp. 05T47 | reverse complement strand
TCCAGGAAGCAGTCGAGGCAGGATGCCGCACCTTCATGCTGACAGTTCAGGTCCCTTGAGTTTTTCTCATGGGACCTGAACTGCACATTGCTCCGTGCCGGGGACGGGGTCAGCTTCGGGGAAGAATCGCGCCATTGTCGTCGGCACCTGCATGGTGGGCGGCATCGCTGCTGGGCGCGACGGCGTCGCGGACCTTCTTGCCGCGGGCATAACCAACGAGTCCCAAGGCCAGGATGCACCCTAGTGTGCCGAGCGCGAAGGCCTCGAAGGTGAACTGCGGGACGCCCCAGGTTGCTTCGAAGTCGTACTCCAGGCCGAAGAGGACCTCGAGTGTTCCGGGGAAAATCGCCACCCACGAGCCGATCAGGATCCAGACGAAGCAGATGGCGCCCAGGATGCGGAACCCGGTGTCCGAGACGGGAACCTTGAACGGCCGATGGGCCAGGGGGTACTTGCTCCGAAGCCTGACCGCGGCCGGTATCGCCAGAAGGTAGCTGAGGAGGAACGTTGAGATGGCGATGGTCAGGACCACACCGAACAGTGCGCTGCTGGTCCCGCTGAGCTGCATGGCCGCGAGCATGAACAGCGTAGCCACCACCCCGGAGAGCGTGTTGACCCGGATCGGCGTGCCCAGCTTGGGGTGGAAGCGGCCGAAGAAGCCTCCGAAGAACGAACCGTCGGCGGCCGCCATGGCCTGCATACGGTCGCTGATGATCATCCATGCGGCGCCTTGCGACACAAGGACGAAGCAGAAAATCACCGCTGAAATGGCCAACATGACCTCAGCGGCCGGGCCGAACACCGTGTAGACGGTGGCAACTGCGCCGAAGAGTCCACCGATGCCCGTGATCTGGTCGAGCGGCACCACCAGCAGGATCGCCAGGATCGGCAGGAGGTAGCTTGCGGCGGCAATCATCGAAGACCGGGCGACCGAGATGGGAACATCCTTGGCCGGGTCCTTCATCTCCCCAGCGGCGCTGTTCCCGGACTCGAAGCCAAGGAACGAGAACAGCAGCAGCGGGGTAACGCCAAGGAAGCCAGCCAAAGTGGGTGAGAAGAAGCCCAGTTCGAGTCCGTTGAACCCGTGCTGCAGGCCATAGATCAGGGTGACAATGATGAAGAAGGTCAGGAACACGACCTTGAGGATGGCGCCGAGTGAGGGCAGCCATTTACCGTGCTTCAAACTGACGATGGCTGAGGTCACCGTGATCCAGATGAAGACGAGCTTGAAGATGTAGTCGCTTACGCTGCCGGCCTCCACATGGCCCACGTATTCGGACCACGTTTCCACCGCCACGAACGCCATGGCGCCGCCCACCCAGACGGGCTGCGTCACCCAGGTGAAGAGGGACGTGATGGCTGCAACCACTCGGCCGAATGCCATCTTGGTCCAGACGTACACGCCACCTTCTTCGGTGAACGCACCGCCTGTCTCGGCGAAAATGAGACCGTAGGGCACCAGGAACGTGACAGCCAGGATGAGGGTCCAGGTGAACGTCTCCCCGCCGAACCCGGAGACCTGGCCCAGGACCTCCACGGAGATGACGGCCGCGACCACCAGCAACAGGATGTCGAAGCGGCCCAGGGATTTCTGCAGATGCTGGCTTTGCTCTTGGGCAAGGCGCGTTGAGGCTATTGGCTGATCCATGAT
>NZ_JBFTKG010000125.1:0-1662 GCF_056395825.1 Arthrobacter sp. 05T47 | reverse complement strand
CTCCCGGGACATCTTGGCCGGCGCGGTTGGTGCCGCCGGCGCGATCGGTGCGGGAATGACGGGGGCAGCGCCCGTTGTGGGGTCGCCAGAGGCGTTGGAAGAGACGTCTGTTGACATGGGTGTTCCCTCGGGGAGCTTGGTGTGGGTCCGGCGAGCGTCGGCGCTGCTGCAGGTTCCAACAGTCTAAGCCCCGGGCGCATTCCCGTCATCGAAAAATAACGCGGGGTCAGACACGGCTCATTGAGGGCCTCCAAAGTCAATTGGTCGTTGCAACATCGGGGTTTAGGCCGCGGTGGCGATTAGTTGGCGCATGCGTTGCTTTGGGGTTTCGAGGTCCAGGGTGGGCCGGGGCCGGTTGTTGAGTTTGTCGGCGATGGTGTTGAGGTCCTCGGCGGTGAAGACCGAGAGGTCGGTGCCCTTTTCGAACCAGTGGCGGAGCAGGCGGTTGGTATTTTCGTTGGTGCCCCGCTGCCAGGGTGAGTGTGGATCGCAGAAGTAGACGCCGGCGTCCAGGGCCATGCTGATGCGGGGGTACTCGACCATTTCGGTGCCGCGGTCCCAGGTCACGGTTTTGATCAGATGCTCCGGGAGCCGGCGCATCTGGGTGATCATCGCGTCGGCGACTTCCTGGGCGGTGTGCCGTCCGGGCAGGTGCAGCAGGACGGTGTACCGGGTGGTGCGCTCGACCAGCGTGCCGATGGCACTGCGGCCGTCCTTGCCGATGATGAGATCGCCTTCCCAGTGCCCGGGCACGGCCCGGTCATCGGCCTCCGCGGGGCGTTCTGAGATCTTCGGAGCATCCTTGTAGTGCTGGCCTGCGTTTCCGTGGGGCCGCTCACCGCGGGGCGTCCGTTTGCTCCGGCTGGTGCTTAGGCACCGGTAGAGATCCTTGCGGAGTTCTCCCCGGCCCTGGACGTAGAGGCTCTGATAGATCGTTTCGTGGCTGATCTGCATGCTCTCATCGTGACCGAAGGTTTGCTTCAGAACCAAGGACACCAGCTTCGGGGACCACCCGTCGTCCATCGCGTCCTCGACGAATTTGACCAGCTCCGGGTTCTGGAGCCGGAACGCCTTGGGGCGCCGGGCGCGCTGATGGGTCCATATCTGTGCCACATCGGCCTGATACGACCCAYCAGCGCCCCGGTTACGACGGACCTCCCGCCATACAACCGACCGGTCCCTGCCGATTTCGCGGGCGATCGCGGCGACCTTGGCGCCCTCGCGGACCMGGATCATAATCACCGCCCGGTCCACCAGATCAAGCCGGTTGGACCCCGGGCGGACAGCCGGGACCGGGCCCGCCTCAACACCGCCGTCAACACCCATCCGCATCCGCATGCCGCCAGTCTTGCCCAGCCACCGCTGCGTACTACTGCGCCACACCCCAATCCGGGCAGAGGCTTGCGTGACCGCCATCCCCTGCCGCAGAAGTGAAAAGAACTCATCCTTCAGCGCATCGGGCGCCCGATAACCACTCGGCATGGCAACCTCCAAAAATCAGATGTTGCAACGACCGTATGATTCTGCGAGGGGATTATTGGCGCTTGGTGACCCCGCGTTGTTTGGTTTAGAGCCCGACGCGTTTAGAGCCCGACTTCGGCGGACTGCAGGAGCGCGACGGCGTCCGGCTGGCCTTCGAAGGTGACGAGCGCGTGGCGGGTG
>NZ_JBFTKG010000124.1:0-1677 GCF_056395825.1 Arthrobacter sp. 05T47 | reverse complement strand
CATCAGGAACGCTTAACGCCGGGGACAGCATCAATTTCTTATCTTCCGTCCCTCACCGGCTTAGCAACCCATTCACTGAAGACTGCATTGCCATTTGGGTGGTGGTCGGCCGGCGAAGCCAGGGCCCGGACGACTCTGTCTCGCCGGTCGCATAAGCC
This sequence comes from Arthrobacter sp. 05T47, assembly GCF_056395825.1. Classification (NCBI taxonomy): domain Bacteria; kingdom Bacillati; phylum Actinomycetota; class Actinomycetes; order Micrococcales; family Micrococcaceae; genus Arthrobacter; species Arthrobacter sp. 05T47. The sequence goes on along the minus strand of NZ_JBFTKG010000124.1, from coordinate 1,519 downwards.
CGGGCGGACACTGTCCGTCGGCAGCGGAAACGCATGCTTTGGCTCTGCCTGCGTACAGCCGAAAATCGGCAGCTGAAGAAGAGAGTGACCACGTGCACTTACGGAATATGGAACGGAGTCCCGGTTGAATTCGTCATCCACTCGCTACCGTTGGCGAGGACCTGCAGGTGAGGCGCAACCAAGCACTGCGACCACTCCTGTCCATTGGACCGAACTAAGCCCGGGCGACTTTGTATTGCTGCTGTCCGGGAAGACTTCGCACACCGGAACTGTCGACACCGTATCCGCTGACGGCGAGTACCTCTGGCTGCTCCTGAGCGACGGCACGGGCCGCCGATTGTTTACCAAAGCCGAGGTTCACAAAACGTACGTTGATCCGATCGACCTGGCCCAGCGCTCAGGACCAGCTCATTGAGCTCACTCATTTCACCTCGGAGGACGATGATAATGCTGCTCAACCTTGTTTCGGTTCTTGTCGATGGGGCTGGTTACGGAAGCGACGGCAGCGCGTTGTCCCATGACCCTGAGGATGCGGGGTTCCCCCAGGGAGTCCTTGCTTCATTTCCTTGGGAAGGCTGGTGGCAGGAGGAGCCGACGCCTGGCGCGAACTCGCGCCCTGCCACACGGCACTGAAATCAACTCCTCACAGAAGAGGGCACCTCGCATGGAGAAAAACCCCGGCAGGTCGCGCAGGCAAGCTCCTTGGTCACCCCTTAACCGAAGCTTGTCACAAGAATCGATAGGAGACATCCCGTTGGACCGCTCGTAGTAGGACTCCTGGGAATCACCCACCCCCACGCCTCTGCCCGGGTTCGTGCCCTCCGCGAGATCGAAGGAGTCGARGTGGTGGCCGCCGCAGGCGACGATCCGCGGCTGCAGTACTTCACCGACAAGTAGGACATGGAGCCGCGCGATATCGACGGAGTGCTCCAGGACGGGCTCATCAACGCAGTCATGGTCCATTCCAAGAGCAAGGACATGGTTCCCCACGCCCTGCGGGCCCTCGCCGCGGGAAAGTCGGTAGTAGTGGAAAAGCCGGGCGGCGCAACCGTCGATTCGCGTCGCGGCATGCCTTCGCAAAGCCCCCGCGGGATTGCCATCGTACTGGAAAACGGTCTTGTCTCCGATGAGGAGGCCGTCAAGGATGATCATCCCCGCGCTCGGCAAGCGCACGTTGGTGCTTCGATGGTTGCTGCGTGCGGTTTGGGCTGTCCGGGTGTTTGGGGCTCGGGTGTGTACAGGGCGAAGAGCACGCTGACGGCGCTGGCATCGTGGGCGAGGTAGTCGGCCACTATGCGTGCGTACATGAGTCCGCCCTCGTGTGTCGGAAGGTCGACTATGAGTGTTGCGCCGACGCGGTTGGCATCCAGGGTGACTCGAGGCTTTCCTGCGGCCAGAACCCAAGGGTGCGCCCTACAAAACTGAGGACGTCGGCTGGGTTTTTAATGATGTGCGGTTCCATGTCCTTCTCCTTCAGCCACTGGCGGGCACCGGATGTGTCAGTCAGATTTGTGGGGAG
>NZ_JBFTKG010000123.1:0-1724 GCF_056395825.1 Arthrobacter sp. 05T47 | reverse complement strand
GTACCCGAGGGCATCGTAAGCCGCCTGGAGCGATCCAAACAGCCTACACAGGGTTTGCTGACTTGGCGTGTAGGGGCAGCGATCGATCAGATCGCCAGTCAAGTACCCCTTCGCTTTGAGCAGTCGGGCCACTGCGGCGACAGCTTCGGCCCTCGGTAGCCGGCGGCGGGAGATACGCATCCGCTGTGCTGCACGATCGAACAGCGCCCGGCTGATCACGGGCTCCAACACCTTGGTCCGGATCCAGGCTTCAGGGGGATTTAGCCGCCGACGTCCTTTAAGCGGCTGGCTGGTGCGATTGAACACGTAAGTGCCGATCAACAACTCGTTCGTCAGGATGTTCCGTACTCGCAGCGCGGTCCAGGTGCCGCCGCCGGCCGTCGGCACGCCGGTTTCGTCCAGCCGCCGGGCGATGGCGACCAGGCTCATGCAGTCGGTACCGTACCAGCGGAAGATTTCCCGAATGACGGCTATTTCTTCGCTGGCGCCAACGGCCCAAACGACGCGCTGGTTGTTGAGAGCCTTGGTTTGACCTGGCTCCAGCTTCTGCACCGGATGGCCATGCTCGTCGACGAGGACGCGCTCAAATCCGTACCGTCGGTTGCCGCCTAGCTTGTGGCCCATCCGCGCCTGTAGAAGTTGGGCATACAAGACCTTTTCTGAGAGTTCGCGACTAAATTCGGCGGCCTGAACGCGCTTGATCTGCTTGAGAAGCGCCATAACCGGCGAACCATCGTTCTGGAAAATTTCCCGGCAAAAGACGACCGGCGCGCCCGCCTCGCAGCACAGAAACTCATACGCGGCGGCTTGATCGGTATTCTGGAAGCGCCCCCATCGGCTCACGTCCAGCACCAAAACTCGTTTAAACTGGCACGCTGGTTTCATGACGTCCGCAATCAGGGCCTGAAGCCCAGGGCGTTCCCGCAGCGTGAGTCCGCTTTCGCCGGGGTCGGTGTAGGTCTTGACGATGATGAAGCCGTGTTCAGCGGCATAGGCCGCGATGGCGCGAGCTTGGTTGCGTATCGAGTAGTCCTGATGGTCTTTCGACATGCGCAGGTATTGCGCCACCGGGATCGGCGACGGCGTGAGACCGGACATGGTTCACCTCCACGCCCCCACGGTGCCAAGGCATCCTAGCATTGCGGTCAGCGCATACGACGCGCAAACATTCGCCGTCTACACCCTAGCGTGCCTCCAAGAACCTTTGCATGATCAGAGCTATATGGCGTGGCATCAGCGCCATTCTATCGGGGCAAGAATGCAAGCGCCTTTTGAAATGACGGACGGCCTGTCCAAGCTAAAAGCAATCATAGCCGACTTTCCGACGGATAGCCGTCATTGGAACGAAGCGCAGAATAGGTTTCAGTTCATTGATCGGCTGATGATCGAGTGTCTGGGTTGGGAACACCCCAACATGGAAGTCGAACGGCGTGACGATGATGGCGGTAAGGCCGACTACGTCCTGGGAGTGCCCCCGAGGGCAGTCCTGGAAGCTAAGCGGGAGGCCGTCAAATTTGAGTTCTTACCATCTGGAAGGCCTGCGACTGTTCGCAGACTTCGGCCGCTGATCGAAGCGTGCCCCAATCTCAAGTCTGCGGTTCTACAAGTTATCAGTTACTGCTCTCTTTTAGGCGCGCAGACGGCCATAGTTTGCAACGGGCCGCAAATAGTCATCTTTCAATCAATTGCTATAGGCCACTCACCAATTGACGGTGAGTGTTACG
>NZ_JBFTKG010000122.1:0-1751 GCF_056395825.1 Arthrobacter sp. 05T47 | reverse complement strand
CTAGCCGAGTTCTCCGCCGTCACCTTGGCCGACCCCGCCATCGCCTTCTGCAGCATCACGCTGATTCAGCGAAAAAAGCCAGTGACCGTGGCCAGCAGCGAAGAACGCGCCATCCGGTTGGATGAAACTCAATACATTTCTGGCGATGGGCCCTGCCTGTCAGCGATCCGCCAGCAGACCGTCGTGCATGTCCCTGATTTGGCTCATGAGAACCGCTGGCCCGCCTACACCGGGGCCGCGCTGGAGGCGGGAGTAGGATCCAGCCTGTCCGTGCCGCTGGTCCTGGAAGGGGAAGCGGAAGCGGGCCTTAACCTGTACTCCACCCGGCCCCATGGCTTCACCGGTGAGGACATCAGCATGGTTGAAACGTATTCACATCATGCCTCCAAAGCACTTCGACTGGCCGTGYGGATCAGCCAGCTGGCCGAGGCGAAAGCCCACCTCACTGCAGCCATGGAATCCCGGACCACCATCGACCTGGCGACCGGCGCCATCATGGCGCAGAACCGATGCAGTCAGGAGACGGCCATCAAGATCCTGAAAATCGCCTCCAGCACCCGGAACGTCAAACTCCGCGACATCGCCGCATCAGTCGTCGCTTCAATATCCCAGGACCCGCAAGTCCGGACGCACTTCGACGCGTAAGGACGTTGTTCAAACGGCCTGAAGACAACCGGTGCGGGTGCCAATGCAGCGGCTTTGGTCCCGCGGCGCCCCGCCCGCCTGGTGCGATGGCCGTGGCAGGAGGGGTCCATCATGGACAGACGGTGGCGGCGCGCTCCTCACGCGGCATGGGTGCTGATGTGTCGGCTCGGGCTGAACCGGCAACACATCGTTGCCCTCCTGCGCGTCCCGTCGGCCGCCGCAGGCCACGGCGGTGGATCCATAGTGGCCTGACACGCCGGGCGGACCTTAAGTTGACTCTGCGGCTTCTGGCCCGGCCCAGGACCTACACTCCTGACCATGACCACCCACAATGAACGGCAGGCCCGGGCGGAACACCGTTGGCCTGCCGTCATCGGCCTTCTCATCGCGCTGGCGCTTTACGCGACGCTGCCCACGACGTTCCTTCCGGCGGTACGCTACTCCGTCGTTGTCGTCGGCCTGGCGCTGCTGATTCCGCTTATTGTCCTGAATCCACGCAGGCTGGTCCGCGAAACCCGCTGGTCAAGGTACCTTTCTGTCGGCCAGGCGTTGTTGCTTGTCGTGGCCAATGAGGCAGCACTCGTTCAACTGGTCATTCTTCTGACAAACTCCGGAAACAGCAACGGGCCAACGCTGCTGCTCGCGGCCCTCCAGGTATGGGTGACAAACGTCATCGCCTTCGCCTTGGTCTACTGGGAACTGGACCGGGGCGGTCCGGTTACCCGCCGCCATGCCCCGCGCCATGAGCTGCCCCGGGCAGACTTCCGGTTCCCCCAGGACGAAGACCACGACGCAGTGCAGGAAGTTGCTGCCCGGTCCTCCGTGAAGACAGACTGGACGGCGTCCTTTGTCGACTACGTCTACTTTTCGCTTTCCAACTCGATGGCTTTCAGCCCGACCGACACGATGCCCCTTTCGGCAAGGGCAAAATCCCTGATGGGCGTGGAGGCCTTCGGAGGGTTCGTGCTGCTCGCACTTGTCATCGCCCACGCCGTCTCCCTGCTTGGCCAATAGGCCGGGCAGCAACGGGCTCTCGACGAAAGACAGCCGTTCCACGATCGAAGCGCCCTGTCCCTATGTGTCGCACACACCGAATTATCCCGGCC
>NZ_JBFTKG010000121.1:0-1779 GCF_056395825.1 Arthrobacter sp. 05T47 | reverse complement strand
AGGCTCTACAGTGCATTCGTGTGTCCCGCTTGCGACAGCACCATGGGGCAATTCTTCATCTCTTGCATCCGGCCAGAGAAATGGTCCCTCCTCAGCGGCCCCGCCGTGGAGGCACCGAAACAACCGACGCCAGCCACTGCTGCCGTCGTGGCGCCCACCCCGCAGGTCACCCCGGCGAACGCCCACCCTCAAGCCCTGGCCTGTGATTGGTGCAGAAAGGACCCACACCCGGAATACGAGTGTCTGTGGCGGCGGCTCCGGGGAGGCGTGGATCCGGGGACGCACTATTCGGACGGGCTTTACGCCCGAATCTCCAGCGGAGCGGTAGCTGAAGGGGAGGGTACTGCAGCCATGAAGAGAATGCTTGAGCGGATTGCACCTAAGCGCTCCTAGCAGTGCGGCCAGGCGCCGTGTACGGTGCCAAACCAAGAGGTTGCCCTTCTTTCCAGCACTGCACTGTCCAGCACAACACTCCGAAGGGCAACCTCGCTTCCACCCTACAAGATCAGCGGCGGTCCGATTGCGATGCGACGGCCGTCATGGGCCCTATTCGCCTCGGGAATTGTAGATGGCCGAGCTCGGGCCTTGGTAAGGTCGGGCGTGCGCGGCCGACCGGCCGCCGACAACCTCCAGGGGGACATATGGGACTCGGCAACTGGGTCAAACAGACATTCGGCACAAAGCCTGTTTCCTCCGCCCCACCGGCAGAGCCGGCGTCCCAGCCCGAAGCCCCCGCCGGCATCCGCATCACCGTGTCGTCCGGGGTGGACCCCTGCTCGGAGCTGGCCGGAACGACGACGTTCGCGAAAGAGACGGTGGCTGCCCTGGCCGACCGTCACGGTCTCGGTACGCGCGGCTACTACGAAGGGCCAGCCCAGCTTCAGCGGGAGCCGGACAACCCAACCGACCCCCATGCAGTCGCCGTCCTCGTCGAGGGCGAGAAAGTCGGCAACCTGCCGTTCCCGGCTAACAGGGGCACCGGGCTGAAGCCGGGTGTGAGTGCGCCGGCCGTATACCAACTCCATGTCCTGCGGGAAGCGAAGCTGAAGGCGAAGGCCTTCGTCTGGCTCGGCGACGGGCAGCCGGAGTGGGATCACCCGGAGGGCAACCCGCCGGCCCTGACCACGGCCGAGCGTGCCAACGCGTCGCACCGGGAACGGAGCGACATGGTCCAGGACGCCCTGGCCGGCGGAGGATCGCGCGCAGCCCAGTTCAAGCGCGGCATGGTCGATGGCGTCCATTATCTCGAGCTCGTCGAGCCGATCAAGCAGTTGAAGCGCGAGGGCCGGCTCGATGAAGCTCTCGTCCTCTGCTACAAGGCCATTGAAGCCGCCGAAGGCAACGCCGAGGGCCGCGAACCCGCGCCCTGGTACACCGAGCAGGCGGCCATCGTCCACCGGAAGCTCTCCCAGAAGGATGAGGAGATCGCGGTGCTGAAACGGTGGCTGGCCAAATGTCCGAAGGCATACCGAAACGGGAGCCGGATCGCCGAGCGACTGGCAAAACTGGAAGCCTGACTCCAGCGGCACTGTCAGCTAGGCTCTGCCTCAACAAATGGAGGCTGAAGCATGGAGATGGTCTGCAGAGGGTTCGGGTCGTGACACCCACGGCCGTCGTCGTCGCGCTTGCAGGCAGCGTGTTCCTGGCCTTCGTCGCACCCTACGTCCTGGCGCCGTTCGGCATGACTCCGAACGGAACCGAAACCGCCTTGCTGGTGGTGGCCCTGTGGGCTGCGTGCTGGTCGGCGAGCCGGTTGTCCGCCAGGCGCCGGGGCACGGA
>NZ_JBFTKG010000120.1:0-1782 GCF_056395825.1 Arthrobacter sp. 05T47 | reverse complement strand
CCGGAGCGATCCGCGACTGAATGTTGGTTGTGGTGGTGCCGGGTGTGTCTGTTGTTTGAGAACTCAATAGTGTGCCAAGTTTGTTGATACCAATTTATTGTAATGGATTGGTTGAATTGACCAGGTTATGCCACCCCGTGGTGTGGTCTGGTTTTTACAGCTGGTTTCAAATTTTGTGCAGCCTGGTTATCCCGTTTTCCCGGGGGTGCGTGCTGTGTCTGTTTTACTTCAACGGAGAGTTTGATCCTGGCTCAGGATGAACGCTGGCGGCGTGCTTAACACATGCAAGTCGAACGATGATCCGGTGCTTGCGCCGGGGATTAGTGGCGAACGGGTGAGTAACACGTGAGTAACCTGCCCTTAACTCTGGGATAAGCCTGGGAAACTGGGTCTAATACCGGATATGACTCCTCATCGCATGGTGGGGGGTGGAAAGCTTTTTTGTGGTTTTGGATGGACTCGCGGCCTATCAGCTTGTTGGTGAGGTAATGGCTCACCAAGGCGACGACGGGTAGCCGGCCTGAGAGGGTGACCGGCCACACTGGGACTGAGACACGGCCCAGACTCCTACGGGAGGCAGCAGTGGGGAATATTGCACAATGGGCGCAAGCCTGATGCAGCGACGCCGCGTGAGGGATGACGGCCTTCGGGTTGTAAACCTCTTTCAGTAGGGAAGAAGCGAAAGTGACGGTACCTGCAGAAGAAGCGCCGGCTAACTACGTGCCAGCAGCCGCGGTAATACGTAGGGCGCAAGCGTTATCCGGAATTATTGGGCGTAAAGAGCTCGTAGGCGGTTTGTCGCGTCTGCCGTGAAAGTCCGGGGCTCAACTCCGGATCTGCGGTGGGTACGGGCAGACTAGAGTGATGTAGGGGAGACTGGAATTCCTGGTGTAGCGGTGAAATGCGCAGATATCAGGAGGAACACCGATGGCGAAGGCAGGTCTCTGGGCATTAACTGACGCTGAGGAGCGAAAGCATGGGGAGCGAACAGGATTAGATACCCTGGTAGTCCATGCCGTAAACGTTGGGCACTAGGTGTGGGGGACATTCCACGTTTTCCGCGCCGTAGCTAACGCATTAAGTGCCCCGCCTGGGGAGTACGGCCGCAAGGCTAAAACTCAAAGGAATTGACGGGGGCCCGCACAAGCGGCGGAGCATGCGGATTAATTCGATGCAACGCGAAGAACCTTACCAAGGCTTGACATGGGCCGGACCGGGCTGGAAACAGTCCTTCCCCTTTGGGGCCGGTTCACAGGTGGTGCATGGTTGTCGTCAGCTCGTGTCGTGAGATGTTGGGTTAAGTCCCGCAACGAGCGCAACCCTCGTTCCATGTTGCCAGCGCGTAATGGCGGGGACTCATGGGAGACTGCCGGGGTCAACTCGGAGGAAGGTGGGGACGACGTCAAATCATCATGCCCCTTATGTCTTGGGCTTCACGCATGCTACAATGGCCGGTACAAAGGGTTGCGATACTGTGAGGTGGAGCTAATCCCAAAAAGCCGGTCTCAGTTCGGATTGGGGTCTGCAACTCGACCCCATGAAGTCGGAGTCGCTAGTAATCGCAGATCAGCAACGCTGCGGTGAATACGTTCCCGGGCCTTGTACACACCGCCCGTCAAGTCACGAAAGTTGGTAACACCCGAAGCCGGTGGCCTAACCCCTTGTGGGAGGGAGCTGTCGAAGGTGGGACTGGCGATTGGGACTAAGTCGTAACAAGGTAGCCGTACCGGAAGGTGCGGCTGGATCACCTCCTTTCTAAGGAGCACCTACAACACCTACAAC
>NZ_JBFTKG010000119.1:0-1783 GCF_056395825.1 Arthrobacter sp. 05T47 | reverse complement strand
AGGAGGCGGGATCCGTCTTTCCAGGGGCGAGACCGTAGAAGGGCGTGAACCGACCCCTGGCTCCGGGGGAAATATTGGAACGGACGATCGAGGCGTTCTCCAGCGCTGCCAGGTGGTATCTGACTGCGCCGCGCGAGGATGCAATGCCGTCGCTGATGTCAGCTACTTTGCTTGCCCCATGGTTTGCCAGGTAGTCGATGATTTGTGATTTGATCGGAGTGTTTCTCGCTCTTTTCGTCCGCTGAATGCGGTGCACGTCCATCGGGCTCTGGACTTCAATGTCAGTCGTCATTGGCGATGGCCTTTCATCCGGTGTGAGAGTAGGTTCGCTGGTTGAAAATTGGCTGGCCGACCGGGTGCCGGTCAGTGCCTCGAAACGAGCTCAGGCTCCCTGCTATCTTCAGTGACTTCCGCGTCTTGGGAGGCCTCCGCGCGTGACGCTTCGAGGAGGGACGTGGACTTGTCGTGGTTCCGGCCGATGACCGCGGTGGCGATGGCATTTCCCAAGATGTTGGTGGCGGTGCGTCCCATGTCCAGGAGTTGGTCGATCACCAGCAGGACACCAATTCCGGCGGCCGGGATGCCGAAGGCAGGGACCACGGCGGCTAMGACGACGAGTGACCCGCGCGGCACGCCGGCCATGCCCTTGCTGCTGAGCAGGAGCATTGCGGTCATCGCGATCTGCTGGCCAAGGTCCATGTCGATGCCGTAGGCGTTGATCAGGAAGACCGACGCGAAGGTCATGTACATCATGGAACCGTCCACGTTGAACGAGTAACCCAGGGGCAGCACGAAACCGGTGGTGCGCTTCTCGATGCCGAACTTGGTCAGGCCTTCAATGAGCTTGGGCAGGGCGGCTTCACTGCTGGAGGTGGCGAACGCGATGACCATGGGTTCGCGCACTATCCGGACCAGTCGGAAGGCCGCCCGTCCGAGGAAGGCGACGGCGACGCCGACCATGATGACCCACAGGGCCGAGAGAGATACATAGAACCCACCGATGAACGACGCGTAGGTGGCAAACGCATCGAGACCCTGGGAGGTGAAGGCCGCTGCGATGCCGGCGAAAACGCCGACGGGTGCCGCCAGCATCACATACCCGGTGACCTTCAGCATGAGGCCCATCAGTTCGTCGATGGCATCGGCTATGGAGGAGCGGCCCTTCTTCCGGAGGTTCAGCAGGGCGATGCCGAAGAGAGCGCCGAATACGAGGATCTGAAGGGGGTTGTTTTCGGTCAGTGCGGCGAAGACGCTCGTGGGGATGATGTGGGTGATGAACGCCTGGTAATCGAGGGGCTTCGTTTGCATCCCCGTGTCGCCTCCCGGCATCAGGTTGAGCCCGTTACCGACGTTGAGTACATGGGCCGTGATGAAGCCGAACGCGCCCACCAGGACGGAGGCGGACAGGAACCAGATCATTGAGCGGCCAAACAGCTTGCCCACGCCGGCAGAGTTGGCCGCTCCTGCAATGCCGGAGACGAGGGTGGCGAAGATCAGCGGGGCAATGATCATTTTGATGAGGTTCAGGAACATGTGCGTCACGGTGTCGAGGACCGCCACGACGGATTCGCGTGTGTCCACCGGCAGCAGCCAGTGGAACAGCAGACCGCTGAGGATTCCGAACAGAAGCGCTGCCAGAATCCACATCGTTGATTTGTTTTTCATAGTCAGTCCTTGGGTAGAGGCCGGGTTGGTGGGCCGGTGCTGGAACGTTCCTCGTCATCGAGTTCCGTTTTCTCTGTAGTCGGTCGGGATTTTGGGCACGACGGCGTGCCCCTTGCTC
>NZ_JBFTKG010000118.1:0-1794 GCF_056395825.1 Arthrobacter sp. 05T47 | reverse complement strand
CGGTCATGCCGAGGGCGCCCGCCTCGAGCTGCAGGGCGGTGATCTGGGGGGATCTTGTGGGTCTTGACGTGCGGCCTGAGGGCCAGCCCCTTGTCCCGGAGTCCCGCGGCCATGCGTGTGATGTTCCGTTCCAGCACCTCCCGGTCGATCAGGATGGCTGGGTGTCGATCGTCTCCGGGATGGTGTTCGTGCTGTCCGTTCTGCGCTGTGGGTGGTCAACGGTCCGCGGCCCTCTCGGCGAGAAGCAGCCCGGCCAGTTCATGCGGTGCCACCACCGCCGGCCAGGGGCTGAGGTCCCCGCCGCTCGCCCAGCGGAGGATGAACGATCCGCGTTCCTCCGGGGAGTCCCCGCCGTGTCCGCCGGCGTCCACGTGTCCGTGATCCGCGACCACCACCAGAAGCCATTCTTCACCATGAGCGGCCGCGCGGTTTAGGACGGCGTCCCGGATCCGGGCCACGTGCCGGTCCACCCTGGTCAACGCCTCCTGGTACTGCGGGCTGAGCGCCCCGTAGACATGCCCGGCGTCGTCCACATCGCAGAAGTACACGAAGGACACGTCCGGCGCCTTGTGCGAGTTCAGCGCGGCGAGGGTGAAGTCCGCGATCTCGGCGTCGATCCGGATGAAGCCGTGCGTCTCGCCGTCGCGGGCGACTACCGTGTGCAGTCCGGCCTTCTGCTGCTCCATCCGCTGGTGGATGACGGGCCCCAGCCCTTCCGGGGAGACCAGCGGCGGCCAGCCCGCCGCCGCGAACGTCCGGGTGGAGGTGTCCTGGTAAAAGGCCCGGGACAGCAGGTCCGGGTGCCCGAAGAGGCGGTGCCCCACGAAGGTGTTGTCCCGGATGCCGTGCTGCGCGTGGGTGGTCCCGGTCAGCAGCGAGGACCAGCCCGGGCCGGACAGTGTGGGGACGTCCATGGTCATGTCGCGGTGGTCGCCCTCGGCGGCCAGGGACCTCAGGGTGGCGGCGGAGGTCGACTGCGCTGCCAGGTCCCAGCGGAGCCCGTCGATGCCCAGCAGGATGATGCGGGGCCGTGTGGACGCGCTCATCGTGCAGCCTCGCGGGCGTCCGTCAGGACGGCGAGCGTGACGTCCTCGAGCGAGCCGAGCAGCGTGCGGCCGGGCGCCGCCTCGATCGGGACGGTGGAGGGGACGACGACGACGGGGCACCCCGCCGCTTCCGCCGCGGCGAGGCCGACGGGGGAGTCTTCCACTACCACGCACTGGGCGGGTTCGGCTCCCAACCGCCGGGCCGCTTCCAGATAGGGGTCAGGGGCCGGCTTGGACGCGGGGGTGTCCTCGACGGCCACCACGAGCGTGAACAGCTCACGGCCCAGCCGGTCCCGGACCAGTTCCACCACGCGGCGCGGCGAGGCGGAGACGATGGCGGTGGGGATCCGCTCGGCGGCCAGGAGCCGGAGGAGATCCATGGCCCCGGGGCGGGGCACCACCTCCTGGGCCACCAGCTCGGTGAAGGCCTCATCGAGCCGGGCGGAGAGCTCCTCCGCGCTCAGGACGCATGCGGAGGGCATGGTGGCCAGGAGGTGGGTGGCCGTGTGCCCTGAGGGGCGGCCCAGGACGTCGGGTCCGTCTTCAGGGCCCAGTTCCCGGCCCAGGCCGAACGCCACGTCGGCCACGGCATCCCACCAGAGGCGCTCGGTGTCCACGAGGGTCCCGTCCATGTCGAAAAGTACGGCTGCGGGCATCATGCGGTGGTTTCCTCGTTCCGGGCCTGGTCGATCAGGACGGGGCGGTCCGGCAGGCCCAGCCGGATGCGCGCCCCGGTGGGGAGGGTGGA
>NZ_JBFTKG010000117.1:0-1798 GCF_056395825.1 Arthrobacter sp. 05T47 | reverse complement strand
ATGGATTCCTTCGCTGTCACGTCGACACCGGCGGTGGGGTGGACGAGGACGAGTGTGTCCGGGTTTGAAGCGAGGGCCCGCGCAAGCACGACCTTCTGCTGGTTGCCTCCGGAGAGCTCTTCAACGGCCTGGGTGGGTCCGTCGCATTTGATGGACCAGGCGCCGGAGAGTTCGGTGAAGCGTTCGCGGCGCCGTCCCGAACTGATGAGGCCGCCACGGCCKCGGAGCCGGTCGACGATGGTCAGKGTGGCGTTTTCTTCTACGGACAGTTCCGGGACGTAGCCGTTGACGTGGCGGTCTTCGGGAACGAAGCCAATTCCGGCGTTGATCGTTTTGATGACGTTTCCGTGCCCGAGGGTGTGGCCGTTGTGTTCAACGGTTCCCGTATCGAGTGCCAGCTGACCTGCGATGGCCTGGGCGAGCTGGACGTGGCCTGCGCCATCGAGACCTGTGAGGCCGACGCATTCGCCAGCGCGGATCGTCAGGTTGGCTTCCAAGACGCGGGAGCCGACGGCGACGCCGGTCACGGTGAGTCGCGTTTCTCCAAGCTGGTCCTGACGGTTACTGGTGGCGGCAGTATCTTTCCTAGCAGCTGCAGCTTCTTGCTCCGTCACACCGGCCATGACGTTGACGATCCGGTTGACGGTGAGGTCGGCTGTCTGGGCGGTCAGGACGTCGCGTCCGTCGCGCAGGATGGTGACAGAGTCGCAGACCTTGAAGATTTCTTCCAGGTGGTGGGAGACGTAGATGACGGTCACCCCGCGCTGGCGGAGGCTGTTGATCTGGGCGAATAGTTCATGGGAAGCCCCCTCGTCGAGGCCGGCCGTCGGTTCGTCCAGAAGGAGGATCCGCGGTCCCCGGGACAGTGCCCGGCATACTTCGACGATTTTCTTTTCCAGCGGTTCAAGGTCCTCGACGTTTTTGTCGACGATGCGCTCGTAACCCCAGTCCTTGAGCTGGTCGGTTGCTGCCTTGCGCATCGCCGGCCAGTCCACGCTCCCCCACCGCTTGCGTGGGTAAGCGCCAAGGCTGATGTTTTCCGCCACGGTCAGTTCCGGCACGAGGGTGCTTTTCTGATACACGCAAGCGATGGAATCGGATCCGGGACCTWCAGTAATTTCACCGTCCGCGCCCTGGATGTGGATGCTTCCGGCGTCCGGAGTCACCAGCCCGGTAAGCATCGCAATCAAAGTGGACTTTCCGGCACCGTTCCGGCCGAGAAGGGCCCGGGATTCGCCTGAACGAACGATCAGGTTGGCATCTGTCAACGCCTGGGTCGATCCGAAAGACTTCTGCAGTCCGCGGATCTCGATGGCATTCTGGGTGTTAGCTGTGACCACGATGTCACCCTTTCTGAAATTCAGTCTTCACCTTGGCCCTGCTCGGCCGGCAGCGAGTTATTTTTTGTTTCCCCAGAGGTTCTGGTCATCAACGTTGTCTTTCGTGATGACCGGAGAGGGAAGCATGTCCGCGAGATTGCCCTTGTAGTCGACGATTTCGCTGCCGTGCTCGGACGGACCGACCTTGTATTCCTTTCCGGCGATGGCGTCCTTGAGGTACTGGACGGCGTACTTTCCGTAGAGATCTACCGGCTGGGAAACGACGGCGTCAACGTGTCCGGACCGGACAGCATCCAAGGATCCCTTGGAACCGTCGATGGTCACCAAGGGGACGTGTCCGGGCTGACCGGCGGGGGCCCACTTGCCCTGACCCTCCATCACGGTCTGCACGCCGGAGAGCATCACGGAGTCGCTGGCCAGGAAAACGGCGTCGATCTTCGATGTGCTGAGAACTGTCT
>NZ_JBFTKG010000116.1:0-1840 GCF_056395825.1 Arthrobacter sp. 05T47 | reverse complement strand
CGTTGGGGTCGTTCATCCAGTTCTTTGCCGGCGTGTAGTGAATGGCCGGTCGGTAGGGTTCGTCCCCGGGGTCTGTCGCGGCCGACGCCGGCAGGGAACCTGCCAGTGCCGCGGCCAGCGTCAGTCCCGCGAGCGTCAGTGCAGAAACGGCATGCGTCCTGCGGGTGGTCGTGTTCTTCATTCGTTTGATTCGCCCTTCGTTGCGCGCGTCGTCGGTAGACAACGTTGTCAGTGCGAAGGACACTAAGTGATGTCCATTAGACAAGTCAACGGTTTTGGCGGCGCGGGAATGAGGCCGCCCGCCGCGCGGCTGAGCCGGGCGGAGCGATGGGCGGGCAGCAGAAAATTCCCTTCCAGCGGTAGGGGGCTGGAAGGGTTATTTTCGGTAGGCGGCCCCGTTCAGCCCTCTCCATGGGTCCTGGACGCAGCAGCTCCCGCCGACCGTGGATCGGCTGGATTTGGCTGAGGGCTATTCCAGCGGCAGAAGCCAGGTCAGTTCCGAGGCGTCGCCTTCGATATGGCGGGCCAGTTCCTCGTTGAATCTGGCGCCGTAATCGGCGCCGATGTGTTCCTGGAACGCGGCTTCGTCACGGTAGACCTCGAAGACAAAGTACTCCCTGGGGTTCTCTTCCCGGGTATAGGGGAGGAACAGTTCGTTGCCCGGTTCCTGGCGGACGTGCCGGGTCAGTTCAAGCATCATCTCCGCGACACGGGCTTCGCTGCCGGGTTTGACGGTGAATTCGGCGTAGAGGGTTTTGGTCATCGTGATCCCATTCAGGTCAATGTGTTTTGGCAGATTGTTCAGGAAGGTCCCCCGGCGTCAGGCCGGAGGGCGGAGTTCCCCGGAGCCTCTTTGTATCAGCTCAGACGGGACAACATAGGTATGCGGGGGCTGCTGGTCGCCATCGATCCTGGCCAGGAGCCGCTCTGCTGCCAGCTTCCCGATTCGCTCGGGGTGCTGGGCGATGACTGTCACGCCGGGATCCATCATGTCGGCAAGCGTGAAGTCATCGAATCCGATTAAGGCCACGCGCTTACTCAGCCCGAGCTCTCTCAGAGCGCGCATGGCGCCGAAAGTGATGAGGTTCTGGCTGGAGAAGATCGCCGTCGGTGGTTCGGCAGCGGTGAGAAGTTCCAACGCGGCCAATCTGGCCGATTCCTCATCGTGCAGGTTTTCACGGACGGGAATCGTGGAGGTGGGAATTCCCTGCCGGCCGATCTCGTCAATGAACCCCCGCCGGCGTTCCCGGGCGGTCTGGATGTCGGTGCGGTCCCCCAGATAGGCGAGCCTGGTGTGGCCGCGGTTGATCAGGTGGGCGGCTGCCCTCGCGGAGCCTGCGGCGTTGTCGGTCACGACGGCATCTGCTTCCACTCCTACCGGTTCACGGTCGATGAAGACCAAAGGCAGGTCACGGGAATGCTCCGGGATCACATACGCCTGGCTCCTGGCGATGGGCGTGAGGATGAGCCCGTCGACACGCCGCCCAAGAAATGCCGCCACGATGTCCTGCTCCCGCTGGGGGTCATCATCCAGGCTCGCCGCAAAGACCGCGATTCCCCTGGCCCCAAGAGCATCTTCTATTGCCCGGTTGATCTCGCCGCTGAACGGGTTGGAAACACTCGGCAGCAACAGCCCGACCGAGAGCGTCCTTCTGCCCGCGCGGCGCAGGCTGCCGGCCGCCATGTCCACTTGGTAGTTGAGCTGCATGGAGGCGCTGAGCACCTTTTGCCGGGTGGCGTCCGACACACCGGGTTCGTCATTGATCACGCGGGAGACGGTCTTTATTCCGACGCCGGCAAGCGCGGCAACGTGGCGCATCGTCGGGCGGCTGGCAGAAAG
>NZ_JBFTKG010000115.1:0-1847 GCF_056395825.1 Arthrobacter sp. 05T47 | reverse complement strand
CCAGGTCGGCCGGGGCGGTGGTCCGGCCCCGGACCATGTGCTGGTCCGAACCGCAGATATTGGTGGCAACGGTTTTGAGGATGACACCATGGCGCACCGAACGGCCCACGTTGGCGGGGTTGACCCCCGGGCCGTCCTTGAGCTCGAAGGTGGGATAGTCAATGTCGATGATGTCGACCTTGCCCGGCCCCTTGTAGGCAACGGCCTGGTTTCGTGTCAATAGGGTTCCATAACTCCCCGCAGAGCGGTTAGAGGGTTGAGCAAGAGATCTTGGCATGTTCAGATCCCGGAGAGCTCTTTGCCGTTCCGGATGGCCATCCGCAGCTTTCTCTTCCAGTCGGACAGGCTCGTCGTGCTCTCGTTTTCCGGCGTATGACACCGGCTGGCCGGAGCCGTCACCAATATCCAGCTCAGCCAGGCACCTTGTAACCAGCCGGCGGGGCACCCCCAATCGTCGTGCGATTTCATCGGTGCCCAAATGCTGCACTGCCTCTCGTCGAGAAAGCTTGAGGTGCCGCGCTGTCTGATTGATGAGCTGGTCTACGCGGTCAACCCCGACAGCTGGCGGGATGACCCGCCCGGAGCGGGCATTCGACGCGGTGAAAGGGCCGTTGTGTGCCAGTGGGCCGATTGTTCTCGTAAGGCCAGGAAACGTCCCGGCCTCGAAGCCGCGGGGCACGCGAGACTCCCGCATCTGAAAGGGACTAAAGCCAAGAATTTCGACGCTCTCGGCTCGGGTGTCATCGGGCTCCCATAGTAGCCAGGGGATGCTGGCGTAGCGCCGGCCGCTTGCTATCTCTGTGAGCGACCCTTCTGGAATCACAGTGTCATCCCGCCAATCTTCGCGAACTAATAGGTCGAGAGACGACGTGAGCATCGGCGGGAACGGCATGCGCGCATTGAGCGTTCTACCGGCCGAGGCAGCCAAGGCGGCCACATCCGGCATGTCGCCAAGTGCGCGCTCCAGCCGGCGCAGCATTGTGGCCAGCTGATCGAGACTCGCGTCATCGTCTTGGGACGATGCCTGACGGGCCAACTCGTGAGCAATCAACAGAGCATGCATGAGCGGCGCGTGGGGGTCGGGGCCAGGCACGTCCGGCGATGGCTTGAGAACTGAAAGGCCAGCCCGTGCTCGGCTCAGTGCAACCTCGACGTCTCGCGTGGCAAAGCCGTACCCGTCGAAGGGCGTTGTTAGGGGGAGCAAGTGCACCGACATGGCAGCCACGACGGCCCCTCGGGGTCCCTGAGGCACGAAAGCGACGACCTGATGCCCTTCTGGGAGCCAGACCGCATGTTCGACTAGCTGCTTCTCTGGGCCGATCCAACGTAGACGGTATCCGCCGGGTGGGAGGTCGAGGCGCCATCCCAGGGCTCGGTTGGGCTGGCCTGGTTGCTGGTGGGGGTCCTGCTCAGGGAAAGGGACTTCGATGGGTCGGCCGGCCTCGTCGTAAACTTCGAGGGCGGCCCCTAGCGGAGCCATCTCCCGGGCGCGGAGACCTCGAAGCATCACTACGAGACGGGCCTGCGCTTCAGGGCGCCCTGACCCATGCGAAATTGTGAGTCTACTGGCAAGTGAAGCGTGGCTCTCGTTGAGTGTGGCCGTGGAGAACACCGGAGCGGCAGCATCGAATTCGACGACCAGCTCGATCGCGTGGCTGCCGCCAGGCCGCACTAGGATGCCCTGTGTGGTACGTGTGCCACCGATGTGGGCGGTCACGCTGTAAGCACCGGAAGGCAGCCTCGTATCCAAGGAATCGGACGCTCCGCTGCTGGCAACCGGTCGGAGATAGGCATCGAGCACTTCGATGCGCGCGCCTATCGAATGGACGGTAAGTCTTCCACTGCGG
>NZ_JBFTKG010000114.1:0-1848 GCF_056395825.1 Arthrobacter sp. 05T47 | reverse complement strand
CCCTTGCATCCCTGTGGATGGGCTGTGTAGTATTACGCGCTCGTGATCTACAGCCTGTGGATAACGAATTACATGGCGGTAGTTCTGGCCCGGATTCACGGGGTTTTCGCCGGTCATGCCTAGCTCTCGCGCCTGTGGAGTACCAGGCTCAAAAAAACTTGCGTAACATTGCGTCACAATCTTGTGTATGGATTCCTTGCGTTTATTCGCGGGGGCTCATCTTCACCGTTGCCGAGTCAAACTGCCCGCGAGACGGGCCCGTTGGCTGTAGTTCGATGGTGAACAGGGAACGCAGGATCTCGCGTTGCACCTCCACATCAGAAGCGAGGAACGCGGCGGCTGGATCATCCGAGAGGACAACGCCTGCAACGCCTCTCGTGCCGCCGTTAGCAACAGCCCGGTCTTCCAACCGGGCCAGCTTGCTCTCTACCTCTCTACTGCCCTCCACCAGTTGTGACTCTGTGATGGCACCCTGGGCGAATAGTCGGGCCAGCGAGTGCTTACGGTCAACGAGTGCCGCAATATCTTCACGGTTGACCGGCTCTAAACCGGCGTCGAGTTCTTCGAGGGCAGCCCTAAGATTTGCCGCCGTGCTCTTACGGCTCAAATAGGCAACGGCCACCGACTTCACATAGTCGTCAAGGGGTTTCATGGCCCTGTGAGCGTGGCCAGGAACAAAACGCCCGCCTTCCTGGTGAACCTTGCAGCGGTAGGCCCGTTTCGCCTGAACCCCAAACCCGGTCATAGTCCGTCCGCAGTAGCACTGCGCAACACCGGACAGCAGGTACTTGAACTTGGACTCGGACTGCTTAGGCCGGCTTTCATCCGTCAGGATGGCTTCACACATACGGAATTGCGCCAGTGGAACAATCGCGGGCCATTTGTCCGAGACAACCTCGCCATGAAACATCATGAGACCAGCGTTCCGCGCCCTTAGCAGCGTCCGTTTAACCTCAGTCGTGTTCCTGCGCGTCCCCGCGCTGTTAGCGGCTCCAGCGTCCGCCCATGCCCTCGTGACCGTTGCGAGAGAGCGCCCGGCAATGATTTCCTCAGTACCCTCCCGAATCAGTGCGGCGGCTACCGGGTCCACAACGATCTGTTCACCGTCCATCTTCCATCCCCAAGGGATCCGCCCGCCCAAGTATTTGCCCTGTTTCGCGGCCTGGGCTTTCTGGGCAGCTATCCGTTCGCCCTTGTGGTCTGACTCGTGCTGCGACCATGCAGCGACGGTTTTAGCCACGGCTAGCCCTGTTGCGCTGGCAAGATCCAAGACTCCCGCGGTCACCTGGTGTGTGACGACGCCGCGGGGGCGGCAGATGTCGATGTAGCGTTCCAGCTCCCGCGTGCGCCGCATGAGCCTATCCGAGTGGTAGCAGAGCACCACGTCCACACGCCCGGCCTCAATGTCAGCGAGCATCTGCTCATAAGCGGGCCGGCGGCGCCCTGAATAAGCGCTGATGTCGTTATCCACATAGGTTTCAGCGATGCTGAGCCCGAGCTTCGCAGCCAGATTCCGGCAAAGCTCTTCCTGTCGTTCCACGCCCAAGCCATCGCCCTTCTGATCGCGGCTGATGCGTGCGTAAATGGCGGCTCGTTTGGTCCTGTGTGACGACATGACTACATCGTAGCGGCTGGGTAACTTGACAGGTAGCCCGTCTATTCAGCGGTGGCCATTCCCGATTGCGCTGAAGGCGGTCCTGTCCGTCGGTGCTGTTGCACGGGGACCACCGAGCTAGCGCCGGGATAGATCTCGTACACCTCGGCATCACCGTCCTCCCCTGTATCGACGCGGTGTGCGGCGGGCGTGTCCTGATCGATTGACATCTGTTTTCCTTCCATTGTTTTCCT
>NZ_JBFTKG010000113.1:0-1848 GCF_056395825.1 Arthrobacter sp. 05T47 | reverse complement strand
CCCCCAGACTGGACCCGACAACAGCAGCCCGCCATGCACTCCTCGCCGGCCGCAGGCCAAACCCGCCATCCACGGGCAGCCACACGAGACCGCCGCCTCGACCAACACCAGGAACGGGATCAAGCGGCGAAATCTTCTCCGCAGGAAGCGCCCAAGTCTAAAAATCGGACCGACAAGGGACGTGTGCAGGCCGACACGCCAACCGTGCCTCACCTTCGTGTAGAGAGTGTCCGATTGAGCTGGATTTCTTCCTTTTCTGGGACCGGCGCCAGGAATCCCGCTATTCAAGCCTGGCACTCGACGCGGCCGCTACTCCGCTCCAATAAAGCAGACGTAAGTGTGGACAATGTCCACACCCCCTTTGAGAGGACAAATGCGGGTGCGCGACTCTCGCAGACGGTCATAAGACCGGCTTCCTGGAACGCCCTCCAGCGAAATCGGCACGGTCATGTAGTTCCTACTCCCCCGGCCCATGAATAGGTGTAGGCCACCCCGGGCCCACCCAACGAGAACCGGAACGAGGAAACGCCAGAACCCACTTCTCAGCAGGCGGAATGCCCCCCAGCCAGGGACTTGAGCCCGCCACCCACACACCTGAACAGGCCCCGCGGCAGCCAGGCCACAGCCCGAAAACCAGCCGTCAGAGCGACGCCACCACAAGCTTTGTCAACACGTCAAAGCAAAATGGCCTCTGACGAGGGAATCTGTCGTGCCCGAGGTGGGACTCGAACTGCATTCCAGCCCCCGCAAACACTGGGAATTCTCGGAAACATACGGAATCCGGCCCAATCCGACACCAGTACGACCCAGTCCGACAGCCAAAGTGTGGACAATGTACACACCCCGAATTGGCCATCTCAAAGCAACGCAGACACCAGCCGCACCTCACACACCGGCGGCGGACGCCCAATTCCTGGACAGGTTCCAGTGAGGTTTCGACCCGTGGCGGAGAGTGCGACTAGGGGGCACCATAGCGCCCCCCTCGACAGGTAGCTTGACAGGTGGTTCGGGTGCGCGGAGCATGACAGCCATGCGTGCAGCGACGGTTGACGCACGGCCCGGACCGAAAACATGAACACCGACGCCCCGGCAACGGCACGGACCGGTTCCTCCCTGGTCATGGCGGTGCTGGCATCGAGTCAGTTCCTGATGACGCTCGACAGTTCGGTGATGAACGTTTCGATGGCCACGGTGGCCGCGGATCTGGGGACACCGATCACCGGCATCCAGACTGCGATCACCCTGTACACGCTCGTCATGGCGTCGCTGATGATCACCGGCGGCAAGGTGGGAACCATCATGGGACGCCGCCGGGCCTTCGCCTTGGGCCTGATCATCTATGCTGCCGGTTCGCTGACAACGGCGCTGGCCCCCAACCTTGGCGTGCTGCTCCTGGGCTGGTCCTTCCTGGAGGGGGCCGGCGCGGCACTGATCATGCCCGCCATCGTTGCGATGGTCGCGGCCAACTTCCCGACCGAGCGGCGCGCCGCAGCCTACGGGCTCATCGCCGCCGCGGGCGCGATCGCGGTCGCTGCCGGACCGCTTATCGGCGGCGCCGTGACCACCTTTGCCTCCTGGCGGTATGTCTTCCTCTTCGAGTTCGTGATCGTCCTGGCCATCCTGCTGGTCCTGCGCAAGGTCCACGACGTTCCACCGGCCCAGGCCCGGCTCGATCTGGTGAGCTCCGCACTCTCGGTGGCCGGACTAAGCATGGTGGTCTATGGCGTACTGCGTTCGGCCGAGTGGGGCTGGATCCAGCCCAAGCCCGGCGGGCCGACACTCCTGGGGCTCTCTCCTGTTGTCTGGCTGCTGATCGGCGGCCTGCTGGTCCTCTACGCATTCATGCGC
>NZ_JBFTKG010000112.1:0-1904 GCF_056395825.1 Arthrobacter sp. 05T47 | reverse complement strand
GGACCAGCACCGCCTTGGTCTGAGGACAGCCCGGCAGAACCGTCTGGAACTCATCTCGCGAAGTACACAGCGTCTGATGGCCCGCATGGATGCGGCTGCAGGCGTGGCCAACACGAAGGTGCTGCTCCACCCGACCACGTCCCGGGCTGTGGTGCATTCGAGCAACCAGGTCGCGGCTGGCGTTGTTGACTTCCACGGGCGGCTCGGGATCGACCGCCGTCGTGAGTCATTGGAGGCGAGACGATGGGTGGACGCGGCAGCGGAGGTAAGGGACAAGGCGCTCGAAACAGGAGCAGAGGGCGTCGATGCCGCCGGGCGCCTCGGTAACGAGACCCTCGACAGGGCCAGATCAGTGAGGGACAAACTCTCCAGCAGGATCGCCGAGCGTGCGCTGCGTCGGCGCGGGGACGACGAGGAACGCGACGAAAATGGTGACGAGGAAGGCTCAGTGAGCGCGGACCGTCAAACCTGAACTCTCCGGTTGGATTGAACCAGTGAGCCTCTCAGGCTCGGTTTACAAGGACAGGGTTGACGCCAACCGTTCTGGCCACGTTAGCGATCACATGGGCTGAGGTCTTCCCAGCGCTCTTGATCTACTCGACACCAAGGACGAGCACCCGGTGAGCCGTGTACCCGGACATCTTCTGGCTTCCCAGACACCTTCTCATATGGTGCTAATCTCGCTGGACGGGCCGCCGATGGTATGGAGGAAATATGTCTGGAATAGGCAACAAGGCTGCCGCCGTATTGAAGAACGGCGGGGCGAAGGCAAAAGCCAATGGAGACAAGCTGTACGCCCTCGCAAAGGACCCCGTCGTGCAGGCACGAGTTAAGGGACTGGCCGAAGAGGGCAAGAAGATTTATGCGGTGGTAACAAGCGCTGAGGCCAAGCAGGCCTACCGGCAAGCTGCAGATTTCGTCAGGAAGACTCGGAAGAAGTAGCTCCGCGGCAACCGCCGCTGCCAGAGCATCAGGAAAGGCGCCCGCACCCGAGCCACTTCTCCAGCGAGACATCCACAGCCCGAAATCTAGCTCGCTGGCACTCGAGCACTTCTCCCCGCATAAATTGTCGGCGCCAGGTGGGATCCTGCAGCATGGCAACCAAACGTCGTCGTTCAAGTAACGCGGGCGCCGCCGCCGCCGGGTGCGGCCCCTTCGGCTTCTTCCTCGCTCTCGCCGTGATCGGTCTCATCATCCAATACTGGTGGGTTCTCCTGATCGCCGTCGGCGTGGTAGCGCTGACCGTGGCAATCGTCCGCTTCGCCAAGACCCCGCACCCTCCGGTCAAGGCGCGCTCGCCCAAGGCAGCCCCACCACCCAAGCCCCGACCGGTCAAGGCCCCGCCCAGCCCGGCCCTCGTCAGTGAAGATCTCGCGGTCCAGATGCGCGCCGCCAAACAGGTCCGTCACGTACGGGACATGCAGGAGTGGGACTACGAGTGGATCCGGCTGGCCTACCCTCGGAAGAGCAGCCGGGAACTCAGTGAAATTGCCAACACCCACTTCGYGCGGGGGCGGTCGATCGGCATCAACTATGGGGACGTCTCCGTCCGCCGACGCAAAGGCCCCAAGCCTCGCTAGCCTGCAGCGCCGTAATCCTGTCGCTGGCTGGGCACTCGCCCCGACAGGCGGGAAGGTCGTCTTGTCGCGGCATTCCGTGGAAGCCGCCACCGGATGGACGCGAGGAGTCCCCGCGTTGCTCTTATAGGGAGCGGCCCTACCCCTGCAGCACCGGGCTCGGGGACATCTCCGCCGCCTGGCGCAGGGCCTCGATCATGCTGCGCACGTCCACGATGCCCTTGCCCGCGATGTCGAAGGCCGTGCCGTGGTCCACGGAGGTGCGGATTACCGGCAGGCCCACGGTGATGTTGACGCCGGCCTCGATGCCGAGGACCTTCACGGGGC
>NZ_JBFTKG010000111.1:0-1933 GCF_056395825.1 Arthrobacter sp. 05T47 | reverse complement strand
GATAACGACGGCGCAAATGGCGTTCGACCCGCTGAGCAGTTCCCGGGAATTTCATATTCTTGGCACCGACTACGCCACTGCCCGGGTCGGAGCGCCTCTGCTGCGATTGCTGGCCACATCGGCGCCGAGCATCCGCATTCGTTTCGACCATGTACTTGCGGCTCATGTCGACGGGGCACCGGATTCACTTCGGGATGTCGACGGAATGTTTCTCCCGCATGGCTATCTCGCCCAGCAACCCCATCTGAATGTCTTGACTGACGAATGGGCCTGCGTTGTGGCCTGCGGGTCGCCGGAGGAACCCACACCGCAGCAGCTCCTTAAGTCGCCCTGGATTATGACCGTCAGCGGCCGCGGCGCCTTCACCCCCGCCGCCCGCCAGTTGCAGATCGCGGGAATCGATCCCGCCGTCACAACCATCACACCGAATTTCTTCGTCATTCCGGCGCTGCTGGAGGGGACGGGCAAGGTGGCTCTGATGCTGCGCTTGTTGGCGGAGAAGGTCGTGCACATAACCGAGACGCTCCGGATTGTTCCGCCGCCTATTCCGCTTTCGCCGATCTCGGAAGCCTTTTGGTGGCATCCCGATAAGGAGCATGAACCGGCTCATCGATGGCTGAGACAGCAAATGTCGCGAGCCTGCGAACCTCTTTTGCCCGCTGATTAATCGGCACCATCAGCAGCAGCGCGGGTCAACCAGTCGGAACATCTTTCAGGCAAGTAATGCGGTGGCTGCTGCCGTGGGATCGATATTAGAAAACTTGATATCGCTTATCCGTAAATGTCGCTTCCCTAATAGTTTGACCTGGATCAAAGTGGAAGTACCTGGCCAGCACAACCCCTGAAAAAATCTGCTGTAGAGAGAGTCAACAATGATCCAGCTCCTTTCCCACCTGTCCCACATCGAGATCTACGCGACCGATCTGGAAGAGTCTGTCCGCTATTACKAAGAGCAGGTCGGACTGCGTGTAGTCGACCGCGCCGACGGCAAGGTCTACCTGCGGTGCTGGGGCGACTACTACGCCTACAGCGTCGTTCTGGTCCAGGGCGACGAACCCGGCATGGTTTCCATGGCCTGGCGCACGTCCAGCGAGGAAGCGCTTCAGGAAGCAGCCCGCAGGATCGATGCCACAGCGTACGCCGGCGAATGGAAGGAAGCCGGTGCGGGTCTTGGGCCTTCCTACGTTTTCACAGGTCCCTTCGGACACGTGATGCAGCTCTTCTGGGAGGTCGAACTGTACAAGGGCGAGGGTGAATTCGCTTCCGTTTACCCGGACCGGCCCTCAAAGCGCAACGACCGCGGTATTGCTCCCCGCCAGTTGGACCATGTCACGATCGCCTCTCCCGATATCGAGGGATTCGCAACCTGGTACAACGAGGTGCTCGGCTTCCGCATCATGGCGTACGCCGGATTCGAAATCCCCAACATCACCTTCTTCGGCGTGCTGACCACGAACGAGAAGTCACACGACCTGGGAATTCTGCTGGACGCCTCAGACCGCCCCGGCCGCATCCATCACTACGCGTTCTGGGTGGACAATCAGGCCGAGTTGGTGCGTGTGGCCGACCTGCTCATCGAGAACGGAACACCGATGGAGTTCGGTCCCGGCGTCCACGGGATCGGCGAACAGGACTACCTCTACTTCCGCGAGGCCAGCGGCCTGGGCATCGAAGTCAACACCGGCGGCTACCGCAACTACGTGCCGGACTGGAAGCCCAACCGGTGGACCCCCGAGCTGGGCGCCAACGACTTCTACTGCAACGGGGAGCTGCCCCAGTCCATGCTCGAGGCCTTCCCTCCGGCTAACGCACCGACTGCCACCGAACAGGGACTCGTGCCCGAAGCGAAGCTGAGCTGATCCAGAAAGCGGCGCTCAAGAAACTCGTCTTCCAGAACTGACGCATGTGGACCACTTTCCGGGCTGGTTAGAGC
>NZ_JBFTKG010000110.1:0-1939 GCF_056395825.1 Arthrobacter sp. 05T47 | reverse complement strand
CTTCTACCTCGGGGCCAAACGGATCAACACCTTCGAAACCGGCACCACGCCGGGCGATGACCGGCAGGGCACCCTGACATCACCGGAATTCCCCATCACCAAGAATTTCATGAGCATGCTGGTCGGCGGCGGCAACCGCTCCGCGGACTCCGGACAGACCCTGGCCGCCCAGTTGCTCATCAACGGCAAGGTGGTCCGCTCCCTCGCGGGAGACAATTCCGGAGTCATGAACTGGAAAGGCTGGGACGTCTCGGAGTTCGCGGGACAGAATGCACAGTTGCGGGTCGTCGACCAGGCAACCGGCGGGTGGGGACACCTGACCCTCGACCACGTCATGCTCACCGACACCGCCGCTGTTCCCAGGTCCGATGAAGAAACCGTGAACCTGGTGGTCAACGGGGAGGTGGTCCGCACGGCCACCGGAAACGACAGTGAAACGCTCGACTGGGCGTCATGGAATGTCAAAGAATTCGTCGGCCATCAGGCACAAATCAAAATCGTCGACAATAACCGATTCGGTTGGGGCCACATCCTCGCGGACGAGTTCATGCTCTCCTCGAAACCGGCACAGTCGGCCTTGGAGTCCTATGACTGGCTGGACTACGGCCGCGACTACTACGCCAGCGTTTCCTTCGGCAACATGCCCGATAACAAACGGGTCATGCTGGGCTGGATGAACAACTGGGACTACGCCAACGACATCCCCACCAGCCCCTGGCGCAGTGCCATGGCACTTCCCCGCGAGGTCAAGCTGACCACGACCCCTGACGGCCCCCGCCTCACCCAAAGCGCTGTAAAGCAAGTGGAACAGTTGGGCGGGAAAGTCTCCTATCAGGATAAGAAGGGCGGACCGATTCCCGCCGGGACACACCAGTTGTCGGCTTCAGCATCGGGCCAGGTCCAACGAGTCGACATCGCCTTCGCGCCGGGCACGGCCAAGAAATCCGGCATCACCGTACTGGGCGATGGAGCCGCATCCACCGTCATCGGCTACGACGCCACGACCGGGAAGCTCTTCGTTGACCGCACCGACTCCGGCAACAACGCGTTCCACCCGGCCTTCGCTTCCATCGAGGCCGCCCCCGTCACCCTGGACAAGGACGGCAACATCACCATGCGGATCTACCTCGACCGCTCCTCAGTAGAGGTGTTCGCCCAGAACGGTCTGCGGACCATCACCGACCAGGTATTCCCCAACGCCGGAGCCGACAAGATGGCCCTCTTCGCAGAAGGCGGTACCGCCCAGCTCAAATCACTCACCGTGACACCGCTTGAAAAGGCAACGTTCCTGGCTGAAAAGAAGTGACTCCACCCGCCGCCTGACGGGCTCCCCAAGGAGCTGGAACTGAAGGGATTGCGCCCGGTATTGCACCGGGCTCAATCCCTTCAGTTCGTCCATACCCCGGCGGCCGAGACATCTCAGTGCTGACCTGGCTTCAGCCGGTCAGCTGACACAACAGAGGACTGGGGGCGCCAGCCCTCCCCGTAGGAGACCAATCCCCGAAGAATCTACGCATGGTTTCTGGTAGCACGGCTACCGAAAGATTCAAAGGGGACCCGCCATGCACGGCGGCCAACGGGACGCGGTACCGGATCCAAACCTGGCAGGCCGGCTGAGAGACGGCAAGGGAAAGCCCCAGAGCAGTGCGCTCATTTGGAGGAGTTCACACACGACGGGGTTGGTGAGTGCCATGGCGAGCAGGAGCAGTGCCGGGACGGAGCGAAGCTTGGTGTGCTGCTGTCAGGCTTGACGGTATATATCGTCAACCAGTTCTTGGGTGCTGCGGGTTTCGGGTCGTTGGGAAGGTGCCAGTCTTCGCCGGGGGCGTCCGGGTGTTCGCCCAGGACGTGGCGCCCGCCCAGATGACCGTTGTCGGAAACAAGCGGATGCGCGGCCCTGCACGCGTGTTGGGCAGGATCGCAATCACGTCGCTCACAA
>NZ_JBFTKG010000109.1:0-1942 GCF_056395825.1 Arthrobacter sp. 05T47 | reverse complement strand
GTCCAGCGCAGCGTCAGCGAGGAAACCTGGAAGCYTGCCGTTTCCAGTCTCACTGGGCCTCGGCACTACGGACCTCCGTCTCCCCAAGACCGGCGTCGGTGGCACGCCGTAACTGTCGTTCGGCAGACCGCTAAAACAATCAACACGGCATTGAACTGCCGGCCCGAACCCGGATTGGGCGTCGACGATCTCTGCCGGTGCGCTGCGAACTGCCTGCCCACGAATGTCCTCCGGAGCGTCGCGGAGACCATAGTCCGGCCGGGACTGCGAGGAGTGGATAGGTCCGTGCAGATGGCAGCTCTGGCCGGTGAGCTCGGCGTCACTGAGAGGTACATCGCGGTAAATATCGGCTTTGCCCGGCAGTTGTACCGAGCGGCTTGGCGCGTGCTTCAGCACGAAGTGAATAGAGCGGCTCTGTAGGTCATGGGTGTTCGACAATGGGTTGGGCGATGAGTTGGTTCCGAGGAGTTGGCCGCCGGCAGTGGTTCGCTGCGGGGCTGATGGTCCTGCTCATAATGAGTGCAGTCTTCCTACTTTGGCCTTCCGATGGGTTCAGCGGGCAGGTCGCGCCAGCGACGTCCGCGGCCGCGCCGGCAACGGCGAGGCCGTCAGGCGCTTCCACGGAACGAGGGGAGCCCTCCGCAGGTCCTAGTGAGGCCGCCATAACGGCGGAGGCAACGCGTGATGGTTTGCCACGTACCCGCGATTACCGGGCGCTCGCTGTAGCCGCAGCCCAGGGACTCTACTCCTGGGACAGTCGATCGTCGTCGTACTCGGACGTATACGCCAAGGTGCGGTCTTGGTGGGAGCTGCTGCCTGATGGATCCAATCCTTTATCTGTACTGGTTAGGGAGTTTGAGGGAACTGGCGTGACAGCGGGTACGTTCACGAGGCTGGCAGGTCAGTCTGCTCGCCGAAGCGGCACCGCAGAGTCCCTGCGTTGCGATCTTGAGTTGGCCAAAGTCCAGGAATATCCGGCCCCGTGGGAAGGCCTTCACGTTTGCACGGTGACGGTGCAAGTTGTGGACGAGTCCAGCAACGGCAGAAATGCTTATGCGGCACCGGTCACGGTGATGGTCAACTGTCCTCCTGCCGCCACCGCTCCATTTGGGCGCTGCGCCATGGTTGCCTTCTACGCGACCGCAGAGAGAATCGTCTACTAGTGGCTGCAGTGGGGGCCGTCCCAGGCCTAATCCGGCGCCGAACATTGCTGAAGGTCGTATCGGCGGCCGCTTCCCTCGCTTTGTTTGTTGGCGCTGTGGCATTTGCCGGAGGCGTGGCTGCGATAACTGGTATGGCGCGTCAATCCGCAGTTGCTTGTACACCAGAGGGCACCGAGGTGACCACTGCGCCTAACGTGACTGGTGCTGGCTTGGAAGTTCGGAATGCTGGGCGATTGCTCTACGAGCTGACGCCTCGGCAGGAGAGCATTGCACGGACGTACATCGCGGTCGGCAAGCAGCTTGGAATATCGCGCTCCGGGCAGATCATTGCCATTATGATGGCGCTGCAGGAGTCAAGTCTGCGCATGCTCGCAAACCCCAGCGTGCCGGCTTCCTTGCACTTTTCTAATGACGGAGTCGGACGTGACCACGATTCGATCGGGTCAGCCCAACAGCGTCCGGCGGCGGGCTGGGGGACAGTTGAGCAGCTGATGAACCCCTCCTATAACGCGCGTGCCTTCTACGGCGGCCCGTCGGGGCCGAACCGCGGCAGTCCTCGGGGGCTGCTGGACATCCCCGGTTGGCAGGCCATGGACAAGGGTCTGGCTGCCCAAGCCGTCCAGGTGTCTGCCTTTCCCGAACTGTATGCGCGTTGGGAGCCGGCTGCGACTGCAATTGTTGCTGCGCTTGAGGCTGGCACTGCTCCGGCACCCTGTGCCAGTTCCTTCCCAGCGCCGCCTGCGGGATCTTCACGCAACGCGAGTCCGCTACGGCAGGAC
>NZ_JBFTKG010000108.1:0-2031 GCF_056395825.1 Arthrobacter sp. 05T47 | reverse complement strand
GTCTCGACTAGATCGGCCATTGGTCGACGTCCGCTGCCGACGATGGTCACTACCGGCACCGGTTCTGGTAAGACAGAGTCCTTCCTGATCCCGATCATCGATCATGTTCTTCGGGCCAAGAGGGTCGGTGTGAGGGGCATGAAAGCCTTGATCCTGTACCCGATGAACGCACTGGCCAACGACCAGGCGAAGCGCTTGGCCGAGATGCTCTCCAGCCACCCTGAACTCAGTGGGATCACGGCAGGTATCTACACCGGGCAGAATGACGAGCCGCGGACCAAGGTCTCGGCGGCCGGCCTGATCAACCAACGCGACATCTTCCGCAGTGGAGCCCCGGACATCCTGCTGACCAACTACAAGATGCTGGATATGCTCCTGCTCCGCCACCAAGATGCCAGCATCTGGGAGCAGTCGGCGACATCGTTGCAGTACGTGGTGCTCGATGAATTCCACACCTACGACGGCGCCCAGGGCACGGACGTGGCAATGCTGCTCCGCCGGCTGGGCCTGACACTCAAAAGCTACTGGCCAGCAGATCTCACTGATTCGCCTCTTGGTCTCAGCGAACAGGACCGACAGCGCCCACTGGGCCGTGCCACACCGGTGGCCACCTCAGCGACGCTAGGCGGAAAGGGCGATCCTGAGGCAATGCTTCGGTTCGCGGAGACAGTCTTTGGCGAACCCTTCCCGCAAGACAGCGTGATCACAGAAGCGCGGCTCAGCTCCGATGAATGGACCGCATTGGGTTCAGCCACCCATGAGCCCAGGTCCATCAACGAAATCGCGGACCAGCTGCACGAACTGAACGACAAAGTCGAGGCGCTACGGGCAGCAGCAGACGGTGAACCGAACGCCGCCGTCGTACGTGCCATTGGGGACGCGCTGTTCGGCAACCAACCCGATGACCTACTCGACGCCGTACGGTCACAGCCCCTCACCGTGGCCGTCCTGCAGCACGCCACTGACGCCGTCTCGCTGCGGGAGCTTGCGGAGAAGGTCTTCGGTGGCTGCAGCACCAGCGGTGGTCCGCGTGAGCAGGCCGCCCGCCTGGAGGAACGGATGGAGTTCCTCAGCCACTTCATCTCCTTCCTGAGCCAAATTCGCGCAGACCATGGCCGCTCGGCGCTATCCGTTGAGGTCCACATGTGGATCCGGGAGCTCTCCCGGATCGACAAGGCCGTCGACGCCACCAGCAGTTTCCGGTGGTCCGACGACGGCGTCCAACAGGACGGCGAGCTGTACCAGCCAGCCGTCTATTGCCGGCACTGCGGACGCTCCGGCTGGGGCGTCATGCTAGGCCCCACCGGCAATGACCTGGACCTGGATGACACGAAAATCCGCGTCGGTAAGATGACGGGCAGCGGGCGTTTCAGGGCCCTGCTCTACGCACCGGGCGAGGCCGACAAGGTCCTCTTCAAAGGTTTCGATGAAGCCAAGGTCGAAGGCCTGCGATGGTTCGACTCCAAGAACCGGCAGGTCCTGGCTGATGCCCCCAACGGAGAGGACATCGATCTGCTGGAAGGTCGCATCCTCCCGGTGCTTATGCTCACCGGGCTTGAGGCAGATGACGACTCCAAACGGGACACCTGCCCGGCCTGCCAAACCGTGGACGGCATACGTTTTCTGGGAAGCGCCATAGCCACCATGCTTTCCGTCACGATCTCAAACCTGTTCGGATCGCAGGGCCTCAATTCCAATGAGAAGAAGGCCCTGGTCTTCACAGACAGTGTCCAAGACGCGGCACACCGAGCTGGTTTTGTTCAGGCACGGTCCCACACTTTGTCTCTGCGCTCGGCACTTCGCAACGCTTTGGACGGGGAGACCACCCTGGACGACTTGGTCAATGCCGCAATATCCAATGCAGAGACCCCTGTGGCGAAATACCAGCTGATTGCGCCGGACTACGTTGACCGGGAGCAGTTCCGCGCTTTCTGGAAGCCCGGCGCCAGTGCCACGGAGCGTCGCAAGGCCACTAGCAACGCCAAGTCCCGGCTTCTTTTTGATGCATCGTTGGAGTTTGGCCTGCAGTCC
>NZ_JBFTKG010000107.1:0-2078 GCF_056395825.1 Arthrobacter sp. 05T47 | reverse complement strand
GAGTTGGGGTGTTGTTTGCGGCCGTCGCTCAGGAGGGGCGTGGGAGTGTGCCCTCGGTATTAGGCTCGCCGCCGCCGACGCGAYCCCGACAACGCCGATGGTGATGATGACGACCAAGGGGTGTGCTCCGACCAGCCCGAGCAGGCCCAGGCAGGCGAGGAGCGCCAACGTGTCGCCAGGCCGCTCAATGAAGGCGAAAAGCAGCGACAGCAGCAGCGCCATCACCAGCACGATCGCCGCTGCCTTGAGGACCGCCAAGGCCGCGCCCAGGACGAGCAAGGCAAGGATCTTGTTGGTCATGCGTCCCGATCCTTGGTGGGGCGGTCGCAGTAGGCGAGGCAATTGAAGCGCAGGCAGAAGTTCGTGCCTGGATCATCCGCCACGAACACCAACATGCCGAACTCGTCGGTCAGGATGTAGGCGATCTCAAACCATGAGCCGTGGTCGTTGATCCACTCGAACCCTGGCTGTTCAGCCTGGTCCCACGTTATCGGATAGCCGACGGCTTCGTGTATGGCCTCGGACGTGTCGCCGGGTTGGACAACGACGATCTGGAGAATGTCGCCGAGGGGCTGTTGGCGGTCTGTATCGACCTGCCAGACGCGAAGGCCAATAAGCGCGCGCAAGGTTGGATCTAGGGTGGGGTCGGTCAGGGCGGCGGTCACCGCGTCGCGATCGGTGAGCGAAAGCATGGCGCTCTCCTTTCTGGGCAAAGAAAAAGCCCCCGCGACGGTGGTCGCGAGGGCTCGGGATGTGGTTGGCGGATCTCGCCGCGAGGGCTAAGCGCCAGCTAGATAATTGTTCGTGTTATGGTTTCTTGCTGAAAGGCTAGGCGGCGTCCCCAGAAGCAATCGACTTCTTGCCTTGGGCTTGCCCCGCGTCAGCAGCAAGACAGCGCCACCAACCGCCAGGGCGACCGTGCCCCACAGCAAAATTGTCTCGTAGAGGACAATCCGGCTTTCGATCACGTCCAGGCTTGGGTGGGTCAGGGCGTAGGCGGTCACGGACTCGTCCGCCTTCTTGTATTCTGGGTCCTCGCTCCAGTTGAGGTCCTTGGACGACAGCACGATGCTCCTCCTGATATCATGCTGCTTGTAGTGATCTTTGAGTGGAAAGTAGTTTGTCGCCCAAAGTCCGCCTACGACGACGTAGAAAACGGCGATGGCGGATAGCGTCAATCTGACAGCATTTCGAGACATAGATTTCCTCTGGCTAAATCATTTTTACCGATCTCGATGAGAACTATGTTCTTCATCATATAAGATGCTCGGTTTTGCGCGTTCGGTGTGCTGGCGGTTGCTTCTCTTGCCTTGATAGTTGGGGTGCGTGTTGGCCTTAGCGGGCAAGTGCGGAAGCTTGTACGCCTCAAAATAACCCGTTCTGGGATATCCCAAGATCGGATTTAACGGAAGCGCCTCACCTCTCAGGGGCGCTCATTGCCGTCATCCGTCTTCACGCAGCGGCATCAGGAGTTCATTCAATTCCTCGTCGCGGCACGTAAGGCCGCCAACCTCACGCAGGTCGAGCTAGCCGCCCGCCTGGGGCGTCCTCAAAGCTTCGTGTCGAAGGTCGAGCGAGGGGAGCGTCGGATCGACGTGATCGAGTTCTGCCAGGTCGCAGAGGCGCTTGGCCGCGACCCGCCGGGGCTACTTAGGGAATTTGTCGATGGGAAGCGGCGCTGAGGCGCTGCTTATGGCGACTTGATAGCCTTGGCAGTCGTAGCTGCGCCAAGAGTTGACGCTGACCCCACTCCAAGATGCGGGCATTTGGCGTCATTCCGGCAACCTGCCCCTTCTGAGCGAAACGGCAGCTCTCAGTCGGGTTGTGCCGTCATGATTCAGATAACAAACGCACCTCTTCAAATTTCGCCAATTCCCACGTGAGTCTTGTGAATTTTCCATTTCTTCAACAGCTCGCGCTCGATAACTTCGTAGATGAAGGGCAATGGCGGTGGAGCTCCCTCTACTGAAGCGTTGTAGTCAGCCATTGCCTGAAGGACGTCGCCTACCGGAAATTGACGTCCACGTGCGGCTGAAATACGCATACGGATTGCCTMCATTGATGAGMAGGCTTGGTGG
>NZ_JBFTKG010000106.1:0-2140 GCF_056395825.1 Arthrobacter sp. 05T47 | reverse complement strand
GCCTGCCGGGCCGGTGCCTTGCCCCGGAAGGGACGAACTGGCCCAGCCGGTCCTCGCACAAGCCCCGGAATCCGAGTGCATCAACGAAAGACGTCAGCACGTTCAGGCCTGCGTGGGAGACCAGCGACTGGCCGGTGAGCGCAACGGGAACAGAGTGAAAAACTCCGGTATTCTTGGACATCAGAAAGGTGCTTCTTTCTGCCAGGGTGGTTAGTGCGTCAACAACACTATTTTCCCAGCCTCAGAAGCACCTTTCGTCGTTTAACACGAGACGGCCAACCTCATGAAATCGCCGGGTTAGGAATCTTCCGGGTGGTGGCGTGCCTCTTCCTGGGAGCGGTTATGCCCCTGGTCATCACGCTCGTGGCCGAGTTCGCACCTGAAAAGCGGAAATCCGCCATTGTGGCAATCACGTTCACTGGTTTCCCACTAGGGACAGTAAACACCGGCTTCCTGGCATTAACCACTATTCCCACCCTCGGCTGTCAGTGGCTGCTCGGGACCGGAACAGTCCTTGAACTGATTCTTCTCAGGAGGGCTCATAAGAATTTTTGTCTGTCTTCTTCTCAGGGTGCTAATTGCCGGTTGTTGTCCAGGCAACCAGCGCTAGGTCTAGTTCATGCGTCTGCCCGTACGGCACAGTCGGAGATAGGGCGACGGGTGAATTTGGCGTAATGATTGCGGGTGACGAGCAGGACGCAGGATTTTTCAGCTTTGACTGCCCGTTGCTTCATGGTTCAGATTCCGGGCGTCAGTTAGAGACAGCCAGGTGACGCGTTAGGCGGCGTGAGCGGCCTTTGCTGCCGCCCACGCGGACCCAGGATTAGCGCGGTTTGGATGCTTGTCGAGGAGGGCGGCATATAGCTCCGCGCAGGTTGTGGTGGCTTCGCGCAACACG
Source organism: Arthrobacter sp. 05T47 (assembly GCF_056395825.1). Lineage (NCBI taxonomy): Bacteria > Bacillati > Actinomycetota > Actinomycetes > Micrococcales > Micrococcaceae > Arthrobacter > Arthrobacter sp. 05T47. The sequence continues at coordinate 1,242 of NZ_JBFTKG010000106.1, read as the reverse complement.
TCGAAATCTTCAAGGTAGGACAATGTTTCTGCGATATCGGTCGGATCATCCGGGTAGTCGCTGTGTTTATGCCCTGCCACCACAGCCCTGGCGTCGAGTCTGGACAGTTGCTCAAGGGCAGATCGCCAATTGTCCCGCGATAAGGGGGTGGTCTCCGCGAGGTACGGGTGCGTGTGATTGTAAACAACATCGCCGGCGACGAGCAAACTCAAACTAGGTACCCAGACGGCAGTGGTGTCTTCGGTGTCCGTGAAGCCCGTTGGAATGATTTGGAGTTCATGGCCATGAAGTTCCAGGACCGGCGAATCGATGACAGTGGGCACTTGCAGCGGAGACGGGATCTCACCGGGGAACAGCATGCCCCAGAACGCCGTCAGCATCTCGGGCGAGGCGTGCTTCTTAGCCTGCCGGACGGTTCCGGAGGTTGCGACGGCAGTGGCTTCCTTGAACCGGTGGAGCAGCTGGCCGATGCCGAAGAAGTGGTCCCCATGCCCATGGGTGGAGTAAATTCGAACCAAGTTGCGGTCGAAAGAGGCAACCCACTCGACCAGCCTTTCGTTTTGCGCCGTCGTCGTGAAGGTATCGATCAAGATCGCGTCACGTGAGCCGTAGAGCAGGGTTGACGTATTGGTTACCCACTGAAGATCGGCAGGCCCATACGGGAGGTCTCGGGTAAGAGAGGGGCGACGGTCGACGAGAACGGCATACTTCAAGCTCTCGTCATTGCTTTGAGGTTGCTGGGTGATCATTTTTCTCCCTTTTGCTGCTGGACTGTCGCGAAAGGCTGCCGCGGCTTCAGGTTTGTCCGCTCGTGACGATGTCGTTCCTCAGCCGGCTGGTCATATCGAGCTCGGCGATGGTGCCTTGAGGCACCTCATTGCTCAGCTCGACGGTGAAGGTCCCGAACGCATGGCGCGTCACGAGAATCCCGTGTCCCGGCCTGGCGACAGCATGCTGAACGGCCTCGTTGACAATGCGGTCGAGCTCGCCCTCTAGCGCGGTCCGGCTGTCGMTCTTGAGAGTTGCCGGGTAGCTTCCGGTCTCGAACATGTGCTTGGTCCCTTCTGTTTGCCCGGGAAGAACCGAGGCTGGCTGTCGCCTCGATGTCTCAGGTCCCCGGCGGCAGCGCAGTWGCGACGCCGACGAGTCCAAGGCCGCTACTCCCCGCGGAGACAGGGAAGTGCCTGGTTCTTCCCTGTCCCCGCACGAGGTCGCAACGGCCCGCAGCGGTTTCTATCCAAC
>NZ_JBFTKG010000105.1:0-2143 GCF_056395825.1 Arthrobacter sp. 05T47 | reverse complement strand
CCTCACACACGGTGTGGAGGCCTTCCTTCTTGACGAGGTTCTTGAGCTGGACGAACTCGGGGCCCATCTGGACCTTGGCCTTGATCCATTCCGGCTTACGTTCCACCGGTGTGGCCGCGTTTCGCTGCTCAATGCGCAGCATCTTCCGGCCTTCTGGTGCCAGTGTCATAGTTCTCTTTCCTTCAGCATTCGACGACGTTGACGGCGAGGCCGCCCATCGCGGTTTCCTTGTATTTGGAGCTCATGTCGCGGCCGGTTTCCCGCATGGTGACGATGACCTCGTCCAGGGAGACCCGGTGCGAGCCGTCGCCCCAGAGGGCCATCTTGGCGGCGTTGATGGCCTTCGCGGCCGCGATCGCGTTCCGTTCGATGCAGGGGACCTGGACGAGCCCGCCGATCGGATCGCAGGTCAGGCCCAGGTTGTGCTCCATCGCGATTTCCGCGGCGTTCTCCACCTGCGCCGGCGTGCCGCCCATGACTTCGGCCAGTCCGGCGGCCGCCATCGAGGACGCCGAACCCACCTCGCCCTGGCAGCCGACCTCCGCGCCGGAGATCGAGGCCTGCTCCTTGTACAGCACCCCGATGGCGCCGGCGGTCAGCAGGAACTTGACCACGACGTCGTCGCGGTCGGCCTGGGTTGCCTTGTCCATGCCGGGGGCAAAGTGCAGCGCGTAGTAGAGCACCGCCGGGATGATGCCCGCCGCGCCGTTCGTGGGCGCGGTGACCACGCGGCCGCCGGAGGCGTTTTCCTCGTTGACGGCCAGGGCGATCAGGTTCACCCATTCCTGCCAGTACTTCGGGTCCCGGAAGTCAGGATCATGGTCCCGGGTTTCCTTCAGCAGCCGCTCGTGCCAGTCGGGGGCGCGGCGGCGGACCTTCAGCCCGCCGGGCAGCAGCCCCTCGCGCTTGAGGCTGACCTCGACGCAGCCCTCCATCACCGAATAGATGTGCAGCAGGCCCTCCCGGATTTCCTCTGCCGTCCGGCTGTCCTCTTCGTTGATCCGCATCACTTCGCTGATGCCCAGGGACGTTTTCCGGCAGCGTCCCAGCAGTTCCGCGGCGGTGCGGAAGGGCAGGGGGAGTTCCTTTTTGGACTCCTCGAGCTCCTGCTGGGCCGCGTCTTCCTCGCCTTCGCGGACAATGAAGCCGCCGCCGACCGAGAAAAACGTGGCGGTATGGAGAACCGCGCCCGCGGCGTCGGAGACCGTGAACGTCATGCCGTTGGTGTGCCGGGGCAGGATGGTGAGCGGGCGCAGGATGATGTCCTTCACACCGTAGGGCAGGGACACAGCACCGGCCAGCTGCAGGATGCCGGTCCCGGCGATCGTGGCCAGCCGCTCCTCCACTTCCTCGGGCAGGATCAGCTCAGGGTGGAAGCCCTCGAGCCCGAGCAAGATGGCCGTCATGGTGCCGTGGCCGTGGCCCGTGGCGGCAAGGGAGCCATAGAGGTCCACACGCAGCGACGCCGCGTCTGCCAGCTTGCCTTGGGATTTGAGTTCTTCGGCAAACACGGCGGCGGCCCGCATGGGGCCCACGGTGTGCGAGCTGGACGGCCCTATTCCGATGGAAAAGAGGTCGAAGACACCAACAGCCATGGCCGGGTTCCTAACTGGGTAAATGTGGTAACGGAGCGGTGGGTGAGCTGTCCACGAGGGGCCGGCGGAGCCGGGCTTTTCGAAAGCGTGCGTCAAAGCGACGAAGGAGCAGCACGCGTGAAAAGTCCGGTCCGCCGGTCCCGGGGCCAGCCCGCGGACGGGCTGGCTCCGGAAACGGTCAGGAGAGGTTGCTGACCGAGGGGTAGAGCGGGTGGGCGGCGGCGAGGGCCTCCACCCGTGCGCGCAGGCCGGACAGGTCCGCGCCGGCGTCGGCGGTCAGCGCCTCGGCGATGATGTCCGCGACCTCGGCGAAGGCTGCCTCGCCGAAGCCGCGGGTGGCCAGCGCGGGGGTGCCGATCCGCAGCCCCGAGGTGACCATCGGCGGGCGCGGATCGAAGGGGRCGGCGTTGCGGTTGACCGTGATGTCGATCTCCGCGAGGCGGTCCTCGGCTTCCTGCCCATTGAGCTCGCACTCGCGCAGGTCCACCAGGACCAGGTGCACATCGGTGCCGCCGGAGATCACGTTGATCCCCTTCGCGGTCACGTCC
>NZ_JBFTKG010000104.1:0-2161 GCF_056395825.1 Arthrobacter sp. 05T47 | reverse complement strand
CGATAGGGGCGTCTTTGATCCTGGGTGCTGTCACGGCCTGCGAAGCCTCTTTTTCGAGCCCCACCGCCTCAAACTCGTCGATTCCCGAGGGGAATTCGAAGGCGGAGGAGTGCAGGGCGTGAGCCTGCGGAAGTGTGGCCACGTTGACCACAAAGTTGCCCGTTTCGCGAATGTTGACGAACGTGTCCTTGAGTGTTCTGCCGTCTGAGCGTGGCTGCAGCGAGATGGACACCATGGGCGGCTTTCGTCCCACCGCCGTGAAGAAGGAGATGGGCGCAAGATTGGCCACGCCCTCTTCGGAGATGGTGCTCACCCAAGCGATGGCCCGGGGAATGATGCTCCCGATGAGGAGTTTGTAGGAGCCTGCGGCGTCGAGATCCGCGCTATTGATGATCATTGAGGGCCTGTATTTTTCCCTGTGAGTGTTTGGGGGGCGTTCCCAGGCGGGAACGCGACCTGGGGCTGCATCGGCGCGGCCTGCGGTGGTGGAAGTGTTTGAGCTTTTGTGGGAATCAGCTGAAGTAAGCGTACCTATTTTACTTATTTCATTCAAGAGGGCTGATTCAGAATTCGCGAACGCGTCTCAAGATGGTGCTGCCGGCGGGGCAGGGACTTCGACTTAGCGTTCCAGGACAACGGCGAGGCCTTGTCCCACTCCGATGCAAATTGCGGCAACTCCAACGCCTCCCCCGCGGCGTTTCAGCTCCCGCGCCAGATGGATCAGGATGCGGGAGCCGGACGCGCCCAGCGGGTGTCCCAGGGCCAGCGCGCCCCCGTGGATATTCACCTTCTCCGGATCCAGATCGGGCCACAGCCGCAGGCACGCCAGGCTTTGGGCCGCAAACGCTTCGTTGAGCTCCACGACGTCGACGTCCGCCCAGGTCTTGCCTGCCCGGGCAAGTGCCTGGTTGGCGGCCTCCACGGGCGCGATGCCGAAAATGTTTGGGTCGTTGCCGGCCACCCCGCGGGAAACGATGCGTGCCAGGGGTTCCGTTTCCAGGGCGCCCTCCCGGCCGATGAGCATGGCTGCTGCCCCGTCATTGAGCGGAGATGAATTGCCTGCAGTGACTGAACCGCGGTCACGGAATGCCGGAGCCAGACCGGCTAAGGCCTCCCCCGAGGTGGTGGGCCGGACACCCTCGTCGGTGAGGAGCTGTGAATCCGGATGGGGCACCACTTCGTCGTCGTAGATGCCCTCGGACCAGGCCTTCGCGGCCAGCCGGTGGCTGCGAACGGCAAACTGGTCTTGTTCTGTCCTTGAGATGTCGAACTTGTCGGCGAGGTTTTCTGCCGTTTCGCCATTGGAGATGGTCCAGGCCTGGTTCATCCTGGGGTTAACCATGCGCCAGCCCAGCGTTGAACTGTGGAGAGTTTCAGGGCCGGCGGGATACGCCCGTTCGGGTTTTGCCAGGATCCAGGGCGCCCTGCTCATCGATTCGACGCCGCCCGCAACAATCAGGTCGGCATCGCCGGTTTCCACGGCCCGGCTCGCCTGGATGGCAGCCTCGAGGCCGGAACCGCACAGCCGATTGACCGTGACGCCAGGCACCGACGTGGGAAGCCCGGCGAGCAGCGCAGACATTCGCGCCACATTGCGGTTATCTTCTCCCGCGCCGTTCGCGTTGCCCAGAATCACCTCATCAATCCTGTGTGTTTCCAGCCCCGGTTGCCTGTCCACCACCTCGCGGATCACATGGGAGGCCAAATCATCGGGGCGGATGCCCGCCAATGACTTCCCGAATTTTCCGAAGGGGGTACGGATCCCGTCGTAGATGAAACTGCCTGCCATCGTTTTGCCTTTCGTCGTGCATCGGTGAAGAAATCTGGAATGGGGGGCTGGCCTGGGGCCGTGAAAGGAGCATACGCCAAAAAACCGTTGCGTGACATAGCCTAACAATGTACGCTTATTTCACATCCTGCACCGGCAAAGGGTCGGGCTTCCCGCTGGAAGCCAGGGCGCAGGTCCTTCAACCGCCACGCAACTGATTAATCACAAGATTCCCCGCGGCGCGCGGCGTGGCTCCCGCGGTTTTCGCGCTTACCCGGCCACAAGCGCCGGAGAGAAAAGAGAGACTCATGGCAGAACGACTGGATGTTGAATTCACCGCCGAGGGGGGCATCAAGCTCCGTGCTTGGCTCTACCTCCCGGATGGGCCAGGGC
>NZ_JBFTKG010000103.1:0-2181 GCF_056395825.1 Arthrobacter sp. 05T47 | reverse complement strand
GCGCATGGCGTGGCACAGGTTGGTCCGCGTCGTGCCGTCATCTCCAGGGATCGTGTACGCCTGTTCGATGGTGTAGGCGCCGAGGTGCTTGCCCTGTGTCCGGCTGATCCGCTGCACACCGTTAGGGGCTACGTCAGTGCCGAACAGGACCGCTTTGGGCATGGCGATGATGCCCACCACCTGATACGGCGAGTTCGTCGCCGTGCCGTAGAACGCGGTCTGCCACGTCGCACCGAGGTTATCCGAGTACAGGATGCCGTTGGTGTCATCGCCGAACGTGACCCAGATGCGGTCCCAGTACGGGTCCCAGCACACGCCGTGGACGTGGTTGCCGGTGACGTTCCCCTTGCCCTGCGTGTTCAGCAGGTAGTCGTTCAGGTCAAAGACCGTGGACCATGTCTTGCCGTAGTCGAGGCTCATGTAGACGTAGCGGGCATTCTCCGTCACCGTTGCGCTGTTCCACGTCGGGAGCTTGGGTCCGTACTCGGCGGCGAAGATCATGTTCTTGTAGGTGTCAACGCTCCAGGACTCGGTGAACGTCACGTAGGGGGCGTGCCCGGTGAGCACCTTGGTCCACGTCACCGTGCCGGTCCCGTACCCGGCGGAGAGCCACAGCTCGCGGGGATCAGGGTCAATCGCGGTGCAGGCGAGCAGTTCGCCGTTATCCAGCTGACGCACCCACAGGAACGGCTTGGCGAAGACCTTCAGGTCAGTCCACGTCGAGCCGTTGTCGCGGGTCTCCATCAGGTTGCCGCCGCCGTGGTTGCCGTTGAAGCCCACCGTGCGGTCCTTGTTGAACTCCGTGATGTATTCGTAGGCGTTCACAGCGGTCAGCGTCGGGCTCCACGTGCCGATGGCAGAGCGGGTCGGAGCGGATACCGAGTCATTGAGGACAGTCCACTCGGACCACACGCCGCTGACCTTCTGCCGGATCATCTGGCGCTGTTTGGCTTCCAGGCTGAGTGCCACCTGCGTGGTGACTGCGCCAATGGTCCACACATCCACCTTGCCGGTGCCAATGAAGGGCTTGTTCAGCGTCCCACTGTTGGGGATGTTGTAGGAGCCCTGCGCCACGATGTTGTTAAGGTCATCGGTGCTCCCCAGGCTGCCGCCGCGCCAGTTGGCATTACTCCACGCGGACCACGTGCCACTAGTGAGGTTCCGGTAGAACTCTCGGGGTTCGGTTTCGTTCGTGGTCCACTTTTGCAGGGTGACGCCGTTGACGTTGGTTACCGTCAGCCCGCCTGCTGCCGCAAGCGGGCGGTTGAGCACGCCGGCCTTGGTGACCGGGAAGAAACCCGTTGTCACGTAGCTGTTCAGGTCGGTAGTGACGGAATCAATCGGCTTCTGCCACTTATCGGTTTCGAGGACGCCGATACGCCCGTCATTGGTCGAGGGGTTCCAGTTCGTTGCCGAGTAGGACGCGGTTGAAGTGAAGTTCACTTTGGCGGACACGACGTCACCGCTAGGCGCCACAACCTGCTGCCCTGCCGTGTATGCGGTGCTGGCCTTCCACTTCGGGATGAGCCCGGCGTTGCTTGCCGCCATTGTCGCGGCGCTGGTGACCACAGACGGGTCACTGGCGATATAGGAGGACACAGCCGGCGGGACAGCCGAGTTGACTACAGGCGTGATCCGCCCGTCAATCTTCGTGCTGAGGTCAGCATCCTGGAGCCGCTGAGGAAGGCTGCCGTCCCATAGCTTGATGAATGGGGGGATCATGTAGTCCGCCCMTACAGAGATTGTGGCGTTGACCATTGGTGATATTTCCTGTCGTTTGGTCTGAATTTGGGTACAAAAAAGCCCGCCATGAGCGGGCTGCGAATGGTGTTGCTATTCAGTTATTGCTGGGTCCGGATGTCGGCTGGCCTTGGTGGTTTAGGCCCCAGTGCGCCCGGCTCGCTGTCAGGACTTCCTCATAGCGTGCGTCGTGGTCCAAGTACGTCGTACTGATCCCTCGCTGGGCGAACCAAGCATCAAACCCGGCCTTCCGTACCGCTTCCGCCTGTCTCCCATCCCTGACGGCTCTAGGATCCATACCCAGCGACCCGTCCGGTTTCAGAACCGTAAAGGCAGCAAACAAATCGGTAGCCCCGGTCAACGGCATCAGGTCAAGCGGCAGGATGTCCCTGCCGGTAAGCAACTGCCGTCTAGCGGCCCTACGGGCAGTCATGAGCCGAC
>NZ_JBFTKG010000102.1:0-2183 GCF_056395825.1 Arthrobacter sp. 05T47 | reverse complement strand
TCCCAGCTGGCTGAGGCCAAGACCAGGCGGCCATCCGGTCCGACGCCGAACACAACGGATCTTACGTGACCTGTGTGGCCAGTGAGAGGCGCGGCTACAGCGGATCGGGTAGACGGATCCCAGACTTGAACCGTACGTGCGTTGCCGCCGGCGGACGCTAGGAGCAAGCGGCCGTCCTGCGCGGTACCGAACGCCACCGATACAACGTCGTGGTCAAAGTCGGTGAGGGGATCACCTACCTGCTCCCCAGTAACGGGGTCCCACAGCCACACCGTGTCGTCATAGGCGCCGAAAATAAGGASCAKACGGTCATGCGGACCCGTCCCGAGTGCTGCCCAATTCCATGAGTCATCGAAGGTGAGGGGCCCATCGGCCGGGGAGCAGGTGGAGGGGTCCCACAGCCAAACCTCGTTGACAGCGTCTGTGGAGGCCAGAAGGAACCTGCCGTCTGGCGCGGTGCCAAACGCCACCGATTCCACCTGGCTTGTGTGGCCTTCGAGTGCGACTCCGACCGGGGTGCCGGTGAGCGGGTCCCAAAGCCTGACCGTCTCGTCGTCGCTCCCAGAGGCCAAAAGCAGGTGGCCGTCCGGTCCTGTTCCGAACATCACCGAGCCTACCGGGCCGGTGTGGCCTCTAAGGGGACCGCCGACCGGGGTGCCGGTGACTGGGTCCCAGACCTGCACAGTGTGGTCGTAGCTCCCGGAGGCCAAGAGTAGGCGGCCGTCTGGCGCTTTACCGAACGCAACCGAGTCCACGGAGTGGGTGTGGCCGGTGAGCGTGAGCAGGCTGTCGTCCTGGCTCATATGGGCCATCATGGTCCGGTACGTGGGGCTGATGCCCTGTCTAAAGGGTGGAAGGCCGGTCTTAGCGATGAGGGCTTCCTGGAGGTAGGCGGCATTATCGTTGGCATTGTTGTGGAGCAGTGGGCGGGCCCTCCTGTAGGCCCGGGCGGTCGGACGCAGCGCGGGGTCGAGGGTAGTGAGCAGGGGAGTGAGGGTGGCAGGTTCAGCGACGGCCAGGTAGTCCGGATCGGCCGCCAGCCGGGCGAATGTGCCAGGTCCCGCGGCGTGGGCGTGCCGTGCCAGGTAGGTGCGGAGATAGGGGTGTGCAAGTTCCCAATTCCGGTGTCCGTCGGAGCTAGCGGGGATGGTGCCCAGGAGGGCCCGGGTGATGGCGGCTTCGACTTGCTGCCTGTGTGCCTGCCAGGCCTCGGCCGTGGCGGCGTCGGCCACCAGTGTGTCCCGGCCGGGTTCGGCGCGCAGATGGGCGGCGAGCAGATCGTGGAAGGGCCGGAAGGCGGACCGCTGGCCGGGACCGAGGTCTTCGACGATGTAGCCGCCGGCATTGTCCAGCAGCCACCGCACGTCGGAATCCTCAGGTTTTGCCGTCTCGGGGCCGACGTCCGTGCCAAGCGACTGGGCAACGGGGACCCAGATGTTTTCCCAGGGCATGCCGGGGCCTTTGGCCCAAGCCAGCGCGGCGAGCAGCGTACGGGCGGTGCGTTCCCGCCATCCCAGGCGGGCCAGGTCCTCGTCGAAAGCTTGGCCTACATCGGCTGGCAGGCGGTCCGCCCAGCCGGGAGCGGTCGGGTGGGCAGCCTGGTCCCGGCCGCGGACGGAATGGGCAAGCAGCCGGGCGAGCAGGAACGATTCCGCCTGCCCACTGGAGGATTCCGCCGCGGTAGCGCGGACGGCGATAGCATGCGCAACCGCTGCGGTGACCTCTTCCGAAGCGTCCCGGTAGGGAGTGAACACCTCGGGCTCGTGGGCGGCGAGCAGTAACTGGCGGGTATATTCGGTCAGGGCTTGCGGGTCCCGGTAGTCGGAGGCGTCCAAGTCGACCAGCAGGGCCCTGACTTCAGGCGGGGGGATTAGGTGCCGGCGGCTGGCGATAAGCACCTTCAGATGACAGCGTCCGGACAGGGGCAGGATCACCGCGGCCATCAGGCTGCCGGATTCGAAGGCTTCGTCAATAGCATCGATGACTATGATCTGCGGTGTTGCTTGGGGTACTTTAGCCAAAAATTCAGCCAGATCCCCCGGGTCGTTGAAGCCCGCAGAGCGGCCGAGTCGGTCGGCCACCGTCCGGGCAACCTCGTACGGCGTCTTTCCCCGGGCGGACAGGCCGAGTACTGGCAGGCCCTCGAACAGCTTGGCCGCCCGGGCAGGCAGGGAGTCCGGGGG
>NZ_JBFTKG010000101.1:0-2207 GCF_056395825.1 Arthrobacter sp. 05T47 | reverse complement strand
GAACAGCACCTCGCTGGCGTCGTCGACGCCGATCCTGCCGAACTCGAACGCTGGAAACTGCGGCCCGAGGTACGGCCGGAGCCGGTCTTCCAGCTCGTGGGCCTCGACGCCGCGGGGGACACCCGGGGCGGCGTCCTTCTGCGCGCCGACGACCATCACCGCGTGGCCGCGGAAGTGGCGTGCAGCCTCCTGCGGCCGACGGTTCGCTGCTCCGAGGAGGAACTTCGCGACCTTCGCCACGCTTGTCTTGCTGCTGAGGTCCAGGCTGCTCTTGACCTCCAGATAGGTCGTCTCGGCCTCGTCGCCGACCGCCAGGACGTGATCCAGGATGAGTCGCAGGGAGCGTTCACCGAGGGGCAGAGTACCGGTATCGAGCCCCATGGGCTTGGGCTCGGACGGGCTCGCCATAGGGGGATCGGCGGTCATGGAATCGATCTTTTCATTCACAATCGAGCGCAGCGATTGATTGATGACGACCTCTTCACAGGTCTGCGAACGTCGATATAGATGTTGGCTTGCACATTGCTCGTTCGAGCAGTCGGAGCCGTCATGACGAAGGCTTTTCAATATCAAGAATCGAGTGCACTTCGGCCGAGGTCAGCAGTAGAGGTTCCGTCAAACCACTCATCACCTGCGCGCCCGACGCAGTGAACTGCGCTGCGAAAGCTCCTATCAGGGCCCTGATGTCTCGCTCGATCTGCGACCAGTTCTCATCGATTTTCAACATTACCCGTAGGTGTAGCGGTTGAAAATCTGCCTCGGGCAGCCCATCCAGGTAATTGCCTGCCCTCTTGAACCGATCCAGGTCCTGCAGAAAGCCAACCTTGAGTTGGTGCTGCAGCATTTTCCGCTCAGCCACAACTCCCATCAAGCACATTTCATACGCGTCATCGATACGGTCGACCGCCCAGCCATTCTCGAAGCGCGTCAGCTCTAGGCCACCGCCCAGAAACCCATCGCCCATCTCCGTCCTGCCCCTTGGCGACATGACAGACACACCGAGGAACTCGATGTTGAGACGTGCGGCAGCGACGGCATGGCCAGCCTCATGGACCAGTATGTGCTTCAGAACGCCGTGACGGCCGCAGTTGGCGCGATCCCAGGCATCAGCTGTTTTCGGATCAAACGGCTGATCGAGCCATTCAACCTCGGCTGCTTCTTCAACATGTTCTGTCATGGGGTTGAGGATCCTTCGGTGATGCGCCGCAGTATGTTCGCCAGCAGGATGGCAGAGTCAGCGGCCACGCCGGCGTAGCGGCGGTTTATCGTCGCGCCATGTTTGACGCCCTGAGCTTGCTCGATCGCCGCGCGCACGAGTTTCCGGAGTGCAGCATTCTCGGATCCAGCAAGATCGACTTCGATCACCCGTTCCAGGCGGTTCTTCGTACTGGCGACCGGTGGCTCTGCTTCGCCGTCGAATAAGTGCCGTTCCGGGACATATGCGGCTTCCGAAAGGCGTTCCAGGATGATCACGCAATCGTTGCCCACATTGCGGTAGTCCTGCTCGGTTCTTGCGTTCTGGAAGTGCCGCCGGAGTTCCGTGATTTCTTCGTCTACCCGGGTCCAGCCGGTGCGAGGGTGCGATGTTACAGGATCGACGAGAGTCGAGGCGACGGTACCCGCCTCGAGATCAGCGAGCTGTTCGTGCAGAGGATCGAACAGTTCTGAGAGCATCTGCCGACGTGCCTGCCAAGAATTGGAGCCGTTGTTGTTTTTCCAGTAGCTGTAGAACCCGTCGAAATCATAGAACGGGGGTCGGAAGTCGAGGCCCAAGCGCTTCAACACCGCCCTTAGGGCAGCCATCACGGCACGGGACTCATGAACCGAGATCCTGGGATTATTTTCAGTGCCGCGATTTTGATACTCGTCATGGACGAGTCTGGCCAAGGGGACGGCGATCTCGACATCAGTAGCAGATTGAAGTGGTCCCGCGTGGACCCGCTCTATGAGATCGGTGTTTAGCGCCTCCTGTTGACGGGCCCAAACATCGGCGGCCTCTGCCTCTTCGAAAAAATCGTTCTCTCGCACCCTGAGAGTCTAGAACCACCTTGAGCAATGTACGGCTGGGACTCGGCGACCAGCGGAGATTCTGCCTACGTGCACCCACCTCTAAAGTCATTATTCACTGGAGTCATTGCGAGTCTGGTGCTCTTGCGGCTTGTAAGAGGGCGATCTCCGGTGGAGTCATGTCGCTGCGCTCCAAAGCT
>NZ_JBFTKG010000100.1:0-2266 GCF_056395825.1 Arthrobacter sp. 05T47 | reverse complement strand
CTATCCACCTCGTCGTCCAAACCGGCAACGTGGTTGCGGGCTTCGCCATCCTCGGTCCCGCCACGGGCGACGCGGACGCCGGAACCGGCCAGCTCCACGCGATCAATGTGCATCCGGACTGGTGGGCACGGGGCGCAGGCTCCGTCCTGTTTGCGGCTGCCGAGCAGAAGTTCATCGAMCTCGGCTACGACCGTGCCTGTCTCTGGGTGGCGGCTGGCAACAATCGAGCCATCAGCTTCTACAGCAAGCGCGGCTGGCACGACGACGGAGCGACCCTGGAAGACCCCAGATTCGAYCCGCCCGTRTCSGAGAACCGCCACAGCCGGATCTTCCCTCACTCGCGGTAGCCAAGGGACTCACGCGCCTCATCCGCCCGTCCAGCGCCGCAGCGTGCTGTTGAGCAGTCCCACCAGCACACTGGTCCACCAGCAGGCTTGCGAGACACACAGGGCGGCGAGCAAGCGTGCCCGCAGCCCGGCCGCCATTGCGGTGAACAGCGTTGCCGGCGGCAGCAGGTGCAGTTGCTTCATGGTCCGGGTCAGGACCAGTCCGTTGAGAATGAGCACCAAGATGCTCACAAGTTTGATTTGGGTCGGAGGGCTGGACAGGTCCGGGTGCAGCAGCGCCCCGGAGATGAGCAGGATCGCCAGCCCGCCCCAGATCAGCGGCTGCGCGGCGGAATCGAGCCGCCGGGTGTCGTGGACGTCGCGGCGGCCCAGCAGCCACAGCAGGCCGACCCAGTCAAGCACCAGGATGGCCCCGAAGGACAGCACGAGGGCCAGGATGTGGGCGGCGAGGGCAACCCGGTGGACCACCACCCCGGGGTCCAGGAACCCGCCAACCAGCACCGATGCCAGCCACGCCGCCGAACACCCCACGCCCAGCAGCACGAGTTTCAGGGCGGGTTTTCCGCTCGGGCTGGCGGGCTTGACGATGCCGGGTCCCGGCAGTTCCGTGCTGTGAGGTACACCTGTTCCGTCAGCGCCCGGCGGCCGCCCGGCGTCGGTGAGGGCCGCCGTCACGTGAAGAGCCCCTCGCCGATGAAGCCTCCCGYCGCGGTTCCCGGGGGAACCGCGAACAGGCCCGAACCGGTGTGCTTGAGGTATTCCAGAGCCAGGGTGTCTTCCTTCGCCATGGCCAGCTGCATGGGTACGTAGTGGGTCCGGGGGTCAGTCACGAAAGCGATGAAGAACAGGCCGGCGTCGAGGTGTCCCAGGCCGTCCGATCCGTCAGTGTAGTTGTACCCGCGCCGGAGCATCTTGACGCCGTCGTTCCGGCTCGAGTGCGCGAGGCGGACGTGGGCGTCCAGCGGGATCAGCGGTTCGCCGCCGCTGCCGGTGATGTCGAAGTTTGGGGTGGTGAATTCCTCGCCGCCGGAGAGCGGTGCGCCCGAGCCCTTGGTCCGGCCRATCAGGCCTTCCTGTTCGCGCAGTGAGGTCCGGTCCCAGATTTCGATGTGCATCCGGATCCGGCGCGCCACGAGGTAGGTGCCGCCGGCCATCCAGGCTTCTCCCGGGCGGGTTCCCGGGCCGGCCCAGACGTGCTCGTCCAGCAGTGCGGTGTCCTCGGCTTTGAGGTTGCTGATGCCGTCCTTGAAGCCGAAGAGGTTCCGCGGCGTGGTCTGGGCCCTGGACGTGGAGGAGGTCCGGCCGAATCCCAGCTGCGACCAGCGGACSCGTGTCTGCCCGAACCCGATCCGCGCCAGGTTCCGGATCGCATGGACAGCCACCTGCGGGTCGTCGGCGCAGGCCTGGACCACTATGTCGCCGCCGGTGCGCCCCGGYTGGAGATCATCGCCSGGGAAGTGCGGCAGGTCGATCAGGGCGTCCGGGCGCCGGCCATCCAGGCCGAAGCGGGCCTTGCCGTCCTTCTCRAACAGGCCCGGGCCAAACCCAAAGGTGAGGGTGAGCTTTCCGGCCCCAAGGTCCAGCGTYTCKCCCGTGTCCTCCGGCGGCGCATCGTAGGGGCCGTCGACGGCGCCGCTGCTGCCCGTGCCGCGCCCCGCGGTCATCGCCGCSGCGGCCGCGGTCCAGTCCTTCAGCAGCCGGATGAGCTCCGCGCGGTCCTCCGTGACGACGTCGAAGGCCGCAATGTGAAGGCGGTCCTGGGCCGGCGTSACGATGCCTGCCTGGCGGTCGCCGTGGAAGGSGATGATGTCCKCCGCTGCCGGCGGAGGTGCTGCTGCCGCTACGGCGTCGTGGCCGAGGAAACCGGCCGCCAGGCCGGCGACGGCGCCCGCGCCGCCGGCGCCGGCGAAGGACAGGAG
>NZ_JBFTKG010000099.1:0-2333 GCF_056395825.1 Arthrobacter sp. 05T47 | reverse complement strand
GCCCAGGAACGCACCGTGGACGGCGCCGCCCTGCACATGGGGACTGACTTCTCGCCGTTCGATGGCCGGACACTCACCGGCTGGCCCGCCGTCGTCGTGTCCGCCGGACGCATAGTGCTGGACGCCGACGGCTTCCATGATCTCGGCCCCACGGGCCGCTTCGTGGCCCGCAACGGTTTCCGCGAACACCAGGCCGCCGCCTCTCCCGCTGCCGCCGCGCCCGCTGCCCTCCCCGCTTCTGTCTACCCCGCTGCACTCTAGGAGCACCCATGCCTTCCGCAACCCGCCCCACCCGCATCGGCATGATCGTGCCGTCCTCCAACACCTGCCTGGAGCCGCAAAGCTACCGGATCCTCGGCGACCGCACCGACGTGACCATCCACTTCGCCCGGATCCAGGTCACGCGGATCGCCCTGGATGATTCCTCCGACAAGCAGTTCGACGCTTCGGTGATGCGGGCCGCCGCCGAGATCCTGGCGACCGCCGACGTCGACGTCATCGCGTGGAACGGCACCTCGGGCTCCTGGCTCGGCGCCGGCCACGACCGCGAGCTCGTCCGGGGCATCCAGGACGCGACGGGCATTCCGGCCACCACGTCCACYCTGGCCTACATGGAGGCCTTCCGGTCCTTCGGCACCGAGCGGRTCGGGCTGTTCACSCCGTACACGGAGGACGTCAACGAACGGATCGTGGCGTCCTACGAACGGGACGGRATCAAGACCCTTGACCACCGCTTCCTCGGCCTGAGCGACAAYGAGTCCTTCGCCCGGGTCTCCGACGCCGAAATGCGGCCCGGATCGCTGGAAMTGGCGGCATTGAACCCGGACGCGCTGGTGTACCTGTGCACCAACCTCTACGGGGCCAACATCGCGGAGGAAATCGAGGCGGCCATGGGCGTTCCCGTGCTCGACTCGGTGGCCGTGACCCTGTGGCACTGCCTCAAGATGGCCGGCGCCCCGCTGCTCTCCCCGCGCTGGGGCAGGCTGCTCGCCTCGGCCTGACAAAAGCAACGCGGGGTCAGGTACGGCCCATCCCGGACCCCCGAATGGGCGGCATCCGACTCCGCGTTGTCCGTGGCACCCGATTGTGACTGTCCGGCCGCCTTGACGCCCGGGTTGCCGCCTAGATAATCTCGAAATGCAAGAAAGTTTTTTCACATAATGAAAATTACTGGCCGCCATTCAATGATGAAGAGTGAGGTGGACGTGGCTGCAGGAGAAGATACCTCCCATATCCTCAGCGGGTTGACAAACCAGCTGCCTGATCGTGATCCGGAAGAGACCGCCGAGTGGCTGGAGTCCCTGGATGCGCTGATTCAGGAACAGGGCACCGAGCGTGCCCAGTACATCATGCGCAGCCTGCTCCAGCGGGCCGGGGCGCAGAGCGTGGGTGTTCCGATGGTCACCACCACGGACTACGTCAACACCATCCCGGTGGACCAGGAGGCCCCGTTCCCCGGCGAYGAGGAGATCGAGCGCAAGTACCGGGCCTGGCTGCGCTGGAACGCCGCGGTGATGGTGCACCGGGCGCAGCGGGCCGATATCGGCGTGGGCGGGCACATCTCGACCTATGCCGGGGCCGCGACSCTGTACGAGGTCGGGTTCAACCACTTCTTCCGCGGCAAGGACCACCCCGGCGGCGGGGACCAGGTCTTCTTCCAGGGCCACGCCTCCCCCGGCATGTACGCCCGGGCCTTCATGGAGGGCCGGCTCTCCGAGGAGGATATGGACGGTTTCCGGCAGGAGAAGTCCAAGGAGGGCCACGCCCTCTCCTCCTACCCGCACCCGCGGCTGATGCCGGAGTTCTGGGAGTTCCCCACGGTCTCGATGGGCATCGGGCCGATGAACGCGATCTACCAGGCCCAGTCCAACCGGTACCTGCACAACCGCGGCATCAAGGACACCTCCGACCAGCAGGTCTGGGCGTTCCTGGGCGACGGGGAAATGGACGAGCCCGAGTCCCGCGGGCTGCTCCAGCTCGCCGCGAACGACAAGCTGGACAACCTGAACTTCGTGATCAACTGCAACCTCCAGCGCCTGGACGGACCGGTCCGCGGCAACGGCAAGATCATGCAGGAACTCGAGGCGTTCTTCCGCGGCGCGGGCTGGAACGTGATCAAGGTYGTCTGGGGCCGGGAGTGGGATGACCTGCTGGCCAAGGACGAGGACGGCTCGCTGGTGAAGATCATGAACGAGACCGTCGACGGGGACTACCAGACCTACAAGGCCGAGTCCGGCGCGTTCGTCCGCGAGCACTTCTTCGGCAAGACCCCGCAGACCAAGGAAATGGTCCAGGACCTCACCGATGACCAGATCTGGAACCTCAAGCGCGGC
>NZ_JBFTKG010000098.1:0-2431 GCF_056395825.1 Arthrobacter sp. 05T47 | reverse complement strand
GTCTTCAACCCGGGAAACGGGGACGGAAGCCGCGGGGCGCGCCCGCGGAAGAAACCCTGGAGCAGAAGGTGCGGCGCCTCGAGATGGAGAACGCCGCACTAACAAAATTGCAGGCTCTGGTGGCGGAGGAACGACGACGAAAATCAAGGTAGCGGTCGTCGCGTCGCTGGAGCAGCGCTACCCGGCCAAGGACCTGCTCGGCTTCTTGGGTCTGCCGGCCTGCACCTACTACTACCACCGCTCCCGGGCCGGGAAACCGGACCGCCATGCCCGCGAGAGGGAACTCCTTGCCCCGGTCTTCACCGAGAACCGGAGAGCCCACGGATACCGCAGGGTCCGCATCGCGCTGGCCCGCAACCACGGCATCCGGCTCAGCGGCAAGACCGTGGCCGCACTGATGCGCCAGGAAGGCTGCATCTGCAGAAAACGGCGCCGCAAGTACAACTCCCACCGCGGCGAAATCGGGCATGTGGCCCCCAATAGGCTGGCCCGGGACTTCCAGGCCGATGCCCGCACCTGAAGTGGGTGACGGACGTGACCGAGTTCCGGGTCCCCGACCAGAAGATGTATCTGTCCTTGCAGGACCGAGGGCTCATCCAGTCCATGTCCCGCAAGGCCAACTGCTACGACAACGCAGCGATGGAAAGCTTCTTCGGCCATCTCAAGGAAGAGTTCTTCCACCACGACCGGTTCGACTCGATCGAACAGTTCGAGCAGGGGCTCAGCCAGTACATCCACTGGTACAACCACACCCGCAACAGGGAAAGGCTGAAGGGACTGAGCCCGTTGCAATACCGGACGCAATCCCTTCACGTAGCCTAGAAGCACCGTTTAATAACGGCTCCAACTTTCGGGGAGCAGTTCACGGGGCATGGTCCCCTTCGCTGTTCGTTGGGCTGGCTCCCCCTATGCCCGCGGCATCACAACGCGCCGCTGGTCACCAGGGCGTCCTGCTCGTTATGGGCCAGATAGCTCCGTTGGACTGCGATCTGGTCAGCGACGTACTTGGCGTCGTGCCATACGCCCCAGATGAAGCTGGATCCGCGGCGTGACTGCCACGGCAGCCCGAGGAAGTAGACGCCAGGCTCAGTAGAGACTCCGCGTTGCTGCCGCGGCTTGCCCTTCTCGTCGAAGGCGTCCACTTGCAGCCAGCTGTAGTCGACGGCGAAGCCGGTGGCCCATACGATCGAGGCAACTCCGGCACCGGGGAGGTCGAGCTCCAGAATGGGATCCGTGACGGTCTCCGGATCGGGCCCCAAGGCGCGGGCATCAGATTCCTCGGGGAGATCAAGGCCGTTGCGCTCGATGTACGCGTCAGCTTTGTCGAGGAGCTCCAGGTAGTGAGCGTCGCCGTTCGCGATGTTGGTACGGAGATCTTCGGCGAATCGCATGGTTCCGTCCTCGAACGCCTCGGTCCGGCCCACGAGCTTGATGCCACTCTCGGCGAGGGCACGAAAATCTACAGTGTGGCCGCCGTCTGCACCGCTCACGGCGATCGTGACGTGCTCCGCACCCGCCGCGGGGGTGGAAGCGTCCCACATGCCGAGCACCCCGAGCCACCAGCAAAAGTCGCGTCCGCGATAGCTCCGAGGGGGCCGGTCGTGCGGACCGACCGAGAGGAAGACCTGCCGACCCGAGCGCTGGATTTCGGCGGCAATCTGCACACCAGAGGACCCCGCACCGACGACGAGAACGGCGCCTTCAGGAAGCTGGGCCGGGTTCCGGTAGGAGCTCGAGTGGATTTGCACGAGGTCGGCAGCTTCGGGAACGACGGCGGGAATCACCGGTCGCTGGAACGGCCCCGTTGCTGCCACGACGTAGCGTGCGTCGAAGTTCCCGTTCGATGTCTGCACATGGAATCCGGGTGCGCCGACTTTCCTGCGCACGGATGTCACCTCCACGCCGCAGCGGATCGGTGCACCAATCTTCTCTGCATAGGCAACGAAGTAGTCCGCCACCTGCTCCTTTGACGGAAACGCCCCCGGCTCAATGTCGGTGAATTCCAAGCCCGGAAAGCGGTCGTGCCAAGCCGGCCCGTTCGCAACCAGGGAGTCCCACCGCATGGTGCGCCAGCGCTCGGCGACACGGTGCCGTTCCAGTACCAGATGCGATATCCCGCGTTCGCTCAGATGCTCGCTCATCGCAACCCCGGCTTGACCTGCGCCTACGACCAGGACCTCAACCTCTTGGCTATTCATGTCGATCTCCTAAATTCAGCAAAATGCCACAGCGCTCCTCCACGCGCACGACATGAAAGTCACGCGCACAGGCGATCCCTTCTTTGGGAATTCCTGCTGGATCGCGGCCGCTGTGGTCCTCATAAGTGACGGTTGATCCATTTTCACTTGAGGCAAGTGCATCTGCATAGCTCATAAAACAGGAGAATCACATCTGAAATTGCGATGCTTCGTCTGCGTCATACGTACTGGTC
>NZ_JBFTKG010000097.1:0-2431 GCF_056395825.1 Arthrobacter sp. 05T47 | reverse complement strand
GACGCCGCTGCCAGCACGGTGGGCATGGTTGTTCCAGGGCAAAGAGACCGCGCGAGGCTTGCGGCGATTGCAGCAGGGGAGGGTGGGTGAAATCCGAGGTTTAGGATCTAGCGCGTATGGCCGGCCCTGGAGTGTCCGCCCCCGGGGACGATGGTGCCGAGGGCGCATTCAACCCCGTGCAAATGCATGCGCATGGCCTGGGATGCTTCCTCGGCTGATCCACTCTCAATGGCGGCGAAAATGCGGGCATGCTCTTGACCCGATTCCTTGCGCCGGTCAGCTACGAGGTTGAGAGTGTTTGATTGGTTAGCCATGGCGTCGCAGATGTCGGACAGGAATGATTCGAACACGCCATTGCCGCTGCACCGGGCGATGGTCACGTGGAACTCAGTGTTCAAAAGCACCCACTGCTGGAGATCATCCTCCTCCGACATTTCCCGAAGGATTTCCCGAAGAGCCTCCAGGTCTTCGCTGCTGCGGCGTTGCGCAGCGAGGCCCGCAGCTGGCACTTCCACGTGGGGGCGTGCTTCCACGAGAGCGCTGGCCGAATATTTCCCGAGTTTGAGGTCCTGGGCCACCTTGTCAGCGATGACGAAGGTGCCCTTACCCGTGTGGGTGGCCGTGAGTCCCAATGCGGTGCATGAACGCAGCGCCTCCCTGACCATCGTGCGGCTCACACCGTACTGTTTGGCAAGCGAAGCTTCCGAGTCCAGTCGGGTGCCGACAGGGATTTTGCCGCCTTCGATAGCAGTGCGGAGGGACGCAAAGACCGCTTCAGCCGCGCCAACGCGTACCACTCGATCTTGTGCAGCTGTCCAGCTGTCCAACAGGTCCATGTGACGACTATGGCATCTGTCACACAGCCCGTCAAGAAAGTTCCGAATATGTCGTGAGGGGAAGGGCCTCGCGTGCTCTCGCCACGTGTCACGGAAGCCGGCCGTGATGCCAAAGATCTGTCGTGGTCTGCGTGGACCTGGAAGTTGCCGACGGGCTTGTTGGTGGCGCACGACTCCCACAGCCGTCTGCCCTCATACGGGGTGGTCATGCCGATTTCCAGGCGCGCGACTTCTGTCAGCACAGAGAGGGCCGCGCCCCCCGCGATTTACGGTACGACTGGTGGATGCATACCTTGAGTTGGCCAATTTGGGGTGTGTACAAAGTMCRCRCTTTGGGCTTCGGATYGGGKYGTACYGGGGTCGGATCGGGCCGKATTCCGCATGTTTCCGSGGGAGYCCARWGWTTGCGGGGGAGSGAATGCAGTTCGAGTCCCACCTCGGGCACGTGYTTTCCCTGTTCAGKGGCTTGTGGGCCKCTGARTGTGTACAAATCTCCTTTTATGGGCCCCTGCGGGGGCCCATTTTTTGGTRGCYGTTGCGSTCTGGCGGCTCCTKCTCTTGRCTTGGACAGCRGTGTTGCTGMGTACTCCTTCATGSCCGGGAGCGCTTGGAACTGCATGACTTGCTGTGGCTTGGGGATCTACCCCTTATGGTCAAACCTGTCGGCAGCCGGATTCCCTGGTCTCGTCTCCATCGGGATGAATGTGGGTTTCCTTCACCGGGGAACGTCCCAGAGCGTCAGCCCGGTAGGCGTCTGCCCCCACTACTGGGTATTCGAAGGCATCTTTGTGGTATTTCCTGGTGGCGGGGCCAGCCGTTGTTTTCCTCCCGTGAGGCCGCGCTGGGCGAGGCGGTCGTGCCAGCAGGCTTTGTACTCGGTCTCCCTGGGGTTGTCCAGCCGCCGGGCACCGGGGCAAGCCTGCCACCGGGTCCGAACCCGGTGGCGCACTTGGCCACGCGTCATGGAGGTCGGGCATTCCGTCGGCTATGTCAATACGGGGTAAGCGCCCGGTCAGACTTCTGAAAGAAGCGGTGAACCGCCGGCGCGGCCTCGCGGTCTGCCTTCCTAATATCCTGCCTCCGGTGAACGCCCCAAGCGTGCCTGAGGCGACGTAGCATCAAGGTATGGGGGCAGCCAGGAGTGTGGCGAAATGTTTGAGCGATTTACGGACCGTGCCCGTCGCGTAGTTGTGCTTGCCCAGGAAGAGGCACGCATGCTGAACCACGGTTACATTGGTACCGAGCACATCCTCTTGGGTCTGATCCATGAGGGTGAAGGTGTCGCCGCCAAAGCCCTTGAGTCCCTTGGCATTTCGCTCGACGGTGTCCGCGAGCAGGTCCAGGAGATCATCGGCCCGGGCCAGCAGTCCCCGTCCGGTCACATCCCCTTTACCCCCCGTGCCAAGAAGGTCCTGGAGCTCTCGCTCCGCGAGGCCCTGCAGCTGGGCCACAACTACATCGGTACCGAGCACATCCTCCTCGGCCTCATCCGCGAGGGCGAAGGCGTGGCCGCCCAGGTGCTCGTCAAGCTCGGCGCCGACCTGAACCGGGTCCGCCAGCAGGTCATCCAGCTGCTCTCCGGCTACCAGGGCAAG
>NZ_JBFTKG010000096.1:0-2462 GCF_056395825.1 Arthrobacter sp. 05T47 | reverse complement strand
GAGTTGACTGGGGGCCGCGTGGAGGCCGCTGGGGATCATCCGCGCACCCACGGCGGCGGCAATAAGTGGCCGCAAGCTGGTTCCGCCACGTTTACTGGCAGCCGCTACGCGGATTCACGCAGCGGCCGTCCGTTTTTGGCGCGCAATTCGGGGCGCGGTGCGGAATACCGGTGCGGGGCGAATCCTCCGGCAGCGCAGCTGGCGGGTCTGTCTAGACACTCGCCGTGGCGCGGGAGCATCCTAAACGTGTGCGCGTTTCGGGGGAGCGGCTACGCGGCGGAGCTTCCGCCTTGGCTGGGGAAGCCGGGGAAACAGGCGGACCGCTGGCAGCCGGATCCTACGTTCCGGGCGTGCGGACACGATCGGCGAGGGAACCGGGGACCAGGTCATGGACGAAACATCCGATACGCGGCAGAAGCTATCCAACCGCATCGATGACAAGCAACGGGACCTTCAGTCCTACCTCGGCCGGGAACGACCACGTCGGACCCGGTTGGCCGGCATCAGCATTGTGGGCAGCGCGCTGGCCGCCGCGTTCACSGCRGGTCCGGCAGTCGGGGGCACSGGGTTCACCGAAGCGGTGGCGGCCRTCTTCAACCTGGCCGACGACTCGATCGTGTGGCGCGGGCTGTGCCTGCTGGCGGTGGTCTGTTCCGTGGCCGCGGCGCTGGCAACRAATTTCGCCACSTCCCGGTCGGTGGCGGAYCGTGTGAGCGCGGCCGAGACGGCCAGCGCCCAGCTGGAGGGGYTGCAGGTCTCGCTGAACTTCGGGCACATTGACATCGACGAGGCCGTCAAGCTCTATCAGCAATATGCCACCCAGGTGGCGTTCGTGGAGGCCACGGCGGCGCGGTGACGGTACCCGGACTGACGCCGGACCGTCGAAGGCCCGCGCCGGACCGTAACCGGGTTCAGCCCGGGAGTTCCAGGTYGAGTTCCACGTCCACCTGATCCCCGGCATGGATGCCGGCCGCGGTCCTGATGGTYTTCTTGACCGGGAGCAGGTACGAGTTGCGCCGGCTGTCCGGGAAGAGCGAGGTCCGCCACCGCTGCCCGGCGATGCAGGCGCTCACCTTCACCGAACCGAAGCCCTTGCGGAACGGCGCRGCCTCGTCCTTGAGCTCCTCCGCCAGGTCCGGCGGCAGCGTGATGAAGTGCCARCCGGCTTGCTCGGGGTTGTGCCACAGCTCGGCACGGAACGCGTACGACGTCGTCACGCTCTGAGTATGGCACGCAGGGGCGCCGTCGAATTSGGYGAGGCSGACGCTCACCCSGCCTTGTAGTCGAASGTCAGCTGGGCCGGGGGAGGGCCCTGCAGCATCTCCGGCGTCAGCCCGTGAAGCTCCACCAGCTGCTCGCGGAACCAGACGTCATAGGGATCGTCCGAGGTCGCAAGGATCCCGAACGCCTTGGCCAGGTCCTCGGCCTCRTGGAACAGGCAGACGAAGTCCCCCTGGGGAGTCTGCATGAGGCTGGCGACCTCCCGGGTGATGCCCATGCGCTCGCGCGAACGTTTGTGGTCCGCGGCGCGCGTCCCGTTCATCTCCGAGTCCAGGGCTTTCCASGCCTCCAGTTTCCCGGGCAAAATCGGCGCGAACCACGTTATGCATTCCATGACTGATGTCCTTCCACGCAACGGYTTCCGCACGGTGGCAWTCCCATCGGTGCAGCTGGAAGCATAGTCCTGCGGCCGACGGCGGGACAGAGGCTTCGGGAAGCCCCCCCGACCACGTGCCGGCGGACAGCGAGACGCACGACGGCGGCACTGTTGCAGAGTGTGACGCGGTGCACAAAAAGCCAATTGGGCGTGTGCGCGGCCTGGTAGGGGCGGGGGCGGCCGGTAATCCGCGCCAATTCAGGGTTCTGCGCGTATGGCACCACCTCCACGGGCCGATTTGTGCGGGGTCCTCCCGGCGTGTAAAGTAATTCGAGTCGCCGCCGCTGATGCGGAAAGAAAGCGACCGACCCCCTGATAAACAGCCTGAAAATGGTTCGCAAATTTGCGCGCTAAATAACGGTGGGGACCTTCTTGGAAGAATGTAAATCGCAGAAATGCGAATTTGCAAACACTCCCAAGATCCGGTAAGTTTGAAAAGTTGCTCCGGAGCGATCCGCGACTGAATGTTGGTTGTGGTGGTGCCGGGTGTGTCTGTTGTTTGAGAACTCAATAGTGTGCCAAGTTTGTTGATACCAATTTATTGTAATGGATTGGTTGAATTGACCAGGTTATGCCACCCCGTGGTGTGGTCTGGTTTTTACAGCTGGTTTCAAATTTTGTGCAGCGTGTTTCTTCCGTTTTCCCGGGGGTGCGTGCTGTGTCTGTTTTACTTCAACGGAGAGTTTGATCCTGGCTCAGGATGAACGCTGGCGGCGTGCTTAACACATGCAAGTCGAACGATGATCCGGTGCTTGCRCCGGGGATTAGTGGCGAACGGGTGAGTAACACGTGAGTAACCTGCCCT
>NZ_JBFTKG010000095.1:0-2471 GCF_056395825.1 Arthrobacter sp. 05T47 | reverse complement strand
GACACGTACATGCCCTGGCTCGAGGAAATGGCGACCACGCAATACGGCAGCCCCAGCAACGCGGTCAGCGCAATCACCAGCGGGACGGCGAGGGATACCGTCAGCAGCCACATGCACGCCGACGCGAAAATGAGCAGCCCGACGCCGGCGATCAGCACCCGCCGCACGCCGAACCTGTCGATCGCGCGGACCGCGAACGGTGTCCCGACCACCGAGATCGTCGCGAGCGGCAGCATCAGGATGCCCACGACGCCGGGATCGTAGCCGCCCGCGGTCTGCAGCAGCTGCGGCAGACCGAAGAACGCGAAGTAGTAGACGCCGTTGAACAGCGCGAAGCCCAGGTAGACCAGCAGCAAAGGCCGGTTGCGGCCCAGCAGCCGCAGGTCCAGGAACGGCGGGCTGAACCGCAGCTCCCGCCACGCGAACAGCGCCGCGAGGACCAGCCCTCCGCCCAGCAGCCACCACCGGTAGTCGGGCAGCACATTCAGCAGCGCCATCATCACCAGCACCAGGGCGCCGATGAAAGCCCCGATTCCSGGCAGGTCCGAGTCCCGSACCAGCTCCGACACCCGSCCGCGCTCCCGSAMACCGTCCGCCGGGGCAAACCGCCGGACCACGAGGATCGCCACCAGGGACAGCGGGACGTTGAYCAGGAACAGCGCCTGCCACCCCACCAGGCTCACCAGCAGCCCGCCCACCACRGGCCCGACGGCGGCGGCCGAGGTATTCGCCATCTGGATCCGGCCCAGCGGCCGKGTSGACTTCACGTTSGCCTCCCGCGCCAGYGCRGCGACCATGACGACGGCGCTCGGGTAGGCGGTCGCSGTGCCCAGTGCCATGAAGGCCCGGGCCACGCASAGSAGCGCGAAGTTCGGYGCGAAGGGAGCCAGCGCGCAGGTCACTGCCACCAGCGCCATGCCCAGCAGGAACAGCCTCCGCGGGCCGAAGCGGTCCGCSAGCCGGCCCATCAACGGCTGGCCGGCCGCGGAGGTGAGATAGAACGCGGTGATCACCCAGGTGACCGTGGCGACGTCGAGCCCGAARTCCTCGCGCARTACCACCAGGGCGACGGCGATCATCGAGGAATTCAGCGGGTTCAAGGACGTGCCGAGGCTGAGGCCGGCGACGGCCAGGCCTGTCCGGGGAGAGTTGCTCACGGCAACAGTCTGTCCTRCSSCKSCAGCCGAAATCGAACCAGGCGACACAYGCCGCGGCGTCGGRCGGGTTGGCKCGTCACGCAGCKCAGACWTTGGACGCCGCGGCCGTGGGCCGCTCCCGGGAATCCGCGGCGGACCGCGYGGCCGGGACCGGAAAGTCTGCTGTACGTGACGCCGGCCCCGCAAGGACGGACCTGCCAGCCGACGGCGACGTCACTCCCCTGCCGACGCCGGAGCGGACGGCGCGGGCGCATTCAGGTGCCGCCCCCACGCCAGCTCACGGAGCCGGACCAGGTCCAGGGAGGGCTGGGCCGGCGGGACGCCCGGACGATTCCGCGGAACCAGGACCCGCAGCGCGCCCGGCTCGATGGTGCAGCGCACCGGCGTGGTCATCAGCAGGGCCTCACCGTCCACGCCGACGGGAATCTCGGGCACGTCGGCGCCGACCACCACCTCCGGCGCRGTGCGTTGGATCAGGCCATGCTTCGTGGCCCGGCGCAGCAGTCCGACCGCTTCCCGGGTGCTSGCCGCGGAGAGCGCCACGGCGCCTAGAACGCCGCGGTCCAGCCGGGTCCGGCGGCCCAGGCCCGCGAGGTCATTGCTGCCGTAGGGACCGTTGCTCACCAGCACCGCCTGCGGGCCGTCCACCGTCACGCCGCCCACCTCGGCCCGCAGCCGTGCCCCCTTAGCRCCCTTGATCAGGTCCGGAAGCATTTGCAGCACCGTCCCGGCCTTGTCATCGCGGTACGCCGGGCTCTGCACCACCTCGGCGTACACCCCGAACGATGAGTTGTTGACGAACGTGCGGCCGTTGATCTTGCCAAGGTCGACGTGCAGCTCCACCCCGTCCTTCAGGGCCTCCAGGCAGCCGCTCGGGTCCTCCCGGTCCAGCCCGAGATCCAGGGCGAAATGATTGCGGGTGCCGGCGCTGATCACCAGGAACGGCAGGTTGTGCTCGGCCGCGATGCCCGCCACCAGGGCCTGGGTTCCGTCACCACCGGCGACGCCGAGCAGATCGGCCCCGCGTTCCACGGCCTGCCGGGTCAACGCATCCACATCCACCGGCCCCGGCCCCTCAAGAAGGGCCACCTCGGCTCCGAGTTCCTCTGCCTTCCTCTGGAGGTCGAACTTCACCACCTTGCCCCCGCCGGACCGCGGATTCATCACCAGGAAGGCGTGCTCCCAGGTGGGAGCGGGGTGCTCCTTCATTGCCTTGCCCTCCCCTGGTTCCCTGAGGGCGGCGCGGGCACAGACCAATGCAACAAACACCAGTGCAAGGGAGATGATCACTTCCCGGAGCAGGCTGGCTTGGAT
>NZ_JBFTKG010000094.1:0-2480 GCF_056395825.1 Arthrobacter sp. 05T47 | reverse complement strand
AATCGGGGCCTTCATCGGCGCCCTGGTGCTGGTGATGATGGCGCTGCTGAATGTGTTGCCCGATTACCGGTGGTGGCTCCTGGGCGGAGGGCTGGTCCTCGCGGCGCTGTTCGCGTGGCGGGAACTGCGGTTCAGCCCGCCATTCCTGGACCTGCGGCTGCTGGGCCGGAACCGGCCGTTGCTGCTGGTCTACCTGGGCTTCGCGCTGTTCAACGGCGTCTACTACTTCGCGTTCTTCGGCCTGCCGCAGCTGCTGCAGACCGCCGGCGGCTACGATCCCGGCGTCGTGGGCATCCTGATGCTGCCGCTCGCTGCGATCTCGGTGGTCGGGACGCCGTTCGCGGTCCGCGCGATCGACAGGTTCGGCGTGCGGCGGGTGCTGATCGCCGGCGTCGGGCTGCTCATTTTCGCGTCGGCGTGCATGTGGCTGCTGACSGTATCCCTCGCCGTCCCGCTGGTGATTGCGCTGACSGCGTTGCTGGGGCTGCCGTATTGCGTGGTCGCCATTTCCTCGAGCCAGGGYATGTACGTGTCCACCCGGCCGGAGGAGCGCGGSGTSGCSGCCGGGATCTTCCAGACCTGCCGCTACCTSGGCGCGATCACSGCCACCGTGCTGATCGGCATCTTCTACGGCAGCGGSGTGACSCAGGCGAACTGGGGGCTGATGGTGTTCGTCATGCTGGGGCTGGGCACGGTGGTTTTCATGGTGTCGCTGGCGTGGCGGGAGCGGCAGTAGCGCAGGTTCCGYCAGAATGAATCCGGTTCGTGGATTCTTGGGGGAATGCCAYCTGTTGACGGTGAGCTGCYGCCCGGGGCGCGGGCAGYATCCTCACCTCACCGAAAGGGCACCAGCATGACCCAGCACCCCGARCCGACCAGCGGCGCAGCCGAACCGGCCTATCCCGTTTCACCCGCTGATGGCGCCGTCCTGCCGTACGAGTCAGCGCAGCCGTACGCACCGGCGGCTCCGATTCAGTATCCTCCGGTCGCCCCTCCGCAGTACCAGGGGCAATATCCCGTCCAGTATCAGGCTCCCCAGCAGTATCAGCCGGCGATGCCTCCGCAGCCGTATCCGGGGCAACAGTACCAGGGTTACCCGCCTACGCAGCCGCAGCATCAGATGCAGTACCCCCAGATGTCACAGCAGCCTCCGATGCACAATCCGGCTTACGGCTACCCGCAGCCAAAGTCCCGGCTTGTCGCCGGGCTCCTGGGTATCTTCCTGGGCGGACTGGGGGTCCACCGTTTCTACCTGGGCTACACCACGTTCGGCATCATCCAGATTCTGCTTACCGTCTTCGTCGGGATTTTCACGTTCGGCCTCGTCGGGCTGTGGGGCTTCGTGGAGGGCATCATGATCTTCGCCGGGGCGTCCTATTTCCGGAATGACGCCACGGGAATCCCGCTGCGCGACTGACRGTGGCCGCTAGGCGGTCAGCGYTYGGAAACCAGCGACGTCGGGGGCTCCACAGCGGCGGSATYTGYARSCKGCGTCCGGCGCCGGGCGAGCCCRCCCGTTACSGCTACCACCAGGGTGAGCSCGGCCGTCAGCAGCACACCGAAGCCGGCATGAAYATGCAGCAGGGYYGCGCCMGCSGTGGCGCCGGCAAGGATGAGGACGACGGCGCCCAGCCGCCTGCCCCAGTGSGCTCCCGTGCCGCCWCCCAGGCGGGAGTCGGCSGCCAGKCCCGTGAGCGTGGACGTGACCACCACCGTGGTCACGTCCTTGACGCTGAGGTGCCGTGCCGTGGCCGCCTGCAGGCCCATCGCGACGGCCAGGGCYCCCGTGATGGCCAGGGTGAYGGGATCGCCGGCGTGCGGGGCATGGGCRAACAGTACGACGGCGACCCCAGCCATGGCGATGCCGACGCTGGTGAGCAGGGCCGTGGTCCGACGGCTCCAGCCGGCGGCCTCGGGCTTGAGGACCCGCCCGGCGATGATGGCGCCGAGCACGAACCCGGCCAAGGCAATGGACGGGCCCACTACGGGCAGATTGTCGGCGCCGATCAGTGCCATGCCAAGGATGACAACGTTGCCGGTCATGTTTCCGGTGAAGACCCGGTCCAGGCCCAGATAGCCGACGGCGTCGATCACGCCCGTGGAGAACGTCAACACGAGCATGAGGACCAATTGGAGCCGAGCGGGCTCGGCGGACTTGAGGCGGCTAAGCATGGGAAGTCTTTCGTCGATGGAGAAGGGACTCGCCGAGGCGGTGCCACGGTAATGAGGCAGGTGATGAGCCCTGGTGGTGAGCCGACGTCGCGGTTGACAGGACCAACGATACTCACGCCGCAGGGAAGGCCGGCATCCGTTGACAGCGGCACGTTCACAGCACGAAACACGTGCCGTTGATGTGCCATGGCCGGAGTGGGAAACTTGGGCTGCGGTCTCATCCACTTTAAGGAGTCGGAAATGGCTGACGGAACTGGATTGATCAAGCGGTTCTACACAGAGGTGATTGGGGACGGAAATCTCGCCCT
>NZ_JBFTKG010000093.1:0-2491 GCF_056395825.1 Arthrobacter sp. 05T47 | reverse complement strand
ACCATCCGCCGGCTGGCTCGGAGTCCTCCCGCTGCTGGCCTTCGCCGCCGTCGCGCTCGGCCTCCCCGTCGCCGCCATGGCCATCGGATCCGTCACCACGACCAACGACGCCGGCGCCACGTCCGTCACGGGCGCCAATTTCGCGGCAAGCTTCGACGGCCCGTACCTGGAGAGCCTGTTGGGCAGCGTCCGCCTGTCCGCGCTCACGGCCTTCGTCGCCACTGCGGTCAGCCTCCCGATCGCCTACGCTATCGTCACCTCCAGGTTCCGCAGCCTGCGGGAAGCTGTGCTGTCCGCCTCCGGCGTGATCGCCAACTTCGGCGGCGTGCCGCTGGCCTTCGCCTTCGTGGCCACCCTGGGCAACGCCGGCGTCCTGACAGGATTCTTCGGGCTCACGGACAAAGGCTGGAGCCTCTACAACTTCTGGGGACTGTCCATCGTCTACTTGTACTTCCTTGTGCCCCTCATGGTCCTCACCCTCACCCCGGCGCTGGACGGCCTCAAACCCCAGTGGCGGGAAGCCGCCCGGAACAACCGCGCCACGGGTTTCCAGTACTGGCGGCATGTGGCCCTCCCTATCCTGCTCCCCACCCTGCTCAGCGGCTTCGTCCTGCTGTTCGGCAGCGCCTTCAGCGCCTACGCCACGGCGGCCGCCATGGTGGGCAGCTCCATCCCCTTGGTGACCGTGAAGATCGCCTCCGCCCTGACGGGTGACGTCCTGGTAGGGCAGGCGAACACCGCCCTGGCCCTCGGCATGGACATGATCGTCGTGGCCGCCCTGGTGATGGGCATCCAGCTCCTGCTGCAGCGAAGGACCTCGGTATGGCTCTCCTGAACACCGCACGCCGCTCCGGGGCCCGTGGCTCCGCCCGTGAATCGCGGCTGGGACGCTCTGTCGCCCTCACCGCCGCGGGGGTCTACTTCCTGGTGCCCATCCTCTGTGCCCTGGCCTTCACGGTCGGCCTCGGAGACCCCCGCCAGAAGCCGGGCCTGGACGCCTATGCTGACATCTTCACCGCCGACGGCCTGGCCCAGAGCCTGGGGCTGACCCTGCTCCTGGCGGGCGCCACGATCGTCCTGGTCTTTTGCCTCCTGCTGCCCGCCCTCCTGGCCGTGCGCCTTGCCGCGCCGCGCGCGAAAGCCCTGGTCGCCGTCGTCTGCATGCTCCCGCTCGTGGTCCCGGCCGTGGCGCTGGGCGCCGGCATCACCACCGTGCTCCGCTGGGCCACCGACTGGCTCTACGACACACCGGGCTTCCCGATGCTCGCAGCCCTGCAGCAGCCCGGCTTCCCGGCCATCCTGGTGCTCGCCTACACCCTCATGGCGCTGCCCCTGGCTTACACCACCCTGGAATCGGGCCTGAACTCCATCGAAGTGAAGGTCCTGGTGGAGGCTGCCCGCTCGTGCCGGGCCTCCTGGTTCCGGACCATGTTCCTGGTCCTGCTGCCCAACCTCCGGGAAGCCCTGCTGAACACCGCGTTCCTGACCATCGCCCTGGTGCTCGGCGAATACGCCGTGTCAGCTTTGCTGGGCTTCCAGCCCTTCGCGGTCTGGACCGTCGCCATCAGTGGCTCCCACG
Organism: Arthrobacter sp. 05T47; assembly: GCF_056395825.1. Taxonomy (NCBI): domain Bacteria; kingdom Bacillati; phylum Actinomycetota; class Actinomycetes; order Micrococcales; family Micrococcaceae; genus Arthrobacter; species Arthrobacter sp. 05T47. The sequence goes on along the minus strand of NZ_JBFTKG010000093.1, from coordinate 912 downwards.
CCCAGCTGTCCGTCGCCGTCTCCATGGTCGGCCTGATCGGTACCTGGCTCATCCTTCTCGCGGTCGCGAAACTCGGCCGTTCCAAAGCCTCCAAGGAGACCTCATGACCACACCCACCCTCAACCCCAGGCCACCGGCCTCAGGCACCGGCGCCACCCTGGAATTCCGCGGGCTGCGGCGTTCCTTCGGCACCACCACGGCCCTGGACGGGCTGGATCTGACACTGAACCCCGGGGAGCTGCTGGCCCTCCTGGGTCCCTCCGGCTGCGGGAAGACCACCGCGCTGCGCATGGTGGCCGGCTTCGAGACCCCGGATTCCGGGGAGGTCCTGGTGGACGACGTGGACGTGACCGGCACGCCCACGCACCGCCGCGACGTCGGCATGGTGTTCCAGTCCTACAGCCTCTTCCCGCATCTCAGCGCCGCGGACAACGTCGCCTTCGGGATGCGCATGCAGGGCGCTCCGGCGGCCAAGCGACGGGCCCGCGCCCAGGAACTCCTGGAGCTGGTGGGACTGCCCACCCAGGGCGGCCGCTACGCCCGCCAGCTCTCCGGGGGCCAGCAGCAGCGCGTGGCCCTCGCCCGGGCGCTGGCCCTGGAACCGCGGGTGCTGCTCCTGGACGAGCCGCTCTCCGCCCTGGACGCCAAGGTCCGCCAGTCCCTCAGAGAGGAGATCCGCCGCCTCCAGCTGGAACTGGGCATCACCACCCTCTTCGTCACCCATGACCAGGAGGAGGCCCTGTCCATGGCGGACCGCGTGGCCGTCATGCGGGACGGGCGCCTGGAGCAGTGCGCCACCCCGGAGGAGCTCTACAGCAATCCCGCCACGCCCTTCGTGGCGGGATTCGTGGGGACGATGAACCGGCTCCCGGGCCGGCTCAGCGGCGACGGCGCCCTGGTGGACGTCCTGGG
>NZ_JBFTKG010000092.1:0-2955 GCF_056395825.1 Arthrobacter sp. 05T47 | reverse complement strand
GCGGCTGCCAAGGCAAAGGCTGACGCTGACGCGGCTGCTAAGGCGGCTGCTGAAGCTGGGACGATCAGCCAGCAAAACGCTCTGCGGGCCGCTGGAGACTACCTCGACTACACAGCCTTCTCGCGCACGGGTCTGATCAAGCAGCTCGTCTTCGAGAAGTATTCGACACCGGATGCTACCTGGGCGGTGGACCGTGTGAAAGTCGACTGGAACGAGCAGGCAGCCAAGTCCGCCAAGAGCTACCTCGAATACACATCCTTTTCGCGTTCCGGGCTGAAGGAGCAACTGGCCTTTGAGGGCTTCACCCCGGCTCAGGCCGAGTACGGAGTAAGCCAGACGGGCCTCTAGCGGCATGCCTCAGTCCTAATTGTGGGGCGTYGAGTCCGACACGGCCGCTTGCATACTCGCGAGCCCACCGCGGCAAAAGTTGGCGCTCCTAGTGGTCCTATCAGGGTGCGCAGGAGCAAATACACCAAAAGCTGCTCCGAACGTCACCGAGACCGTGACTGTGACGGAAACCGCCACCGCGACGGTAACAGCTACTGTGACGGCCGCGGCGGCGGCTCCAGCCGCCGCGCCTGCGGCAGCCGTACCTGCCGCTCCCGCTCCAGCCGCGACGGCCGTAATTCCTGCCGCAGTTGCAGGCATGAATGCTCAGGCCCTCGACGAGGACTTGGCTGCTCTGGGATTCGAGAACGTAMTCTACAACGCCGATACAGGCAAGACAGTCCTATTGCTGAGCAACTGGACCGTCACCGGAATTGATAACCCGGGCGCTACGCAGCCCGTTAGCAAAGCCGTTGTCGTTCACGTAACCAAGTAGCCTGACGGTGGGTGCAGATGGCCACATGCAGCCGTCTGCACCCACAGAACCGCGCTCCCCCACTCAAACACCACAGGATCGGCGGGCGGGTCCGACTTGATGAAGGTTGACTCCCCGAAGTTCTGCGCTCTTGCGGCCGCCGTGGCAAGCCGGTCGACCGTGGCAAGGTTCGCCTCGATTTCGGTACCGGTTTCCAGCCGCCCGCTAGCTATCCTCACACCAGTCCCATGGGCGGCCGGGTGGACCGGCCGCCCTTCCGGTGATCGTTCTATTTGGTGTTCAGCACATTCCAGAGGATCAGATCGTGGGCGTGCCTGGCTTTATCGTCGCCGCGGAAGTCTGCTTCCTTGACACTGGAGCCTGTGTCGATTCCGATGCTGGACGTCGACGCGAACCGGCCCATCATCGATTTGTTGGACAGCATGGAGACGGAGCGGATGTTCTTGTAGGGCACYGAAACGACGGCGAGCTTATTGCCGACGAAGCTCTTGTCCTGGAGGATGACGCGCATGTTCGTGATGCCCACGAAGCCGGTGCCTACTCCAATGCAGTCGTAGACCGCGTAAACTATCTCACCCTGCAGCAGCCCGGCCTTGATCTGCTCGAGCTGGTCCGGTCGGTCATGGATAACCTGGGTCAATGTGTTCCCTCGTTCGAGTCAGTCGCGGAGCGGAACGCCGTGCGCGTCCCGCTGGAATTGGGCGGAGCCGGCGATGATCATGATGCCTTCGATGACACCCCAGAGGCACACGATGCCGAAGGTGAACGCGCCCAGGACCAGTGTGAGGATGAGCTGGATGACGGCGATCTTGGTGAAGCCCAGGTAGAAGCGGTGAATACCGAGTCCGCCGAGGAAGATGCCCAGGAGCCCGGCGACGACCTTGGACTTCGGCTGCGGGTAGCCGTAGGCGGGGTTCGGCATCGGGGGCTGCTGCTGGTATTGCGGCTGCAACGGCGCCGGCGGGTAGCTCTGGTGCTGGGGCTGTTGGTACGGCTGCTGCGGTCCGACGGGGTGGCCCTGCTGCGGGCCAGCGTACGGCTGCTGCGGTTCGACCGAGTAGCCCTGCTGCGGGCTTACGTGGGGCTGTTGCTGCCGAGGTTCGACGGGGTCCTGTTCGCTCTGGTACGGCGGGGCTGCTGGCAGCTGGTAGCCTCCCGGAGGGGCAACGTTCGCGTCAGGGTCAGGCTGTGTCATGGTGGTGCCTTTCGAAGAGTGATGATGCAGCCCACGGCGGTCAGGCGGCAGCACCGTCTACGACGGCATCCCCCAAAATCCATGTGCCGACATCAGTTTGACGGAAGAAATCGCCAATTGCGCTGTTTGGTGCCGTATGTCCTGACTGAATTGCCGTCGGCATCCGGACCGCCGCGCGCGTCCCGACTACACTCTCAACTCAGAAGAGCCGCTTTCCCTGCCCACTTTTCAGGAGACCACCATGGATAACGAGATTCAGCTGATCAGTGACGGCGATGGCCTGGCGATCATCGGGGATCCGTCGGCTGTCGAACGGTTCCTCGTCTCTGAAGGGCTGCCATCGAAGGACCTCGGACTGCAACGGCTCGGATCTGCCCTCGGTAACGCGGCTGGAGTCGCACAGGCAGGTTCCGAGATTGCAGCCAACTCAGGCCGCTGGGTGAAGCTGACTAAGGAGTCAGCACAGCTTGTCAACAAGTACGGGCTGAGGGAAAGTTCGACGACGGGTCTCCGCTCCGGTGTGCTAAAGGGGAACACCGGCCAGATCAAGGGATTTGTCGAATTCGTGAAAGGGCCAGGATCGCTTGTGGCCAACCCGGCGATTCTGGCTGGTGCCGCGGGGATCATGGCGCAGTTTGCGATGCAACAGACCATGGACGAGATCACCGACTATCTCGCCACGATCGATGAGAAGGTCGACGACGTGCTCCGCGCCCAGAAGGACGCCGTGTTGGCGGACATGATCGGAGTGGACCTTGTGATCGAGGAGGCCATGACCATCCGGGAGCAGGTCGGCCGGGTCTCCGAGGTCACGTGGTCGAAAGTGCAAGCCACGTCGCTATCGATCGCGCGAACCCAGGCGTACACGTTGCGTCAACTCGACGCACTCGCGGAGAAAATGGAACACAAAACCAAAATCGGTGATCTCGCCACGACG
>NZ_JBFTKG010000091.1:0-2560 GCF_056395825.1 Arthrobacter sp. 05T47 | reverse complement strand
ACCCACAAACCATCCGACCCGCCCCCACCAGAACCCGGAGCGCACGAAACGCCGACCAGATCCGGTCTTGAAATTTAGGGGATTGGCCGCCTCCGGTTCCCAGCATTTCCGCTGGTCTCCCTCTCGGCGACTTAGAAAACAATACACCCACCACGCCCCCACCGCAAACCCACCCCCACACACCCCCACCACCACCCCAAAACCCCCAAAACCCGCGGCCAAACGCGGGCCCGGATGCGGCAAACACGCCCCGGTTGCCATCCGGTGGCCTTGTATCCTCCATCACACGTCTGCCCCACGGTCGGCACCACCGAATGGGCGGGATACTGCCGGCACCGAGAGACGGGCGTCGCTGCACCGAGATGCGTTCCAGCGCCAGGGCGTCGCATGGCGTGAAGCTGCTGCCCTGAAGGAAGTCGGGCTTACCAACCGTCCCCGGGAGACCAGGAGCAGCAGCTTGTCGCTGCTCCTCCGGCCATCGTCCTCACGCTCCTCGACGCTGTCATGGGCCTGTGCCGTCTGATTTCGGGAGTGGCGGGACGGACGGCTCGGACTCGCCGACGCCGGCAGCTGCCGACGCCCCGCCCCGTGGTGCGGGATGGTGAAAGCCAAAAGAGTGCGCCAGCCGCGGATATCGACGACTCCATCCGGTTGTTCCGGACCAGGAACCGTGGCCCGTGGTCTCTTTCGTCCTCAAGCCGTCCGGTTTCGAGCCGGGCGCCGCAGGTCACTGGAGAATAGGACCCCGGGCGTATGAACCGAACCGGACGTGCTTTCGGCATCGCTTGCTGTGGCCGGCCCCGCCAAGGCGAAGTGATCCACGGAGAGCTAGCGGCGGAATCGATCACAACCCGGCCCCCGGAAAATGCACATCGCATACCGCTGCTGGAACCCGGGAACAGTAGCGGCCTCACCGCATACCGTGCTGCGTCGAGTGATACTTGGCCATAGACAGCCGTCTCCTCCGACTTCTTCTAGGGTGTTCAATTGACGCAGAGTTTCAAGGGTGGGCTGGAGAGGCCTGGAAAGCTCATGAGAGTATCCGGCCCCTGGGTCGTGGTAATTCCTAAAAGTTCGCACATCGAATTCCAGGTGAGGTTTCGTTGGTTGGGGCGCTTCTTCGGCCCATGGCGGGTGGAGCGCCCCACCATTCGAGAGGTAACGTAAACCCCCGAAAGCCCTGGCGACGTGGATCACGGTGAATCTCCTGGCGGATGAACATATGCCGTTGTCATTCTTGACCGAACGCCCCTCTGATGGCTTGGAGTGCCTCGAGCGCATGGGCTACCCGTTCGAGCCGAAAAGTAGTGCCCGCTGCGCCGACCGGCGCGACAACAGCAGATCCGCGCGCTGCAGGGCGGCTAAGSCGAAATCCTAGGATCGGCCCTGCAGTGATTCGTCTTGGCCGGAGTCAGCCAGCGTGATCCCTGCGACAGACCAGTTCTCCCTGGGCAATTCCTGGAGGGTGACTCTGATGGTGTCCGGCCGCATTTCCATGACGCGCGCATACGTTGCCGTCAGTTCCGAGAGCAGCTCGCGTTTCTTGGCAGTTGTAGAAGGGCTGGCGTTGAGAATCTGGATAAGTGGCATGGTTCAGTCTTGCATTGGCCGTTTCGCTTCCAGGAGTAGCTGCCCCAGGCCGGCGAAGTCGGTGTGTGAACTTGGCGACGTTCCTCTGAGCGTGCAGTATCCGACGGCGGCGATTCAGTTCTTCCTCTCCCGGTGGCCGGGAGGGGCCTGCGGGCCTCCCGGTAGGGTGTGGGGCCGGTTGGCGTGGTCCCGGGGCACTGGTGTCGGCTTCCGGCGGCGGGAGGGCCGGGGCCGTTTGGCGGGGGTCCTGGCCGGCGGCAGCGGGCCGGGGTCCGGCGGCGGCGGCGTCCGGGGTTTGCTGGCCGGCGGCGGCCGCGGGGTCGGTTCCTCGCGGCAGCGCGGTTCTGGCGGCAGCGGGGTCGTGGCCGGCGTCCTGGCCATCCGGCCCCGGCTGGACGCTCAAAAACGAAGTGGGGGATTAAATGCGGGAGGACCCCCAACATGTGTTGGGGGTCCTCGACCGTTAATGRTGTTCCGGCGGTGACCTACTCTCCCACACCCTCCCGGGTGCAGTACCATCGGCGCTGTGGGTCTTAGCTTCCGGGTTCGGGATGGGACCGGGCGTTTCCCCCACGCTATGACCGCCGTAACCCTTGCTCCGCCACCGCCKGTTGCCGGGGGTGGGGAAATCTTTGTGGTTACAACATGTGCTCTGCGGTTTTCACCGCAGGTGTGGTGTTGTTATTCAGTTGTGGGTTCTCAAGCAACGGGTTTGTTGGTTGGGAACCACATAGTGGACGCAAGCAGTCTTGTTTCTTTGTACCAYCCCTTGGTGCGAACCCCTTTTGAAACGGGTTCGCGGGATGGTGTGTGGTGTAAGTTATCGGCCTATTAGTACCGGTCAGCTTCACGAGTCGTTAGTCCTCGCTTCCACATCCGGCCTATCAACCCAGTGGTCTGGCTGGGGGCCTCTCACACACAAGGTGTATGGAAATCTCGTGTATGGAAATCTCATCTCGAAGCGAGCTTC
>NZ_JBFTKG010000090.1:0-3379 GCF_056395825.1 Arthrobacter sp. 05T47 | reverse complement strand
GTACGTTGTTGTGCTAATCGCAAGAAATCAAGAACGCGATGAGTGGCTCGAGGGACAGGGCTGGAATCTTTATCACTTGGATGACTTTGCCCCGAGCGACCTCGCCCAGCGGATTCGTCAAGATGTCTACTGATCCGCAGTAACTGACCCGCTGACGGTGCGGCCGGAACCTGCTGAAGGGTCCGGCCGCACAAGTTAATCGAGGAAGTACTCGTAACTCAGCGGCTTCAGGTTTTCCGGGGACGGCCGCCAGTCCGGGTGCACGCTCATGATGCCGTTTCGTGTAGAAACCGAGCCGTCCCGGTGGGGCTCCCACCCGATTTCTTCCACAATAACGAGGTCCGTTGGGCTGTAGTCATTTGCGTGGGTTACCTCGTTGCGAGTCAAGATCACCTTGCGGACAGCGCTTTGCGAGCCCTTCACTTCAATGAAGCGGACTTCGTTTCCGCGCACTGCCCTTAGGTCGTATGACTCGAAGGCCCCGACATCTTGGACCTCATAGCCAGCTGACTCATATTTGGCCATTGCCTGTCGGACGGCCTGCAATTCGATTGCCCTCTTCACAATGGGATCCGCGCAGAACCCTGCGTAGCGCTGCCTGACACCGTTGTTCCGTCGTGCTTCAAGCCCTCGAGGATCCCGAGGATGTCTTCCTCGTGGTTCGCCCGGAGCTGCCCCAGTAAATACGGCTCTCGGAGAGCCTTGTACTTGGCCAAAGCGATCGTGTTGGCTGGCTTTCCAAGCCAGGTTCCCCCATTCGGCTGAAGTTCTCCAGCAACTACCGACGCACCGTAAACCCCTGGTTTCCAGCGCATAGGGTTCTTCTTACTGACCCAATGCAGTACTACATCCCCAGTCCGGACGTCATGCATTCGATCGTGACGGGTTTCCTCCGGAGCCACTAGCTGTTTGCCGAATTCTTCTACATGCACTATTTCCATCCAGTAGCGCTGCGTCGCGTCACCGTCCCACCATCGGGACTTTCTTGCTGTCGCGCTAACCGTCATTTCTCCCCCAAATGTTTGTGAGTTGCCTTGAAAATACCGAGACTACTTTGGACCAAGCAGCTCCGACGGTTTCCCGTTCCACGTCACCACGAGCTCGTCGCGGGCGCGGGTTGCTGCCACGTACAGCAACGACCGCTCCCGCAGCAAGGCGTCCTCACGCTCAGCATCAGCCAAGCCCTGAATGGCGTGCTTCTGAGGCAGGCTGGAGTCGCTGACACCGAAGAGAATCACCTTTGCGAATTCCATGCCTTTGGCGCGGTGCATTGTCATCACCACAGGCTCCTTGCCGTCGGGGGCAGCTGCGTCAATCGATCGCACCTGGATTCCACGCTCGTTCAGGCTGCTGACCACTTGGGCCTGCTGATGCTTTGCCCGGACCAGGATTCCGATCGACGCACCCTCGGTCCCCTCCTCCTGCCAACGCCGAACGTGGTCGGCAGCGAGGTCGAGCTCGCTGTTGAGCGACTCAAGGCCCTGGCGGACCGGCTCCGGACCGCTTCGCGCTGACCGATAATCGCTGGACTTCTCCTCGCCATCCTCAATGTCGTGGAACTCCGCCCCGGAGAGCAGTTTCACGGCGAAGGCGAGGTTCTGCGCCGTCGTGCGGTAGTTCAGCGTCAGACGGCGGGAACGGCCAACAATATGAATGCCAAAGCGGGACAGCGGCACCTTCTGTCCGTACAGCCGCTGATGGGAATCCTCTGCGATGAACAGGTCGTTGGTTCCTTCGGCAACCAAGGCCCGCAGCAATAGCCAATGCCCTGCGTGAAAGTCCTGCGCCTCGTCCACAATGACGTGATCCGCCGGCCGCGGTCCCCCGACGGAGGCGCGATGGTTCAGTGCGGCGGCGGCGAGGGCCGCGATCTCCGCATAGCTGGCTTTGTCTTCCATCCGGTTCGCACGTCGATACGCCTCGATGATCCGCCACACGGCAATCCGCTTGGGCCGGTTCAAGGCGGTCCCGCGGCCGGCGCGCGAAACCTTCAGGTACTCATCCTTGGTGGTCACCCCGTTGGCCAAGACCACAGAGAGGTATTCCTGCTCCAGGAACGTGGCGTTGGCGAGTGTCGGTTCCAGGCCATGGTCCACAGATCCAGCGGCGAAGTCCCAGGCGTCCTTGTCCGTCCGCTTGGTCGTCTGCTGGTCTCCGTTGCCAAACATTATGTTGAGCGCAGCGGATCGTTCATCGACGGATGCCGCCGACCAGATCTGAAAGGCCAACGAATCGATACCGGCTACACAGACGCCCGGCTGGCCCAGCTTCGTCGACATCGCCAGGGCGGGGTCAAGTTTGGCCATATTCGTGGCCAGTGACTCTGCCAAAGTGGTTGTGTATGTCGTCAGAATGATTCGTGCCGGTGGTTTCGCGTCGGCGAGTACTTTGGCGCGGTGCAGTGCGACCACAGTCTTACCTGTACCTGCTCCACCGGACAGGCGAAACGAGCCGTTACGGCTCTTCTCGGCATACTGCCGCTGCTCCGGGTGCAGGAACGTGCGCCAAGCTTCAAAGTCACCAAACTCGATGATGTTTTTCAGTTCCTGCGGGTTCTCGCCGATGAACGCAAACTGGATCTTCGACGCCGGGTGTTCCAACGCCTCCCGGATCTTCTCATCGTCGGACTTCGTCGCATCGTCTTCGTACTTGCCGAGCCCGAGCTCTTCTTTGACGTCAGCCAGAGACTTTCCGGCTTCGAGATCGATCAGGGCAATACCCTGCCACTCGGGCGCGTTGTCCACGACTGCGGAGAATTCCTTCAGTGAACGGGCAGCGATTGCGCGCCGAGCGACCTCCGCATCGATGCCCAGGTCCTCCACCAGATATTCCGGCGTGTAGCCGGCAGCAATCAGACCGTTTACGAAGCCCGGCTCAGGATCTGGACTAACAGGCGGCGGAACCACAGTGGTGCCGCCGGGCTCACCGTCGCCGATGCCCGGCTCTGAGCCCTTAATCAGTTCCACAACACCGTTTACAGGGTTGACTTGGAGCACGCTGGATCGGGCAATCTCTATAGCCTGGTCGTGAGGCCACGCGCCGATGTAGATGTAGTGCGGTTCGCCCGCGGGGTTCAGTCGATAGAGGACGGCCCTGTAGTTCAGGTCAACGCGCCCAGTGCGGACTCGTGGGTCCTTCGGCTTGTTCATCGGTTCGATGTGCAGGCCCGGTGCCGTGTCGTCTTCCTGCAGCTTCTCCAAGAAGTTGTAGATTTTCGATTTCAGAGATCCATCGAGCTTGGACTTGCTCTTCATCCACGTTACTAACGGCATTACTTACCTTCCATCACGCTGAGCGATTTGGCCACGTCTGCGGCATCTGGTCCAACGGCGGTCCATCCCGCGTCGATTAGACCCTGAGGGTCCTCGCCGTCCAGCAG
>NZ_JBFTKG010000089.1:0-2775 GCF_056395825.1 Arthrobacter sp. 05T47 | reverse complement strand
CCGTTATCCCCCGCGGGATTCTGTCGATCGAAGCAACACCTTCTTTCAAGGTGGTTCGACATGTATCTCAGCTCCTCATCAGCAGCAGGCATCCGGTTTCTTGCCTCGGTAAAGCACGGGCACGGTCTCAAACCGTCCGCCCGTCATGCTGGCATCGATAAAGAGGTCGGCTACCGCTGGCTGCGCGAGGAATACTTGCGCCTGCGTCGCAGCGGCAAGACTCCCAGCGAGACGACGGCGGAGCTTGGGTTCACTACGTCCCGGCTCGTGGCGTGGGAAGCGGACGTCGGCCAGGTCAGAGACCGCCATCATCTTCGAGTCGACGTCGACGAGGAGGCCAGGTTTTGGGCGGCATTTGATCGCGGCAAAAGCCTTGGGGAGGCAGCTAAGGCAGCGGGAGTGAGCCGTTCGACCGGGTATCGGTGGATGCACGGTCGTTTCGATCAGTTACGTCAGTCCAAGGTGACCGTAAGGCGGTGCCAGGGCCAATTGCGCCTGACGGATCGTCTCAGCCTGAACTTCGAACAAGATCGACTGTCGCGACTATCGAAAGAGCGAAATGCGGCGACCGCGGCGCAGCACGCCGCTTTTCTCTCCTCTGGACGTTATGCAGACCAGATGCTCGGTGCGGTGCTCTCAGAGGCGCAGCAACGCCGTGCTGCGCGGGCCGAGAAGTATTGGCAGCTGATGCGCAACGGAGTGAGCAACGCAGAAGCCTGCAGACTTCTTGGTATGCACAGAAGAACGGGGACGCAGCTGCGTCGAGCCAGCAATTTCCAGATCCCACCCATCAGAGTTCCATCCGTAACCGCGGGCCGCTACCTGGATGCGCGGGAACGGATGCGGATCGCGGACCTGCTGCGGCTGGGGCACTCGATGCGACGCATCGCGGTGGAACTGGGCCGTCACGCTTCCACGATCAAACGGGAACTGGACCGTCATCGGGACGTTCAGGGCCTCTACCTGCCCCGTACTGCCGATCACGACGCCCGGCTGCAACGGGCCCGACCAAAAGTGCATAAGCTCGCCGCCAACGCCCGGCTGCGCACCCTCGTGCAACGCAAACTCAACCGTTTCTGGTCGCCGGACGAAATCTGYGGATGGATGAAGAAGACGTACCCCGATGACCAGGCGATGCGGTTGTGCCCGGAAACGATCTACCGCGCATTGCTGCTGCGTGAGGACCACGGCCTGCACCAGCGGTATGCCACGAAGCTGCGCACCGGTCGCCGCGTCCGCAAGACGCGCTGGCGCACGCGCACCGGGCAGGGATCGCGGATCCGCAACATGACCATGATCGACCAACGGCCCGCGGAGGTCGAAACCCGGCTAGAAGCAGGCCACTGGGAAGGGGACCTCATCGTCGGCGTCGGGTCAGTCTCGGCGATGATGACACTCAGGGAAAGGAAAACCCAGTACGGCGTCATCGTGAATCTGCCCCTGGATCACACCGCTGCGAGTGTCAACGCGGCCGCAATCAGCGCGTTCGCGACGCTGCCGGCACACCTGAAACGAACGCTCACTTGGGACCAGGGTGTGGAAATGGCCTGGCACGAGGAACTAACAAAGAGGACCGGGGTTCCGGTCTACTTTGCCGAACGCTCCAGCCCCTGGCAGCGCGGCGCGAACGAGAACTTCAACGGGCTGGCCCGCCAATATTTCCCCAAKGGCACCAACCTCGCGGTTCACAGCGCTGCGCACGTCTCTCACGTGATGCGTGAGCTCAACGAACGGCCACGGAAGACCCTCGACTACGACACCCCGGCAGCACGATTCAAAGCCGAACGCACCGCGCCTGCCGCCGCTCTGCGATAGCCTCAAAGCATCGGGAAAACGACCCGAAAACACGCATCTGTTGCGTCGACCCTCAGAAACCGCCCAACCTGAGTGGCACAGTTTTGCGGGCGGAGTATATGGGCATCAAAGATTCCGGTAGCTGTATCGGATTTTCTCGCAACGCCGGTGCGGCCGGAGGATGTCGCGGTGGGGGACCGGCTTATGCGGCAGGCGAAACCGGCACGGATCAGTGCTGGGGCCAAACCACCGCTTCTAGCAAACAGTGGATTGTGAATGCCTGTTGGTCGCATTCGTGGACTCATCGCACGAGGGATGCTGCGAGGCTGACCGGCGGCGGTTATCCAGGATCAGTGGCAGAAGGGCCGCAGGGGAGGGGGCAACGGCGGTGGCCTGCGAGGCTTCCTCGGCCTCCCCGTATCCCCAGAGTGCGAATATTGTGGGGATTCCGTGTTTGGCTGCTCCCTCAATGTCGTAGCTTCGGTCTCCGACCATTGCGGGAGTGGATATGTCTACGCCTTTGGATTGGAGCCGGCGCAGCACTTCGGCGATGACGTCTGCTTTGCTCGCTCTTCCCTCGCGGTCCGACGCTCCGCATACGTCAATGAACTGCCTTTCAATTCCAAACTTTCGAGCGAGCCTGATTGCTTGGTCTTCCACCTTGGATGTGGCGACAGCCATTGGAATCCCGGCCGAGTGCAGGTGTTTGAGCAGGTCCATGATTCCGTCGTATGGGCTGGACTGTTCGGCTCCATGATCGGCGTACGCTTTGCGGTAGTGTTGGAGGGCCTTTTGGGCGGTTTTTTCGTCCAGTTTTGAGACTGTTCTGAAGGAGTCGATCATCGGTGGCCCGACGAATCGGCGCAGTTTGTCCATCGAGGGGACTGGCGCCCCGACAGCTGCCAGGGCCTGGGCGGCACTTGCTGTAACGCCGGGTGCTGAATCCAGGAGCGTTCCGTCCATGTCGAACAAGATGCAGCT
>NZ_JBFTKG010000088.1:0-3098 GCF_056395825.1 Arthrobacter sp. 05T47 | reverse complement strand
CCAATGACCCGCAGGCCCCCAACGTTCTGGTGGCGACGCCCACCCTGGAAATGGGTATCGACATCGGAGACCTTTCCTGCGTGATGCTGGCTTCTCTGCCGTCGTCCGTGGCGTCATACCTGCAGCGTGTCGGGCGGGCGGGTCGCCTCACCGGGAACTCGCTGGTGCTGGCTTACGTGCGGGGCAGGGGAGAGCACCTGCCCAAGCTCCACGACCCGCTCTCCGTGATCAACGGCGAGGTGCGCCCGCCTGCCACGTTCCTGGACGCGGAAGAAATCCTGCAACGGCAGTACACCGCACACATCGTCGACCGCTTTGCCCGCGACGCCGGCCGGCCACACCCGCAGAAGGCGACGGCGGCGCTAGGCAGCGCCGACAAAGGCACCTTCCTCGGTGATCTCATTGCAGTTGCTTCCGATCATGCGGAGGAGTACCTGGCGGTGTTCCTCTCTCAATACGGGGAGCTTCTGGCGGACTCCACGGTGGAGTCCCTGAAGACGTGGGCGACACCCCATAACGATGGCGAGTCCAGCCCCATGGCCCGCCATCTGGTCCGAGCCGCCCGCCTGTGGGAACAGGACGTGGCCGAGCTGGAGGCGCGGCGCAAGGAGATTGACAGCCAGCTGCCCGAGCTTGAAGAACGTGCCAAGTCAAATGCTGCAACGGCGGACGACTTGCAGGCGCCGAAGACTGCTTATGCCACGCTCAAGCTCATTTCCTTCCAACTGCACGAGCTCCGCGGTGACTACTGGATTTCGGTTTTGGAAGAGTACGGCGTGCTGCCCAACTACACCCTGCTGGACGACTCCGTCGGCCTGGATGTGGGCCTGACCTGGCGCGATGTGGATACGAACGAGTTCCTGACGGACAGCATCAGCTACCAGCGCGGTGCGTCGATTGCCCTGACCGAGCTTGCCCCCGGGGCGACCTTCTACGCACAAGGTCTTCAGGTCAAGATCGATGCCGTGGACCTAGGTCCGCAACAAAGTCACATCCAGAAATGGCAGATGTGTCCATCCTGTGGCTGGGCCAACACCGAGGTGGACGCCAAGGGGCCGGTCACCGCCTGTGCCCGTTGCGGAACCGGCGCTATCGCGGACGTCAGCCAGACGTTCGACGTCGTCGTGATGAAGAAGGTCTCCGCCGAGGTCAGAAGGGACGAATCCGGCATCGGCGACCGCAGCGACAACCGCGTCAAGGAAAGCTTCAACGTGGTCGTGGCCGCGGACATTGACCCCGAGCACGTAACCAGCCAGTGGTTCCTGGACGGCATCGACTTCGGGGCAAAATACCTTCACCGTACGGAGCTTCGCTGGCTGAATCTCGGCCGGACGGCCTCCAATGCGGCCACCCGGGTTCTTGCCGGCGAAGACGTGAAGGCACCGCTGTTCCGAGTGTGCTCGTACTGCGGTAAGCAGGACCAGTCCGCCAAGGCGAACAGCTTCGATGAGCACAGGTTTTGGTGCAAGTACCGCAAAGCGTCTGAGGAGAACGTCAAGGACGTGGCGCTCGCCCGTACGCTCACGACCCAAGGCGTCTCGCTGCGCCTGCCCACCGCGGCAGTTATGGGCGACGACTTCGCGGTGCCCAGCCTCACGGCAGGCCTCCTATTGGGCCTGCGTACCGTGCTCGGCGGCGCCCCTGACCATATCGACGTCGTCAAGATCAATGAACCGCTCGACGGCGGCGAGAGCGCTATTTCGCTTCTGCTCCATGACAAAGTGCCCGGTGGAACGGGTTACCTAGCTGAGTTCGCCGAGTCGGAGAAGGTCTGGAAACTGCTTTACGCTGCGTGGGATGTGGTACGTAACTGCAGCTGCAAGAACGAAGAACGACTTGCCTGCCACAACTGCCTCCTGCCATTCGCACCTCCGTGGTTGGTGGACAAGGTCTCGCGCATCACGGCCCAAAGGTTGCTGGCCGACATTTTGTTCAGCGGCAAGGCGCCGGACGATGGAGAGCAGTCGCCTTCGTTCGCTGACTGGAAGACCACCACCGTCCCGCCGGCAGCCGGCCTGAACCCGGAGTCCCATCTGGAACTGAAATTCCGGAGGGCTCTCGTGGAGCGCCTTCAGACGCTAGGCGCCCACATCAAGGTGACACCGGCGCTGCGCGGGGACCGGTTGGAATTCCGGCTGCCGGGCGGCAAACACAAGTGGTGGCTGGAGCCCCAGGAAGACATCTTGGGAACCCGGCCGGACTTTGTACTCATGGCCCAGGACCCCAACATCCCGAAGATCGCCATCTACACGGATGGCCACTATTTCCACGCGTCTAGCACCCACAACCGTATCGGGGACGACGCCAGTAAGCGTGCCAGACTGCGCGAGGCTGGCATCATTCCGTGGGGTATCACGTGGGAAGATGTTGACGCCTTCGGCAAGAGAGCCACTTCGTTCCCGGCTTGGCACAATCAGGACCGCGTTCAGAAGATCCAAGCCCAGTTCAGTCTCAAGCCCGGATTGCTGGACCTCATCGGTGTAGATGCCGTGAGCCAGCTGTGGGCGTGGATCCAGGACCCGGCCCAGACAGATTGGGAGCGCTTCGCCGAGGTCGTTCCGCTGATGCTGATGGAGAAGCCTTTCAAGTCCACCGCCGACAGCGCTGCAGAGCGTGCCCTGGAGGCGCTGATCAGCAAAGACGCTACTCCCGAGGCTGGCCCGGACAATTGTTGGCAGTACAGGTACGGGCCCATGGTGCTCTCGGCTGGTGCCAAGTCCTTGGACGCCAAGGGCTTTGTCGTCGGGCTGTATCTCGACGACCGTGCGGAAGCAGTGGCGGATGACGAGCACCACCTCTACTGGCGCGAATGGCTCCGGCTGTCTAACCTGATGGCCTTCAAGAGGTACGGGCTGACGATCGGGTCCGTCGACATGGTGTCCGTCGCTATCGAGGTTGCGCCGCCCCCGGAAGAGGCGTCCGCGGCAGTCAGCCCGGCGTGGCAGGAACTTCTGGACATGGCAACTGACGATGAGAGGCCGTTGCTGATTGAACTGGCCGCAATCGATGGTCTCCCCGTTCCCGAGCTCGGATTCGAGCTGCCGGATGGCAGCGTCATCTCGATAGCTTGGCCAGATCAGAAAGTGGGGGTCCTGCTG
>NZ_JBFTKG010000087.1:0-3157 GCF_056395825.1 Arthrobacter sp. 05T47 | reverse complement strand
GCCGTGGCCAAGTACGGCGCATGGCTGACCACCGAGGGCGCCGACAACGCCGAGAAGACCCGCCGCCTCTCCGCAGTCAAGGCGTGGTGCGACAAGCGGTAGAATAGGCCAACCGCTTCGATTGGCCCCGCGCGGTGCGGACAAGCTGTCGGGCTCCTGATCTCAGGTTGCCATGACCGTTTCCACCACAGCCGCATATGTGGTCTACGCCGGCGCCGGCGCGACGGGGCCCTTCGCGATCCCGTTCAAGTTCCTGGCCAACACCGACATCGTTGCGGTGAAGATCGCTGCGGACGGATCGGAAACCACCCTTACCGGCAACACCATCACGGGCGCCGGCGCGCCCACTGGAGGTTCGCTCACGACCGGTGCGCCGGTCGCCGTCGGCGAGACCCTGCGCATCTTCCGCAGCACGGGCCTGACCCAGACGGCGGCCTACACGGCGAATGGTCCGTTCCCCGCATCGACGCACGAACAGGCGCTGGATAAGGCCATGTTGGCGATCCAGGACGTGAGCCGTGACGCCGGCCGCGCGCTGCTGGCGCCGCTCGGGGAGGGCGGCCTTGAAATCCCCGCCGCGGACGAGCGCGCTGGTCTTCTGCTCGGCTTCGATGATGACGGAAAGCCCACGGTTGGCGTGGACGCCGGTGCGCTTGGGGCCCTGGCCAACCTTTCCAACGTTCCGTCCGCCTCGTTCGGCGCGAAGCTGTTCCAAGGCACGAGCCTTTACGCTTTCCGCTCCGGCGCTGATCGCGTTCGGGATTTTCCGTCCCTTCTGGAGTTCTACTCGTCCCCCTCTTCGACGGTCGCCGATGCGATGCAGGCGGCCATCAACTGGATGGAGACGAGCAAGATCCCCGTGCGCCTCCCGGCCGGCCAGATCGTTCTGAACAAGAACCTGCAGATCAAGTCGCACACGCATTTCGTCGGAGCCGGCCGTGACAGCTCGACGGTGTTTCTGCCGGCGAACATCGACATGACCGGCGCGCCGAGCTACGGCGGAGACCAGCGAGCGGTTTGGAACAATCCGAGCATCTCGAACGTGATTTTCGAGGGCTTCTCGTTCCAAGGTCCGGGGGCTGGCAACACGAAGATCGTGAACGTCGCTCTGCGCAACGTCACCAACTTCCTGGCGCGTGACTGCGGCTGGAAGGATATTGGCGACGTCACCTGGTATGCCACCGGGGTAGTCCTGTTCGAGAGCACCGGGGTGGTTTTCGACAGCTGCCTCTTCGACAACTGCAAAGGCGATGGCGGCGCGGTTAGCTCGGCCTCTCGTGATGTCCTCGTCAAGAACTGCCGCATCACGAACAATCGCGACTGGGGCTTCGCCCTGTCCATCGACGTGGACAATGCCGTGTTCGAGGGGAACTACGTCGCCAACAACCTGTCTACGGGGATCGGCGCGGACCGGTGTGAGAACGTCGCGTTCATCGGTAATCGCTGCTTCAACAACGAGCACGGCATCCGGATCGCCAAGTTCGCTATCCCTGGCGACACTCAGCGTCAGATCATCGTGCAGGGGAATATCTGCGGCGGAAACCTCCAGGGCATCACTGTCGAAGGCTCGGACGCACCCTGTGTTACAGTCATTGAAGGTAACACTGTAATCGGAACCACAAACGAGGCGATTCTCCTGGCCGATGTTCAGGGCGCAATCGTGTGCGGCAACAGCCTGTACAACAACTCGGCCGATAACATCGCCATCCGGGGGTACACGCTGCCCTGTGGCGGCCACGTCATCGACGACAACAAGATCGTCGGCGGAACCCGCGGAATTTACGAGGCTGCGTCCGGCGCGGGCAGCATTCTCCAATCGAAGATCGGACACTCAAACTCGATCGAAGGCATTGCCACCGCCAACACCTATGCCCTGACAGCTTCGGTCGACCAGCAGGGCGAGCCCCTGACCCGCTCCTTCGGCGGCTTCCGAGGGTTCGAGGCCCTGCGCGCGGTATATCAGTCCGGCGCCATCGTGAACCGTGTGGAGGTGTATGGAAGCACGACCGGCAACCCCGTGGAGATGCGGGCTGTTGGGGCTGATGCCACAACGAACTTCCGCTTCGGGGTGGCTGGGCTCGGCGGCTCCTTGATCCTGAGGACCGATATCTTCGGGACGCCTGTCGATTCAATCCGTCTGGACGCCACTGGGGTACTGGTGCGCCGCTCCGGGGGCGGGCTGGAGAAGGTGATCGGTCCGCGAGAGGTCGGATGGACCGCGTCGACTGGCATCGCCAGCAAGGGCGCCTACGCGACCTATTCGGCGGGGACCGCTTCGGCCACCTACACCCAGGCCGAGCTTCAAGCGGTCATGACGGCGCTGCAGGGGGTAAGCCAGCGGCTCAAGGCCATGGAAGACATGGCTCGCACCCACGGCCTGATCAACTAGGGACACCCGCTGTTCGGGCGGTAGTTGTCGAGAGGGACGCCGGGGTCGCTCATCTGCCCCTTGCTATCGCCGCGACCTTCAATTCGACGCCCGCGCGCTCACTCGGCGCCTTGAGCGCCGCGCTGAGTGGCCGCTCCACAGAGAGGGGGCAGGACGGCCCGCGTTCAGCGGCCTCGGCATCACCCTCTCGTGACGATTTGGCCCCTACGCCATGCCATGGTTGCGCCCCTATTCAGCGGTCTGCAATCCCCTAAATTTAGGGGGCCTGTTATCAGTGCACCGCCGATGGACGCTTTCGACCCGTTGCAGACCTATTCGGCCGCGCCCCCGAGCGCGTTTACGACGTCGACTTCGACAAAGACACGGCTGCCAATAGGCACTTCATCCTTGGTGAGCCGGGGAAATGTTGGGACGACACGCCATCGCCGGTCGAGCGGTGCTGAAGGATCGCGAATGTTGAAGTGAGACACGTGTAAGCTCAAATCCGCACGGAGTTGGCTTCCGTCGGGCCGCAGAACGCAAGCAGACACGGTGCGCCCCCGCCAAACGGTCTTCGGGACCGAGAAATCCGGCACAACGACCAGCCCCAAACCTGAAATCTGGAAGGTGTCGGCTACTTCTAGAAGTTCTGCATCTGTATCCACGGCCTGGAGACTAGGGAGTGTTGTGGCGGCTTTCCACCCTGCACGGCAGTTGACAACGTCCGCTTAGGGGAAGCGATCACTCCTCGTGCGGATAGGCCAGCCGCTCTAGGCCGTGGGGAGGATC
>NZ_JBFTKG010000086.1:0-3274 GCF_056395825.1 Arthrobacter sp. 05T47 | reverse complement strand
CACGGACTCTCTCCGCCGCTGCGGCGTCCGCCCCTGGTTCCCGTTCCCGGTCTTCGCCCACTCCGCTTCGCTACGTTCACTCAACCGCTCACTGCACCACACCCGGCACTCCCCGGATGAAAACTCCCGCTCCCTGAACGGCCACTCATACGGCTGCAGGCTGTGGACTGCGTCCGCGCCACGTCGGCCACCGGAGACACACGATTACCCGGCGCTGCGCGCCTCCACACGACAACCTTCGTCCTGCGGACAGCTACCCGCTGCGGGGAGCTGGATGCTTCACGGCCACGGACTGCGTCCGGTCTGCCTGCGCTGCGCTCGGGCCCGGGTTCTTTGCGTGCCGCGTCATGACCGAACGTTGCGTTCACCGGGGGTGATGGCCTGCGGCCGGCGGGCGGGTGCCGATCATCGGCCGTTGGCTGGTCTCGGTGACCTGGGTGTCTGCCTTCCGGACGTGCTGTGCGTTGGACGGGTGACGGTGTCACCGAGGTTCCCGGTCCGGTTCCCTCTGCGCTGAGCTCTGCGTGTGGCTGGCTTCCCCTGCGGGGAGCGGATTGCGTCGCGGGCGGCTTCATGGTGTCGGAGTGACTCGGTCTGGGGTTGGGCCTGCGGCCGGCGAGAACGCTCCGCTCATTGAAGCGGGATGGCTCAGCGGTGTGACCCGCAGTGAACCTCCCGGCACCCTTGTCGGCGTAACGATGACCTGCAAGGTTTCCAGGACGGAACTCGATTCGAGGACCAGCCCATCGTTACGCACACCCACATCGATCCACTCTTTCGGCCACCGGCTGCGCGGCACTGCTACACCCAGGTCTCTGAGGGCGGGTCCTGTTTTTGTGGCTGACGGCTGACGGCGGACAGCTGCCCGACGTCTGTGGACTCGCCCGCGGCGTACGGCCTGATGATCCCCTCCAGCAGAACAGCAATTCATGACGCGCCAGCGGCATTACCCAGTCACCCCACAGACTGGACCTTTCAACGGCCGCCAGCCAGGCACTCCTCGCCGGCCGCAGGCCAAACCCAGCCACACAGTCACGGCGACGTGCCGTCCTTGGACCCCGCCACGCATCACAAGTCTTGATCTCCCACCAACTGCCACGGCGCTGTCCGCATAGCACTTGACCCATGAACGTTGGGTGTTGCTGGTCCACCCGACGTGGTAGTCCGGAGTGACGTATCCGGGCCGGTTATACGACGCGACCCACGGATCGTACCGGGCCGCCGGCGGCACGTAGTTCGACGTCGCAGCCCTACCCTCCCGGTTTTCGGCCGCGCTTCGCAAAAAAGGAGAATGCCTGAGTTCGGCTACCCGTGCCAGGCAATTGACGAGCATACGGACTTTGCGAGGCGCCGGACGGACGCGTTGACGGACGGATCCGCCGAGGAGAGGCCGGCGGCCTGACGGGCGACCACGGCCGATAGTTCCGGCCAGGTGATCCAGCAAAATACTTCGGGAATCCGTTCAACCATCAGGTCCATCATTAGGTGCTCGTTCTTGGCGCGAAGTAGAACGGATTCAAGTTCCGACGAGATGGCCTGTTCGACGCTCATTCGCCCACGGCCTCGAACCAGAACCGGAGGTCGTGCGCCCAGCAAAAGAATCAGAGGAGTGCGGGTGCCTGCATGAGCCATTGTTGCCACATATTCCTTTGCCAGCTGCTCTGGCTGGAATGAACTCGCTCGAACACGCTTGGCCTCAACGAGGACAAAAGAGCTCGGAGACGTGATGAGAGCGTCGGGCTGCACCACGAGCTGCCCATTCCCTGCCCGGTTCGGGGCGAGCGCCATATCCCCTGGCAGGAATCGAAGTTCGGCGTCTTCAATCTCATTGATCAGGACATTCCTAGCCTGGTCGGCACCCTCGGCGGCACGAATCACCGACCCAAGGAAGCGTTCGCGGGGAAGGAAGTCCAGGGCCATCATGACTTCAGCAGTGAGGACGTTCTCGCGTCCCCGGCCGCCCTGACGGTAATTAGTGGCGTGCTCCCAGGACACTTCCTCAAGGAGCTTTCCAACCATGGACATGGCAAGACTCGGTATGACGTCCACAGACTCTTCTTTCTCTGCGCCAGAATTAAACGAGGCGACAGCTATCCCGCCATCGCCGAAACGCGCACCCGGTTGAGCGCCTCAGCGAGCAGATCCACATCCGCCTCCGGGAACAAGCTTTCCGGCCCGGCAGGGGCAGCGTCGCTGTAGGGAGACTCGTACAGCGCCCCGACGTCCACGACGCCGTTCTCCGTGAGTTGCTGGACGATCATGTCAACAAAGTGCAGCTGGTTGGCGTTGAGGGTCTTGCCCCCCACGAACTCGGACAAGGAATCCAACGCCGCCTGCCGGTCCATCCCCACCAGAGACCTGACAAACAGCCCGAGACCCTCGGCCTGCTCAGTGGCCGCTTCAAGTTCCTCGGGTGAACCCGCGCCACTCTCGATCAGCATGCGCTGAAGTTCTGCAAGATCCGTCTCGGTCAGGGGCAACCCGCGGCGTAGGCGGTGGATTGCCATGTGGTCCAGGAACCCCTGCAGATACACCCGGACCTTCTCGCGGTACCGGGCCAGATCTACCGACCCGGTGACGGTCCCCTTCAGCTCACCTTCAACGATCTCGCCGAGGGCGTCTTCGAAGTTCGAGTAGACCACCTTGCGACGCTTCTTCTCGATCAGGTGCACCAGCACGCGGAGCCGCGCCCGGATCAGCTCAAGCCACTGCGGCGAGACTTGGCCCCATCCCTCGCCTTCCAGGATCGATTGGATCAGGAGCATCTGGGCCGCGATGGCGGGGATGTTCGGCTGATCCTGCAGCGCGGAGGCAATCTCGACGATTTTCTTGCGGTACGGCTCGACGGCCGCTGCGGAGATCAGCGAAGCCAGCTGCGCCTGATACATCAGCAGGTCGAAGCGTTTTGCTTCCTCCGTATCGGCGGCGGAAGCCAGTGTCGCCAAGGGTGCCAGCTGGGTCTGCGGGTCCGTCAGATCCTGCGTGCCGAGAGTGCCCCACGAAGCGGGCTTAGAGTACTTCTCCACCCACTCCAACCGCGGGCGCACCAGGAAGTTCTCCCGGGGCAACCCCGCTACCTGGCCCACCAGGCCGGTTTGAAGTGTCGGCACGAAGTCGCCGTCGAGACCGGCGATGCGGGCTTCGGCAAGCAACTGTGTCCGGACGGCGAAGCTGCGGTGCGCCAGGGACTGTCCAAGGGACCCTTCGGACCCGGGCAGATCGGCGTTGAAGTATTCAACATTCTGGCAGACGTCGAAGATGAAGAAGTCCTGCT
>NZ_JBFTKG010000085.1:0-3281 GCF_056395825.1 Arthrobacter sp. 05T47 | reverse complement strand
GCTTCAAGGACGAACTGGCAAAGTTGGCCCCTGGAATCACCATCGCCGGTTCACAGCCGGGCAACTGGGACCAGACCCAGGCCACATCCGCAGCTGCCAGCCTCATCACCCAGTTCGGGAACAAGAACCTTCGCGGCATCTACGCCCAAGCAGACAACATGCTGGCCGGCGCCATCGTCGCCGCTGACCGGGCCGGCCTGAAATCCACGGACTTGGCCATGGTCGGTTCCAACTGCTCCACCGAGGGTTACACCGGCATTGAAAAGGGAGTCCAGTACGCCTCGGTTCTGCAAAGCCCCATCGAGGATGGCGAGTTCGCAGCAAAGGCTGTCATTAATGTCCTCGAAGGCAAGAGTGTGGAGAAGAACAACTATCTGACTCCCAAGACGATCACCAAAGCCAACCTTGCTGACTGTGCTGCAGCAGTAGGCAAGTAACGGAGGAATTCATGACTGACTGGACACTCACTCTTCCCGACCATGTCATCGTTACGGGCACAGCCAGTGGGTTGGGTCTGGAATGCGCGAAGGCACTGCTGTCAGCGGGAAGCCACGTCTTCGGTGTGGACCTCGGAGGCAGCCCCGCAGAGCTGACGGACCAACCCCGGTACCAGCACATCGTCGGCAACGTCGCAGAAGAGGCGACCTGGCAGGAAGTAGCCAAAACGGCCACTGCAGGCGCCAACGGATCACTGGGGCTGATCGCCGCGGCAGCGATCCTTGGTGTCGGCACGCTCGAGGAAGAAACGCTGGAGTCGTGGAAGCGGACCTGGGAGGTGAACGTCCTCGGCAACGTCATCGCCCTCAAAACGCTGATGCCGCACCTGCAGAAAGCGGAGCACGCTTCCGTGGTCGTGGTGACCAGCGTCGATGCCCACTTCGCGGAGCAGCAGCTGGCGTCCTATGCGTCGTCCAAGGCCGCCCTCACCGGAGCCGTCCGAACCATTGCTTTGGACTACGCCCGTACGGGCATCCAATTCAACCTGCTGGCACCGGGGCCCATGCGGGCGGGACTTTTCGAACGCCACCTGGCCTCGGCCAGCGACCCGGAGAAATTCCTGGCCACCCGTGAGGCGCGGCAGCCCCTCGGGCGCATCACCGGCGCGGACGAAGTCGCCAATTCGGCACTTTTCCTGCTCTCCAAGGAGTCCTCGGCCGTCTTCGGCACCACCGTTGTAGCTGACGGGGGCCTGACCACCGGTTTTGATTTCCGGACCGGGACCGAAGGTTCCTCCGCGCACCACAACTAAGCACTGCAATAGCGAACACCGAAAGGTACATCTCATGGAACTGGAACTGACCGGCAAGAAGGCCATCGTGACAGGTGCCGCCCAGGGCATCGGGCGAGCGACCGCCCTTCTGCTGACCGCCGAAGGGGCCACCGTGGCCGCCCTGGACATCGACAAATCGGCCCTGACCGAGCTCGAAGAACTGGCCGCGGACAATCCTGGCCGGATTGTCCCCTCCGTCGTGGACTTCACCAACGGGGAGGCCACGACCAACGCCGTCGCGGAGGCCATCAGCCAGCTCGGCGGCCTTGACCTGTTGATCAACAACGTCGGCTCCGGGGCGGTCCGGACCTTCGAGCAGATCACCGACGAGGACTGGGCCCGCACGATGGAGCTGAACTTCATGAGTTACGTGCGGACCATCCGCGCCGCACTGCCCGCCCTGCGCGAGTCGGGGGCTCCATGCATCGTCAACAACGCATCCGATCTGGCCCGGCAGCCCGAAGCCCAGCCTGTCGACTACTCCGCCAGCAAGGCAGCTGTCCTGGCCCTGACGAAGTCCATCGCCCGCGCAGAGGGCCCGAAGATCCGGGTCAACGCCGTGGCACCGGGACCCATCTGGACACCGTTCTGGACCAAGCCTGGCGGTTTTGCTGACACGTTCGCAACCCTGCACGGGATGGAACGCCAGGCAGCCGTCGAACATGAAATGAAGCTCCGCCAGCTGCCCCTGGAACGGCTCGGCACTCCGGAGGAAGTAGCGCGCGTCATCGCGTTGCTCTGCAGCCCGGTGACCAGCTTCGTCACCGGTTCCGTCTGGGGCGTGGACGGCGGCAGCATCCGTGGACTCATCTAACCTTCAGCCCGCCCTGGATCGGAAGGAGCCCCACGTGCCCGATCACCATCCTTCAGACGAACAGGAGATCCTGTCCCTTGAAGACCGCCGCTACGAGGCGGTACTCAGGTCTGACTTCGACGCCTTCGCCGAACTTTGCCATCAGGACCTCGTCTACGCGCATTCAAACGGGGAACGCGATGACCTGAGCGGCTACATCGATAAGTGCCGGCAGGGTGTATACGTCTATCACAGGATCGATCATCCGGTGGAGCAGGTCAAAATAGTAGGCGATGTAGCCCTCGTCATGGGAGAAATGCACGCCGATCTGACCATCCGGGGCACGCCTACAGCATTGGACAATACCGCCTTAGCCGTGTGGATCCGCGTGGGTTCATCCTGGAAGCTGCTGGCCTACCAGCCGACGCCCAAGCCTGGGCAGGCTGCCCTCGGTCAGGAAGGATCAACCGCCTCCGCGGGCTCAGCTGTCTAAAGTAACCAGGCCCGCCAAGCCAAAAGAGTGCCGGCGACAACCCGTCGCCGGCACTCTTTTGGCGTCTGCCGCGTCCACGTCTTGGCAGGCGGCCCAATGCTGCGAGGAGCGTGTCCGCTTGTATTCCCCCGGTTGACACCCGCAAACCAACGCTTCCGCACTGAAGGCACGACACGTCCATCCCATGAAGGGGAGGAATGCTAAGAGTGGGAGTGTTCCATCGTCGCGGAGTCCTCACCGCTTGATCCCTGACCGGCCCTGGCCAGGTCGAGGGGATGGGCGAAGCCTTGACGGCCGACCACGGCCCAGATGGCGACACAGTTTTCACCGGAGGTGTTGCTGAGACGGTGCGGCACATTTGAATCGAAATTCATGCTGTCTCCAGGCCCGAGAACATCGCTATCAAAAGCGACCTGGACGTTGAGTTGGCCGGAAAGGAGATGGATGTACTCCCATCCGGGGTGGCGCATCAGTGCGTCCGCGGCGCAGGACTCGCTCCCGGGCCCGTACGTGACCCGCAGGAACTCAACCAAAGGGTCGGCCCTTTCCGTGAGCCGCTCCCAGCGGACGCCTCCCATGTTGATCTCTGGACGGTCCCCTGCCCTCTGGATTCCCGGGATTGCCGTGCCTGCAGACGGGGCGAAGACGGGAAGGCCGCTGACAGTTAAATCAACGGTCGCGTCGTTTTCTTCCGGGGCGGGAGCCGAGTGCTCACCACTCATGAG
>NZ_JBFTKG010000084.1:0-3537 GCF_056395825.1 Arthrobacter sp. 05T47 | reverse complement strand
ATCCTGAACATGTCGCTGCTCTTTGGTGCCGAGTTCGACGCCGAGATGGAGCGTGGACGGCAGCTTCAGGCCGGCATCGCGGCCGAAGAGACCATCCAGCTGCCACCACGGGACACGAAACAGAGCGACAAGCTCCAGGCCCGCGAGGAAGAGGACGTCCGCCGCGGGCGGGACCTGCGGGAACAGAACGGCGGCCCCGACGAGGACCAGCCGAACTACGCGAACAGAAGCGCTCCACCCGGCGGAGCCAGAAGACAGGACCGCAGCTGATATCGAGGGCCGGCCCCGGGCTGAATCAATGGCTCTTCTCCGGCTCGCGCGCACCCATCAAGTGAAACGGCCGGGATGGCGGCTCCTATTTCCAGAGACGGCACTCCGGCGCCGCCTGCCGAGCCACACTACAAGACCGGGGGCTGTCCGTGCGCTTGCTGGTGGCAGTTGTAGTCGTCCGCTCCGCCGACTGCATGCAGGGCAAACGACATGAGGAGAGCAGGACGAACATGACGGAGAGCGAGTGTCCGAAGAGCTTGAGCACTCAGCCGCCGCGCCGGTGGCCCGCGGAGTGTGCGCCCTGAGCGAGGCACGCCGTGGATCCTCCTCGTGCGGTGCGGCCCATTGGTTTGGACTCCGAGGACCCTTCTGGAAAAGGATGCCGGTCAGGATGACGTACATGCTCATCCTCAGGAATTCTGATTCCCAGTTCTCGAACGTAGCCTCCACAAAGGCCCTGGTGCCCAGATACTCCTGGATGCTGTTCGCCCGGTTGTCCGTGGGCCAGTTAGTCCTCGCTGTAGCTGCTCGCCCCGCTGAGGATCATGCCGCCGAAAAACAGCGCGAACAACCGATGTTGGCCAGCAGCAGTCCATGTTCCATGACCCACTTACTTATGGTTCTTCCAGTATCTGCGGCGTGCCGCTCCTGCGAATCGTCCGTCAGTGCGGCTCCTCCGCGCGGCCCTGCCGCCGTAGTCTTGCGGGAACAACGATCAGCAGCAGCACCAGCGCGGCCAGCAGCCCGACGCCGGCGATCACCCCTGCCGTCCGGCCTAGGGTGACGTCGAAGATGAGGGACGTGGTACCCACACTCAGGAGCCCGACGCCGGCCAGTGAGAACTTCGCGATGGTGTCGGCGCTGGCCACGAGCGTGGCCTTCAAGCCCTGTCGGAACAGCCGACGATGCACGCTCACGGGCAGCAGGATGGTGGCAGTCGTTAGGGCAGCCAGGACGACGGTGGCGAGGTACAGGCGTGTCTGGTAATCATCGAGCGTCGCGAAGCGCGCCTGGAACGGCAGAGTCAGGAGGAAGCCGGCGAGGAGCTGAACCCCGGTCTGGAGAACCCGCAGTTCCTGCAGCAGTTCGGCCCAGTTGCGATCCATACGCTCAGCACGGGATTCGTCCCTGCCGTCATCCTTCGGCGCCACGGGGCCTGTCATGGGGTTCCTCCTCGCCATCCTGCAACCACGTGAGCCGGCCGCAGCGTGCGGCACCTTCAACCTATGCTTGAGAGTTGCCAAAAACAAGCCGGTACTAATACTGCTGACGAAATTGCGGTTCAGGCAGGAATTAGTTACTTCGCCGGGATAGGTTCGTCCGGGTGCAGAGGCTCTTCCGGAAAGCCGTGCCTGCCCTGCAGCAGGCGTTGAACGGCGGTGCAACGCCGTCGAGAAATGTGCTTAAATCCACGGCTGACAAGCCCGTCATCGGGGCGATGAGACGCGCTGGTAACGGGTCCCGGTGCTAGGAGGACGGGACCGGTGTCCTGAGCTATGAACGGTTCACGTCATAGGTGTCGCCGGAGAGTTGTCGCGTGCTTGGCGGTCATGTTCATTCCTGTGCTGGACGGGCAGTTCTCGGCCGGGCCGGATGTCTTCTTCAACCTTGGCCTGCAGCATGTCGCTTTGTTTCGTCTTTCGGGGCGGCAGCTGGATGGTCTCCTCGGCGTCGATTCCGGCCTGCAGTTGGCGGCCGACCTCCGTCTAGGTGTCGAAGTCGGCCCGAACAGCAGCGACATGTTCAGGATCCAAAGCAACAGCAGCGAGATGATGACCCCGGCGATTGCACCGTCGGTCTTGTTGTCGCTGCTGAAGTTGGCGGCGTAGAAGGCGAAGGCCGCCGAGGCCAGCAGGAAGATCACTAAGGCGATCGCTGACCCCAGGCTCATCCAGCGGAACCTGGGCTGTTTCAAGTTGGGCGTGGCGTAGTCGAGGAAGGCGATCGTAAGGATCCCGAGCAGCAGTGAGTAACCGCCAGGACTGGACGTATGTAAGTGGCAGCTGGCTACCTCGGCATCGGCCAGCATCTCAGCTGGCTGACCGCGCAGCTCAATACGTCGAACTGGCATCGTGTTGACCGTCATGGCAGCGCTTTCCTCGTTGAGGTAGTTCACCGGGGCCTTTCAGGAACTCTCGGACAGACTTAAACTGAAGCATTCCGCGACGCTGGCGGGCGACCGCCGTTGAGCGGGTAACCGAAGGTCAAGTCCAATCTGGAAGGTCGAGTCATGGGCGATGCCTCGCAGAAAGCCGGTCGGGCGGTAAACGAAGCGGCGTCGGCAACCCGAAGCCCAGCGATGCGAATCCTGGCCCGCGCCGGATTTGTCTTCGTCGGCCTGGTGCACATTCTTATCGGATTCATTGCCCTCCAGATTGACAGAGGACAGGGTGGCCAGGCCGACCAATCCGGCGCGATCGGAACGCTAGCCTCAAAGCCGGGCGGTCCGCTCCTGCTTTGGGCAGGGTTCGCGGGTTGCGCCGCGCTGGCACTCTGGATGCTCAGTGAGGCCGTCTTCGAGGCCCGTTCAGGAACCGACTCGAAGAAGAAGGTGCAAGAGGCGGGGGAACCCGTGTTGAAGGCCGTGCTTTACGGCTTTCTGGCTTACACCTTCTCGGTGTTCGCCTCGGGCGGCAGCCAGAACTCCAGCCAGTCGGCCAGTGACTTCACCGCGAGGTTAATGGGTTCCCCTGCCGGCATTTTGCTGCTCATCGCGGTCGGTCTCGCGATCATCATTTCCGGTGCCATCTACGTCTACCGGGGCGTCACGCGCAAGTTCATGAAGGATTTGCAGGACCTTGGCAGTGCGCACCCAGCGGTCAAATGGATCGGCACCATCGGTTACGCCGCTAAGGGCGCGGTGCTCGGCTTCCTCGGCATCCTGATCATCATCGCCGCGGCCACTGCTGATCCGTCGAAATCCTCCGGCTTGGACGGGAGTCTGAAGACCCTTGGATCCCAGCCCTACGGGGTTTTCATGCTCGCCGCAGCCGCGGCAGGGCTGGTCTGCTACGGCATGTACTCGATGGCCCGCGCCCGGTACGGAAGGTTTTGAATGCCGCACGGAATTTGCGACGCGGATTACCGGGGGACACGATCGAATACGATCCCTTGCTGAGACGGTCGAGCCATTTCTCAGGGAGCTTCAGCGTTGCAGGGATTTCGCGGTTCGACACAGACCTCCGCTGTCCCAAAACCCGTCCAACAACAGATGCTCTCACAACGGCAAATTGATCGGGATTAAGAGAACAGCGAGCGGCCATGGCC
>NZ_JBFTKG010000083.1:0-3749 GCF_056395825.1 Arthrobacter sp. 05T47 | reverse complement strand
GTGCTGCCAATGGCGCTCGAGATGCTTGCCCTGCGCCGGATGACGCCCACGGCGTTCGGTACCCTGATGGCCCTCGAACCCGCCATCGGGGTGCTCCTCGGGCTGCTCGTGCTGCACCAGCAGCCCTCACTCACACAATTCGGTGGCATTACGCTCGTCGTCCTCGCCGGCGCCGCCGCGCAACGCGGCGGCCGCCGGCAACCGCACACCCGCGAACACGCCGCCGCCCGCACCGGCCCCGACCTCATCGGCCAAGGACCAAAGTAGGCCACAGTCCTCCAGCCATGCAGGTCCGTAAGACTGTCGCTGCGCGAGGATTCCCTGTTTGCCGGTGCCCCCGCAGCTCAGTCCGCCCAGGGAGCGCCTGTGACTTTAATTCCCTGTGATTCAAACAAAGGATTTATGACTATGTTCACCGGCTTGAGTGCCTTCCCCCTGACCCCTCTGGCAGACGATGTTGTTGACGAGCMTGCCTTCGTTCGYCTGATCGAACGGCTCTCGGAGGCGAAGGTTGACTCCATCACSGCGCTCGGATCCACGGGCTCCTACGCGTAYCTGAGCGGCGAGGAACGGAGCCGTGTCGCCCGCCTGGCGGTCGAGCACGCCGGCGATACACCCGTGTTCATTGGTGTCGGGGCCTTGCGGACCTCACACGTTCTCGCGAACGCCGAAAAGGCAGAACTGGCGGGAGCTTCCGGGCTCCTGCTTGCTCCGATGACCTATCAACCCCTCACCGAAGATGACGTGTTCGAACTGTTCCGGACCGTCACCGCGAACTCGTCACTGCCCGTCATCGTCTATGACAACCCGGGCACCACCCACTTCACTTTCACGACCGAGCTCTACGGACGCATCACGGAGCTGCCCGGTATCGCTTCCATCAAAATCCCGGGTGTACCGGCCGATCCGGAGCAAGCGGAGGCGCGGGTTCAGCAAATCCGGGCAGCCGTCCCTTCGCACGTGACCATCGGAGTTTCCGGTGACGCCACGGCCGCCGCGGGACTGGCCGCCGGGTGCGATGCCTGGTACTCGGTCATCGGCGGCACTATGCCCGCCCTGGCGATGCGGATCACCCGGGCCGCTTTGGAAGGGCGGGACTCCGACGCGTCCGCCGAGTCCGAACGGCTTGCACCGTTGTGGCAGTTGTTTGCCGAGTTTGGCGGGAGTCTCCGGGTCGTTGCGGCAATAGCGGAACAGCTCGGACTGGCATCACCATCGTGCCTGCCGCTCCCCCTCCAAGGATTGACCGGGAAGCAGCGTGCCCATGTGGCCAGGATTGTCGATGAGCTCGGCCTCACCCCGTAGCGCCGGCCTCGGCGTTCCACCCAGGAAGGACCGCCGGGTAGGGGCGCTGGCCCGCTACGTCTTCGCCGCGACCCTGGTTCGCAGCGCAGACGGCGGCGCAGTAGTTGCCATCGTGCTGCTCGCGCACGCCTGCGGGATGCCGGGCTGGCTGGCCGGACTCCTGGGAGCATCTATTACCGCGCCCCACCTGCTCGGGCCCTTCATCGCACGACGCCTCGACACGGCCCGGGACGGGCGCAAGGTGATCGCGTGCTCCGCCGTTCTCCACGGGGTGTTGCTTGGTGTTGCTGCTCTGCTCCTGCCGGTCGCTTGGGCGATTTGGCCGGCCATTTTGCTCTTTGTCTCCGGCATCTTCGGGCCGATGCTCACCGGCGGGATCAGCAGCCGCCTGCCCTCCATCGCCGGCCCCGGGCAGCGTAGCCAACGCAGAGCTCAAGGCTGGGACGTCGCAAGCTACGGGCTGAGCGGCACCCTCGGCCCCGCAGCGGTCGCGTGGATCGCGGCMGCATCTGACGCGCTYACCGCGACACTGGTTCTGGCCGGAGCCGCCGTSGTKGGTGCGGGAGCCGTTCTCGCACTCCCCACGCARGAGCCGCYCAACAAGGCMGTTGASGTGCCRTCSCCCGGKCGAACAYTGMGCCTCATMTGGGSACGYGGTCCGCTKCGCCGCACACTCGGACTCACCGTGASCGTCGCATTCTCTGTCGCCGCGCTACCGATCTACGCCGTTGCMACAGCTCCCGCGTTCGGCGGSGCCKCRGCCGCCGGAACACTGGTCGCAGCCTACGGGATAGGAAATCTCCTCGGATCAGCGGGGCTCATGCTCCGACCGCTTCGCCGCGACGCAGACCCTCTCATGAGCTCCCTCTCCGCACTCGTCGCGGCAACGCTGATACTCGTGATGCTCACTCCGACACTCCCCACATCCCTCATTGCCTTCGGCCTGKCAGGGATCGCCAACGCAATGTTCTTCGCGGCAACMCTCGCCGCGCGAAGCGAATACGCMCCYATCGAGGCYCGCGGCCAARTCTTCATCTGGGTAGGCGCACTCAAGATCGCWGCAGGATCMGCCGGRACAGCCGYCGCGGGTGSAACCATCGCACAAACGGTYTGGGCACCRCTTCTGCTGGCGACAGCCCTCACAGCAATTGCTGCGACCACCAGCATCATCGAGCGCTCCCGTCCACGCTGGTCCAAGCACTAGCCCGCCTGAWTTCAACARCACCCTCACCCCGACATGCCCGCAGCCCGGCGGGGGGGGTGCATCAGGCGCGCGCCAAAAAGCGCCGCCAAGACAACGCCAAATAGCTCTGCGATTCACACGGTTATTTTGTGGATCGCAGCGCTATTTGGCAGTRAATTCGCAGGSCTTAGTTGCCGAYGAGTAGGGCTTCTCTGGCTGTGTCGAYGATCTCGGGAGTGAGCGTATCGAGGTGGTCGTGCGTTTGGATCACCCCACGCGGCGCATCGCGTGCAGTTCGATCTCGACGCGCGCCCTGAGCGGGAGCCCGGCGACGGCGACCGTCGTGCGCGCGGGGTACTGGCCGTCGAAGTACCTCGCGTACACGGCGTTCATCGCTGCGAAGTCGTCCATGTCGACGAGGAAGACGTTGACTTTGACGACATTGCGCCAGCTGCTGCCGGCCGCCTCGAGGACGAGGCCAAGGTTGTCGAAGACGCGTGCGGTCTGCTCCTCGATGCCACCGCCGACCAGCTGCCCGGTCGCCGGGTCGATGGGCGTCTGCCCCGAAAGGAACAGCAGGCCATTCGGTATACCGCACGCTTGGGAATAGGGGCCCACGGGCGCCGGGGCGCTCTCGGCCATCACATAGGTCGGTTCCATCGCTGAGGTCCTCTCCGTCGGACGACGCGCGCTGCCGGAGCGTACCGGCCGGCGACCGGCTACCACGGCAGTCCGCTCGCTGATTTTCAGTCTACTGCCGGCACGGCTGCGGTGAGCTCTCAGCCGTCCGGCACCTGCTMGGGACTTCTTGCGGCAGGTCCCGTTCCACAGTTACTCCGTAGGGAACATCAGCGCTGAGGTTCACTGTGTACATATCAGGTCCGTGGCGGGTGACGAGAATGCCCTGCCATCCTTCTGTCATCGAGTGGTCGCGGGCCATCTCTACAGCCGTGTTGATACTGTCTGCGATTTCTGTCGGGGATAGGCCTGTGATGTGGAAGTAGCGGTCGGCCTCGATCGTGATGATCATTGGACTCCTGCTTTGCTCTTTATGTCGTCTTTGATTTGGTGCTCATGATGTGGGCACGCACGTAGCGAATCGGATCTTTGGGACGAAGAAATGGTTTTCAGCGATGGCATACTCGCCCGATCGGATTCTCTTGACCGGAGGTTTGCCACCGAACTTGCACCGCATCCCGGGTGGCGGTTCCGCAGCCCGGGATGCAGTGGGTTGTCACTACGGAACGGTACGACTTTGGAG
>NZ_JBFTKG010000082.1:0-4065 GCF_056395825.1 Arthrobacter sp. 05T47 | reverse complement strand
ACCCCGTGGGGCACGGTCACGCGGCGCCCTGTCACTTTGTCCCCGTGGGGACCTGTCACTCTCTCCCGCGCCAGCTCTTTCATCGGCGCCCATTCACGCCGCACGCATTCGGGCGATTTCCGGCCGGGTATCCCGTTTCGTTCGACCCCTAGTCCCCCGGGCCATGGTCATGCGGCGGTGGTGAGGTCGTCGGGGTGGAAGTAGTGGTTGCGGCGGGGCGCCTGGCGGGGGTCGAGGTGGGGTGGCGGGATGAACCAGGGGATCCCATTGGTGAGCCGGATGCTCCAGTGTTCTTTGTGGATTACGTGGTGGTGGTGGGAGCAGAGCAGGGYGCCGTTCTCSGTTCCGGTGGTTCCGCCGCGGGACCAGTAGGTGATGTGGTGGGCCTCGCACCAGGTGGCCGGGATKGTGCAGCCGGGGAAGGCRCAGCCCCGGTCCCGGGCRATGAGRRCCTTGCGGATGTGGGGCGGGAAGATCCTGGAKGCCCGSCCGATGTCCAGGACCCGGCGGCCGCCGCCGAGGAGGACGGGGAKGATGTCCGCGTCGCAGGCGATCTGCCGGACGGTGGAGGCGGTGACGGGCCCGGTGAACAGCAGCGMCCCGGTRCCYATCCCGCAGTCTGTCCCGGGTGTCCGGTCTGCCGGTCCCGGCCCGCCGGCGTCGTCGTCGTCGCAGTTGTTGGCGGCTGTGCCGAGCCGGGTGAGCAAGTCGCGGTAGTCGATGGTGGCCATGATCTGGGGCCGGAGCCCGCCGGTCGCGGACAGGGTCCCGGTGGTGAGGGCGACCTTGCACGCCCCGACCAGGCCGTCGAGCAGCTTCTGGGCCCGGGAGCGCAGGTCCAGGGACGGCAGYCCGGGATCCTGGCCCRGTAACCCGAGGTCCTCGGCCGGTAACCTGTCCGGGCCGGCGGAGTTCCCCGTGGCCGKGACGGCGGCCGAAWCACCCGYGACGGTCACTGCTGCGGCCGCTCCAGCGCCGGCAGCCCAACTGGCGGAACCCTCCCCGGCRCCCGCAGCCTTGCCCGTGTTGTCCCCGGAGTCCTGGCCGCTCGCGGCGGATTGCCTGGCGGTGCCAGCGGCCGGGGAAGCCGCCGGCACCGTCGCGTCCGTGGCGTTGGTGCGGGGATTGGCGCCGGTGTTCATGACGGTCAGGAGGTGTTCAAACTGTTCGGTGGTCGCGTAGATCTCCACGTGGTGCAGGCCGTGGCGGCGGCGCCGGATGAAGGCGCCCTGGAGCTGGCGCAGCAGTTCCTCGGATGGTTCCGTGCCGTCCTGGTCCAGCGCGTCGGCCCAGGAGCGGGTGACACGGGCCAGGAAGTCGGCGTCGTTCTCCGCGGCCGTGCGGGTCAGGGCGTGTTCCATCCGGGTCTCGGCGTCGGTGCCGCACAGGTGCTTGACCCGATCCAGTACCACCGCGATTACGCTCGCGGCCCGGGAGGCGACCTCTCCGGCCGCGACGGCGGCGGCGAGCTCCGGGTGCGCGGGCGGTGCCTGGCGTCCGGCGAGCCCCGGCCGGGGCAGCAGCCCCTCGGCCAGGGAAAGCCGGCGCCTGGCCTCCGCGGCGCCGATCCGCAGCCGCGCSCGGAGGAACTCCGCGGTRTTCCGGTACCCGTCATCCGGGGCCGCCGTCGCCAYCKTGGATGCCGGGGATGACGCSTCAGCMGCGGACTCCGCATCGGAYWCGGMYGTGCCTGCCRCAGGGGTGCSGRCAGGGTCCGGCGCYCCGGATCCGCCRGTCTCCCAGCCGGCSGGGCTCTCACGCCAGCCCGTGGTCCACGACGTGACGGCCACGACGGCAGAGACAGACGAGGCCTCGGACTGCTTCCTGGTCCGGTCCACGGCTGCGGCCGCCACCAGCTGCAGATACTCCGCCGTGCGGGAAATCTCCTCCACCCGCCCGGCGAAATCCGATGCGGCCCGGAAACCCCACGACGCCACGTCCTCCACCGCCGTCGCACTCACCGCCAGCAGCGCCGCCAGGATGCTTCCCAAGCCCTCAGCGCCGCCCGAGCCCTCAATGCCAACAGAGCTGGCGACACCGCGCGCGCTGTCCGCGCCGGACKGCCGRGCCGGGTCCAWACCCAGCCCCGCRTCMCCGCAAGGARCGTCCCCGCAAGCAGCGTCTTCGCAAGAAATGAAATCCCTGATGGCTTCCATAACCTAACCCTCGCAGAGGGGTCTGACAWTTTAGACAGCGTCCCGGGCTACGGCATCATCACGCAGATCGCGGGCATGTCGTCGGCATGGTGCGTCACGACGTTCTTCGCCTTCAGCAACGCCGCGATGAACACGGCGGCCAGGTCGGCATGGCCTCGCGGGAGCCCTCGTCGAGACCCCTGCCCGAGAATCCTCTTGCGGTCCGGCGGCCCACCCGCACAGCGCGGCGCCCACCGTTCCAACGCCGCAAAAGCGACAGGACTGCGCCARACACCGGCTGCCGCAACGGGYCGGGATGCCCGCAGGAACAAATGCACCTACACTGCTGGAATGCCTATCATTCCGGATGCCAAGGACTGGACCTGGGTCCTGTCACGGCCCTGCCCCGAGTGCGGTTTCGATGCCTCCGCCGCGACTCCCGCCACCGCTCCCGGGATGGTCACCAGCATGCTCCCGCGGTGGCGGGCTGCCCTCCGACGGCCGGACGCTGCGGAACGCCCCAATGAGGCCACGTGGTCCGTCCTCGAGTACGGCTGCCACGTCCGGGATGTCTTCACGCTCTTCGATCACCGCCTGAACCTCATGCTGACCGAGGACGACG
Organism: Arthrobacter sp. 05T47; assembly: GCF_056395825.1. NCBI lineage: Bacteria > Bacillati > Actinomycetota > Actinomycetes > Micrococcales > Micrococcaceae > Arthrobacter > Arthrobacter sp. 05T47. The sequence goes on along the minus strand of NZ_JBFTKG010000082.1, from coordinate 1,308 downwards.
CCCGGTTCGATGACTGGGACCAGGACAAAACGGCAATCGAGCAGGACTACGCCAATGCCGACCCAGCCGTGGTCGCCGTCGAGCTGACTGCCGAGGGCGAGCAAATTGCCGCGTCCTTCGCACGGGTCCCAGAGGAAGATTGGGKCCGTAARGGGACCCGGAGCAACGGCTCGGTGTTCACGGTCCTGACCTTCGCGCAGTACTTCCTGCACGACGTCGTCCATCACCTCCACGACGTGGACGGCTAGTASGCSGTTGGCCGGCACCCAGGCGGCTGCAGACGGCGAGCAACCAGACGGACGGCGGGTCTGCGAACCTGAGGACTGTCCCTAGCGCGGCCCCCTACCCCGCMGGCTGGAGAACTTTGTCCCACGCCATGCTGCGGTTGACGGCCGCGTAGCCCATCTTGAKGTAAAGCGCGAGGGCACCCGTGGGGTTTTCCGAATCGACGTCMAGYGAGGCCACATCCATTCCCGCGGCGGCGAARCGGCGCATGGCGTCSGCCAGCAACACCTGMGCGATRCCGCGGCCTCGGAACTCCCGMCGGACGCCCAGGAGCTCTGTGTAGCCCTCACGGAAACCTCGGGTCTGGGCYCCTTCGGCGTCGTGGGTGGCCAGCTGGTAGCCGGCCACCGTCCCGGTGGAACGGTCCAGTACGACGCCGCTCAGGTCCGGCCGGGCTTGGGGATCGTTCACCACAAAACCCCACGATTCCTCGTCCCGTGGTTCGCTGCCCCAGTGATCCCGGAACGCCGAGTTGTGCGCCAGCCGCACGGGCTCATGCAGCGCCGGCCCAAACGTCACGAGCTCCATCCCCGGGTCCAGAACGACTTCGGGGACCCCTTGATTCAGCGGCCGGTGCATCTCGTTGTAGTAGCGGATAACTTCGTAGCCGGCCCCGGCGAACAAGGCCGCCTGGTGCTCGTGCTGCTGCTCCATGTAGAGCCGCAGCCTCGGGCGCAGCACCGCCGCCACTCCCGGGACTGCCAGCACATCGCCGTCCCCGGCGGCCGCCGTGCGCGCGTCGCCGGCCTCGTCGGTATCTCCCCCCGCCCGTGCGTCCTCGGCGAAGCGGGCCCGGGTCCGTTCTTCCATCCAGCCCAACAGCCCGGTACCGATCCCGCTCCCCTGCCACTCGGGATCCGGGACTGCCAGCACATCGCCGTCCCCGGCGGCCGCCGTGCGCGCGTCGCCGGCCTCGTCGGTATCTCCCCCCGCCCGTGCGTCCTCGGCGAAGCGGGCCCGGGTCCGTTCTTCCATCCAGCCCAACAGCCCGGTACCGATCCCGCTCCCCTGCCACTCGGGATC
>NZ_JBFTKG010000081.1:0-3964 GCF_056395825.1 Arthrobacter sp. 05T47 | reverse complement strand
GCCCAGCCGGGCGCCGCCGGTGCCCCTCTGAGTGCCGGCAGCGCCGGACCGGCCCTCGGCGGCGACGTCCGCCGTCGTGAGTCTGCTTCTGGTTCCGTTTCTGCGGGAGCTGCCGGTGCCGCCGTAACTCCGGCTGCCGTTCCCAAAGCGTTCGCCGAGCACGACGACGAGATCAAGGCCGGTTCCCTCCGCGACCCCCTGACGGCCCTGCCGAACGGCCCGCTCTTCAACGAGCGGCTCGCCGCGGCACTGCGCCGCCCGGATCCGGCGGACATCCTGTTGCTGAACCTCGATGACTTCAGGCACCTCAATGACGTGCTGGGACGCTCGGCGGCCGATGAGCTGCTGGTGGAGGTGGCGAGCAGGCTGCGCAACTGTGTGCGGCCGCATGACACCGTGGCCCGGCTGGGCGGCGACGAGTTCGCTGTGCTGCTGACCGAATGCCTCAACGCGGACGCGGTGGCCAAGCGGATCGCCGAGGCCCTCTTCGCTCCCCTGCGCGTGGGCGGCTCCATGGTCCGGCCCGGCGTGAGCATGGGCCTGGCGTCCAAGTCCCGGCAGACGCTGGACGGGGCGGAACTGCTCCGCCAGGCCGACGCCGCAATGACCGCCGCCAAGGCCGCCGGGAAGAACACGTGGCTGCGGTTCCGGCCGGAGATGCTGAGCACGCCGGCGCACAAGGCCGACGGCGAGACCGGGCTCCGGCGCGCCGTCGARCTGGGCCAGATCTCGGTGCACTACCAGCCYGTGGTGTCCCCCGGCATCGGCTCGGTGGTGCAGTTCGAGGCGTTTGCCCGGTGGGAGCGGCACGGCCGGCTGGTGCCGCCCAACCAGTTCCTGCCCGTGGCCGAGCAGAGCGGCCTGATCCGCGAGATCGGCGACGAGGTCCTGCGYCGCGCCTGCGCCGAGATCCGCCCCTGGCTCGCCGGAGACGCCGCGTACAGCGTCGCCGTGAACGTCTCKGGCCTGCAGTTCCAGCACCGGGAYTTCGCCGTGGACGTGCTCGCGATCGCCGCATCCACGGGCGTCGACCCGCACCAGCTCACGCTGGAGCTCACCGAGAGCGTGTTCTTCGACGCGTCCTCGGACGTGCTSGGCCAGCTGCGGCAGCTGCGCGCGGCCGGGGTCCGGATTGCCATGGACGACTTCGGCACCGGGTATTCCACGCTCGGCCGGCTCCAGGAACTGCCGCTGGACAACGTCAAGATCGACCGCTCTTTCGTGGCCATGATCAAGACCGGCCAGGAACAGCTCCCGTTCTTCGCCACCATGATCAACGCCGCTCAGGCCCTCGGCCTGAAGGTCACGGCCGAAGGCATCGAGACCCCGGCCCAGGCCAAGTACCTGATGGARCGCGGCTGCGACTCGCTGCAGGGCTACCTGTTCGCCAAGCCGGCGCCGGCCAGCCACCTGGCCGGGACCATGGAAAGCGCCCTGAACGCCCTGGACAGGGTCGACGCCGCMCGGTGACCCTGGCGTCACCCTCAMTCACCCGGCGTCGGCGCCGCCACATCCCATCGATTGCAGTACGCCATCAACGCCGCACCCCGCCGTTGGACGCAAACGGCCGCTAAGCAGCATGGCTTAGCGGCCGTTCTTGGCCAATCGATGGMTCGGACCTAGCGCTTTTCGCAGGCGATGCCGTCGTTGTCGCGGTCAAGGTCGTATTCGCCCCAGTGACGGGGGCCGGCGCCGTCGTTGTAGCTGTACAGGGTGTTGTCGACGCGGAAGTTGGTGACCGGCTTGCCGCTGGTCCTGTCCCGGGCGCCCTTGACGCCCACCCCGTGCGGGTAAACCTTGTTCAGCTCSGTGCAGTTCTTGTACGACCTCGGCGCGGGCGCGGCAGATGCCGGCACGGCCGTRGCGCTCAGGACGACGGCGGTACCCGCCAGGGTCGCAATAATCAGTTTCTTCAGGCGCACGGTAGAGAGCACTCCCCCAAATAGAAGCCCTCAGCCGCGTGTCGGAGAGGGGCAGGAAAATGCTAACCCACGATTCCGCCGCAGGTGGGGAGGCTAAGGGGCTGCTCAGGCGCGGCTCCGCAGCGTGATTTACGGCTGGCGGTCCAGCTTGTCGAGGTCCTGGGCCACCATGGCCTCGCTGCGCTGCCACAGTGCCTTGGCGAGGCCTGCGTCGTAGGCCTGCCTGTTGGCTTTGGAGAGCGTCCGCTTGGCGTAGTAGGCGCCGGAGATCCAGTCGTGGCCCGGGGTGGCGTTGGCGAGCCACACRAGGGTRTCCGCGCCCTGGYCGGGGGTCAGCATGAASCGCTTGAGGAAGGACTTGTAGGCCAGKCGCATGGGGCTGGTGGAGTCYGCCGCGAAGTTSGTGGCGACGCCGCCGGGGTGGAAGGCCGCCGTCGAGATGCCCTCGGCGTTGTAGCGGTTGTGCAGCTCGGTGGTGAAGAGGATGTTGGCGAGCTTGGCGTTGCCGTAGGCGCGGTTGGTGGAATAGCTCCGTGCCGCGTCGAGGTCGTCGATGTCCAGCTTGCCGAAGAGCGAATTCGCGACGCTCGAGGTGTTGATGACGGTGGCCCGGCTCGCGGCGAGGACGTCGATCAGCCCGGTGGTGAGCAGGAAAGGGGCCAGGTGGTTGACCTGGAAGGTCGTCTCGTGCCCGTCCACSGTGAGCTCGCGGGGCCCCATGATGCCGCCGGCGTTGTTCGCCAGGACGTCAATCTGCGGGTACTTCTCCTTCAGCTGCGCGGCCAGGGTGCGCACCTGGGCGAGGTCGGCGAAGTCGCTGACATAGAAGTCGGCGCCGATTTCRTTCGCGATCGCCTCGGTCTTGTGCGCGGAACGCCCGACGACGACGACGCGCTCCCCYTGGCGGGCAAAGGTCCGCGCGGCGGACGCGCCGATCCCGTCGCTGGCTCCGGTGATGACGATAGTGCGTTCGGGCATTGGGGTGTCCTTAGAACGAAAACGGTGGGCTGGTTTTTGGAATCCAGCCCCGTCGAATTCTAACGAGCACACCCGGGAGAATGTTCCGGACGAGCCGGTGCTTACCCCGGAGTTTGCTGGGAATCTGGTGGGATTGATGCKMAGGCGGCCGTCARCTCAGCGCCKCCTCACAYTGCTGCATCAATATGGTGCTTACGCGATCCTTGCGCACGGTGCGGGGCGCGGATATCGCCGCAYGGACSGGCTCTGGCTGGGGTTGCCCTCGTCAGCTGGCSGGGTCGTACCCGAACTGYCGGAGCTCTTGCGAGCAGCGGCAGGCGACGGCGATCTTCGCGGCCCACTCGATCGCCGCCTCCCGCGAGGGAAGCTCGAGAACGGTGTAGCCGCCGTTGGGCACCKTGTGGCCTGGGTACGTGCCCTCGGTGACGGTGCCGTCACCGGCCACGAGCACCGGRTCTACGTCCTCATCGATCCCGCCGCCAAAGACGTACACGCCCGCCGCCTTGGCCTCCTCGATGACRGCATGCGAGGAGTCGACCACTGCCTGGAAGTCCTCCTCGGGGAACACCATGGCCTCACCKGGGAACGAGATCAGGTACTTCGTCATTCGAGGACTCCTCTGCTCCGGYGCCCGCCAAGTAGGGGCAGCCATGGACTACTTCGACTCGATCGTAATRGGTGTTGGGTTGCGGGTCGAGGCCTCTGAATGATGGAGCTTCCTAAGACTTCCGGCCCGGCTGGACGCTCAATCACGAWGTGGGGGTTAAATGCGGGAGGACCCCCAACATGTGTTGGGGGTCCTCGACCGTTAATGATGTTCCGGCGGTGACCTACTCTCCCACACCCTCCCGGGTGCAGTACCATCGGCGCTGTGGGTCTTAGCTTCCGGGTTCGGGATGGGACCGGGCGTTTCCCCCACGCTATGACCGCCGTAACCCTTGCTCCGCCACCGCCYGTTGCCGGGGGTGGGGAAATCTGGTGGTTACAACATGTGCTCTGCGGTTTTCACCGCAGSTGTGGTGTTGTTATTCAGTTGACGGTTCTCAAGCAACGGGTTTGTTGGT
>NZ_JBFTKG010000080.1:0-3990 GCF_056395825.1 Arthrobacter sp. 05T47 | reverse complement strand
GCCATACTGTGCCTCCAGCATCGATCTGGCGTCAGCAGCGGTGCGGGCTTGCACCTGCACTTCCACGGCGCGGCCATTCATCCGCACGGTGGCCTTGAAGGTCTTCATGATCGCGTCTCCATCGTAGAACTGGATGCAGCGACGATGGCGGCCATTTCCTAAAAATACGGAAAAGTGTCCTACGGAAAATACGCATATAGGTGGAGCGCCAGTCCAAACATGGCTGGCGATCCATGCCCAAAACCATCTTCGGCGGTGACCATCAGCACTTGGTTGAGGTGTTGATCGAGGCCCGCAAGCGCGCCGGGTTGAAGCAGGAAGAGGTTGCGGAGCGGCTGGGGCGTGATCAGACATTCATCTCGCTGATCGAGCGGGGGCAGCGGCGGCTGGACATCATCGAGTTCATTCGGCTGGCCGAGGCGTTAGAGCGCGACCCTGTGGCGCTGTTCAGCGATGTCGTCGGCCGCGTAAAGGCCGGATCGTAGCCGCCCGCTACTCCGCATCGAGTGGGATTGTGTCGTGCAGTGCAGTGATGCGGTATCCGGCAGGGCCGTTGGGGCCTAACAGAATGCGAGCATCGACCACGAAGCCGACCTCGAACGGATTTCTGTCGCCGCGATACATGTCTTCCTTCACGGCGGCGTCGGCGAAGATGACCGGTCTGGCGGTCTTGTCCACGCTGGCGATGATCCCCCGATCAGGACTCCGTTTTCCGACTTCAACGCCGGGGCCATCCTGAATCTGCTTCCAAACGAACAGAGCGCTTGAAACGGATTGCTCGGTGTCCGTGCTCAGGGTGTTGCGCAGAAGTGCGGCGCGGTTGTCGATTACCTGCGCTTCGTGCTGGTTCAAATGAAGCAGGATCGGCTGAATGATGTTGTTGTCGCCGTTGACAGCGAGGGTGAGGCCGCCCCCTTCGGAGTTCAGGACGGGCTTGATGATGGCTCGCGCGTCGTCACAGTCTGTAATGCTGACGTCGGCCGCTTTAGCTTCCCCGGACCTAAACTTTTCGAGCAGGGAAGAGACGTTCTTGCCGAACTCGAACAGGTTGTTGAGCCCACCAGCACCCTCGATAACGGCCTGCGCCGCCAGCGCGGTCGAGACCAGATCAATAACAATCGAGCCTTGGCGAATTTCGGCGAGGTAGAGCTTCGCTGCATCTGCCTCACCGTGTGTCCGGCTGTACCTGCCATAGCGACCGGAAAGGCGTGATAGCGCGTCTGTAAACGCCCCCAGAGGCATCGGACCGTCATGGTCCAGCGTCAGCGTCAGCGACGGTGTTACTTCCCCCATCTGGCGATCTAACGAGGAAGAGGGACCGGGAGTCCACTGAAAAGCGACTTAAGGGGTCGCTCGCAACCCCAGTATGTGCCTCCGGGTTCGTGGATTGTGACGGAAGAGGGTTCCAAGTTTCGCCGACGCACGCCACGGTGGCGCGAATATGAGGGAGGCGTGCAGGCTGCGGAAGCGCCGCTGTCGCGACGAGCTTTGGCGCCTCCTCTCGCTGATACGCGCCTTGCTTCCGGTGACCGATGTCCGACCTAAACGCCCTGCTGGAATTCTTCCGCGACGCCGCCCGCTCAGAACATGAGAAAGGGAAGTACTTCGAACGGATCGCGGTGGAGTTCATCAAGAGCGATCCCGGCATGGCGCAGGAATACGAAGACGCTTGGCTTTATGCAGACTGGGCCAAAGCGTCGGGCCGAGATGGTCGCGACACCGGGATTGATGTGGTCGCCCAGATGCGTGACGGCGGCGTTTGCGCGATCCAGTGCAAATTCTATCACGAAGGCCACCGCATCCAGAGGGCCGACATCGACAGCTTCTTCACGGCGTCGGGAAAGAGCCCGTTCACCCGCCGATTGATCATCGACACCACGGACGCACCGTGGAGTGGACACGCCGAAGACGCCCTCGACGGCCAGCAGATCGAAACCTCGCGGATTGGTCTGGATCGCCTAGCGGGAAGCCCCATCGACTGGGCCAAGTACCTCTTTGAAGACACTCTGGAGGTTGCCGAGAAGAAGAAGCCGCGCCCCCACCAAGTGCAGGCGCTCGCAGCCGTGCGCGAGGGGTTGTCCGAGGGCGACCGTGGCAAGCTCATCATGGCCTGCGGCACCGGTAAGACATTTACCGGCCTCAAGATCGCGGAGGATATGGTCGGCGTCGGCAAGACCGCGTTGTTCCTCGTGCCGTCCTTGTCGCTCATGTCCCAGACCATTCGGGAATGGACCATCGACTCGACGACGCCACTTCGAGCCTTCGCCGTCTGCTCTGACGCGCAGGTTGGAAAACGGCGCCGCAATGCCGATGACGTGGCGGAAGTCGAAGCCCACGACCTCGACTATCCGGCGACGACCAACGCCGCCAAGTTGGCGAAGAAGGTCTCGCACGCAGCGCCAGACCGGATGACGGTCGTATTCGCGACGTATCAGTCAATTCAGGTGGTTGCGGCTGCGCAGACCGACCACGGAATGCCCGAGTTTGATCTCATTATCTGCGACGAGGCCCACAGGACGACGGGGGCGACATTCGCCGGTGAGGAAGAGAGCCACTTCGTCCGCGTCCACGACCAGACATACCTCAAGGGCAAGAAGCGCCTTTACATGACCGCCACGCCTCGCGTGTTCGGTGATGGCGTGAAGGCCAAAGCCAATGAGGCATCCGTCGAACTGTGCTCTATGGACGACGAGAGCAAGTACGGCACGACCCTCTTCCAGAAGGGCTTTGGTTGGGCGGTCGAGAATGGCCTACTTACTGACTACAAGGTCGTTGTCCTCGCCGTGGACGAGGGAATGGTCAGTTCCAGCATCCAGAGCCGCTTAGCGGCCGGTGACAACGAACTGAAACTAGACGACGCCACCAAAATCATCGGTTGCTACAAGGCCCTGACCAAGGGCGACCTGAAACAAGATGTCGGCGACGATGGCGAGCCGATGCACAGGGCACTGGCTTTCTGCAAAGACATCGCCAGTTCTAAGCTGATCAAAGATCAATTCGCGTCGGTGGTCGCGGACTACCTCGCCTCCGAGGAGGGCAAGGAGACCGAGGCGGGCCGCACCCCTCTGGGCTGCGAACTGCAACACGTTGACGGCACCTTCAACGCCAAGGATCGGAACCGTTGCCTCGAATGGCTCAAGGCTGAACAGACCGAGGACGTCTGCCGCATCCTCACCAACGCTCGTTGCCTATCCGAAGGCGTCGATGTTCCGGCGCTAGACGCAATCCTCTTCATGCACCCCCGGAAATCCCAGATCGACGTGGTGCAGTCGGTAGGCCGCGTCATGCGCAGGGCCGAAGGCAAAAAGATGGGATACGTGATCCTCCCCATCGGCGTGCCCGCTGGAATGTCGCCCGAGGACGCCCTGAACGACAACGAGCGCTATCGCGTCGTCTGGCAAATCTTGAATGCCCTACGGTCGCACGACGAACGCTTCGACGCGATGATCAACAAGATGGACTTGGGCGTCGATGTTAGCGGCCAGATCGAGGTTATTGCCGTAAGCAACAAGCTGCCCACCAAAGCGGACAAGTCGAAAGGTAAAGCGAATATCGGTCATGGTAGCGCCCCGGACGACGATGGCAGCGAGGACGACAAGCTAGACATCACGGCGCCCGGTGGCGGCCAGATCGAATTTATCTTCGACGAGTTCTCGAAGGCKATCATGGCGAAGATCGTCAAGAAATGCGGTAGGCGCGACTACTGGGAGAATTGGGCGGGCGATATTGCGAAGATCGCCCAGACCCACATCACTCGCATCACCGCGCTAGTTCAGAAAGCCGGAACCCCCGAGCGTGCGGCATTCKACGCCTTCCTTGCGGAAATCCGCGACGATCTGAATGACAGCATCTCGGCCGATGAAGCCATAGAGATGTTGGCTCAACATCTCATCACCCGGCCAGTTTTCGACGCGATCTTCGAGGGGTACAGCTTCGCCGACGCAAACCCTGTTTCGCGGGCTATGGAAGCTGTCCTCGCTGCCTTGGATG
>NZ_JBFTKG010000079.1:0-4257 GCF_056395825.1 Arthrobacter sp. 05T47 | reverse complement strand
ATGCCAAGGCTTCGTCCACGGATTTGGAAATGGTGGCGAGGTCGGCCCCGCCGGGAAGGTGTAACACGGTCACGCCCAAGGCCGCGGCGGCAACATCCGTCCCGCGCATGAACCTGTCTACGTAGTTCACGTGCCGGTCCACCACCGCGGGCTGCCAGTCAATGACGGCGATCACGGAGTGGCCTGCGGCCGCAAGATCGTGGACGCATTGTTCGCCGGCCATTTCAAAGTCGGCGTCGATGCAGACCAGCCCGGACGGATCGCGGGGGATGCCGATCAGCACCACGGGGACGTTGAGGGTCCGCACGACCGGAAGCCGCTCGTCCTCGCCTTCAACCTGCATGAGGATGAGGCCGTCGCAGATCTGCTGCCCCACTACGCGGCGGAGCCCGGCGGCACCCTCATCCTCGGTGACCAGCAGGACGTCGTGGTCGTATTGCCGGGCGGTGTTGGCAATGACGGAGACAAATTCCATGATCGAGCCCATCTCGAGCTCAGGGATGAAAGGGATGACCAGGCCGATGACGCGGGTCTTTCGGCTCGCCAGCGCACGGGCTCCAGCGTTCGGCTGGTAAGTGAGCTCCTCAATCGCGGCCTCGACCTTTTTCCTGGTCTTCTCCGAGATGGGGCGCTTGCCGCTGAGGACATAGGAGACCGTGCTTTGGGCGACACCGGCCGCCTCTGCCACATCTTTGCTGGTCGGCACGTTCCTGCCCTCCCTTCCCTCACTAYGGGTTGTCGCTRGRYGTTGTCGATACGCATCGTCGATGCGTATCGAAGATGAGTATGGCATGCATCACAACCCGGGCGCAAGGGTCGGCCCGCGGGGGACCAGCTTGGGGGGCTACTTTGCGGAGACTAGTCGCCCGCCGTGCCCGGCTCCGGGTCCCCCAGCGCCGGAGGCGCCGTCGATTCCCGGACCACCAGGTGGGTGGCCAGTTCCACCCGCCGCGAGTCGAGTTCCTCGCCGTTGGCCTGCCGGAGGACGGCGCGCAGGGCGGTGCGGCCCATCTCCTGCAGCGGCTGCGTCACGGTGGTCAAGGCCGGGATGGACTGCTCCGCCTGATATGTGCCATCGAAGCCCACCAGGCTCAGGTCCTCGGGGATCCGCAGTCCGTGCCTCCGGGCTTCGGCCAGGACGCCGAGGCCGATGCTGTCGCTCCCCGCGAAAATGGCTGTCGGTGGCTCGGGGAGGGCCATGAGGGTCTGGAGGCTGCGAATTCCGTGTTCTGGGCGGAACTTGTCCAGCAGGACGTAGTCGGACCGCACCTGGACTCCGCCGGCCATGAGTGCCGCCATGTAGCCGTGGAGGCGCGCCTGGTTGCATTCCGCCGACTCCGGTCCGCCAATGTAAGCGATCCGCCGGTGGCCGAGGCCGAGCAAGTGCTCAGTAGCTTCCTTGCCGCCCGCCCAGTTGGTGGCACCCACGCTGACAACTTCCGGCGGCGGCGGGTTGAGCGGATCGATCACCACAACCGGGATGTGCCGCCGGCGGAAGGCGCTCAGCTGGGCTGTGCTAAAGCCGGAAGTCACCACAATCAAACCGAGCCGGCCTTCATCCAGGATGCGTTGGGCCCGCCGCTCCGGACTGAGCGTCATGGCMGCCGGGTGCCCGGTYACATCGACCAGGACTTGGACGTCAATGGAAGCGGCTTGCTCCAGCACTCCGTTCARGACCTCGACRGAGTACGCSGAGTACAGCGAGTCGAACACCACCTCCACGATCCCGGTCCGGCTCTCGGCGTGTTTGCGCTGGTGCGTGGACTGGTAGCCCAGCTGCTCAAGTGCCGCCAGGACCTTGGTGCGCGTGCTCTCGGCAACGTCCTCCCGGCCGTTGATGACCTTGGAGACCGTAGGTGAGGAGACGCCGGCCTCCCGGGCGACGGCGGCAAGCGTGGGCCTGCCGGAACCCTGGACTAGTGACACGATRACTCCTGTASTTTCGAAATATTTCGATACGAAGAAGTCTCACTGTGTTTGCCCAGCGCGTCAAGTACATTTGCCATTAATGTCCTGTGAGTTCGGATTTCGCTCTTGACTGTGACTGTTGTCACCACTACTTTAGTTTCAGAAGTTGCAAACTTTTACGAAACTTTTCGAAGCTTAGCTTCACACCATCAGCAGCGGCAGCGCCGCCTTCCTCRGGAGGGCAGAGCTGCCACTCCCACRACCGGGCCATCAGCGCAGACCCCGGAGGACGAATGGAATCCCAGATGAAAAATCGYACGTTTCGCAGTGCCGCAATGGCCCTCTCGGCCGCCGCAGTTTCGATCAGCCTGGCCGCCTGCGGCTCCAGCGGACCGGCGGGAACTGCCGCCAGCGCSGAYTCGGCCACMATGTGGGGRCTGACGGGCGGCAACCAGCCCGTCCTGCAGCAGTCCGTCACKGACTGGAACTCCGCCCACCCGGACTCGTCCATCAAGCTGGATTTCTTCGCGAACGACGCCTACAAGACCAAGGTGCGCACCGCCGTCGGTGCCGGCCAGGGCCCCACCTTCATCTACGGCTGGGGCGGCGGCGTGCTGAAGTCCTACGTGGACGCCGCACAGGTGGATGACCTCTCCGGGTTCCTGGCGGACAACCCAGAGGTCAAGGACCGCTACCTCCCGGCGGTGCTCAAGAACGGCGTCATCGACGGCAACACCTACGCCTTGCCCAACAACAATGTCCAGCCTGTGGTGCTCTACTTCAACAAGGACGTTTTCGACAAGGTGGGTGCCCAGGCCCCCAAGACCTGGGATGAACTGATGGCCCTGGTGCCGAAGTTCAAGGAAGCCGGCATCGCACCGTTCTCGCTCGGCGGCCAGTCCAGGTGGCCGGACCTGATGTGGCTTGAATACCTCGTGGAACGCATCGGCGGCCCGGAGGTCTTCGCCAACATCGCAGCCAACAAGCCGGACGCCTGGTCCGACCCCGCGGTCACCGAGGCGCTGACGAAGATCCAGCAGCTCGTGGACGCCGGCGGCTTCGCCAACGGCTTCTCCTCCATCGCAGCGGACAGCAACGCCGACCAGGCACTGCTGTACACCGGCAAGGCGGCCATGATCCTGCAGGGCGGCTGGATCTACCAAGGCATGAAGAAGGACGCCGCCGACTTCGTCAAGAGCGGAAAGCTCGGCTACACCACGTTCCCCACGGTCTCCGGCGGCAAGGGAGAYCCCACCAACGTGGTGGGCAACCCCTCCAACTTCTGGTCCGTCTCCTCCAAGGCCACCGACGGCCAGAAGAAGGCAGCCCTCGACTACGTGAAGTCCGGCATGTTCTCGGACAGCAACATCCAGGCCCTCATCGACTCCGGCGCCGTGCCCGTGGTCAAGGGCATCGAAAGCAAGCTCGCCGCRTCCCCGGACAAGGACTTCCTGACCTACGTCTATGGCATGGCCAAGAACGCCCCGAGCTTCACGCTCTCCTGGGACCAGGCYCTGAGCCCGGCRCAGGGTGATGCCATGCTGGCCAACCTGGACCAGATCTTCCTGAAGAAGATCACCCCTGAGCAGTTCGTCGCCACGATGAACGCGACGATCGGAAAGTAATCCAGTGTCCACCACATCCGGTTCCTCCCGGCGGGCCCTTCAACCGGGCCCGTCGGGGTGGCTGGCCGCGCCAGCCCTCGCCTTCTTCCTGATCTTCGCCATCATTCCGCTGCTCGGCGTCCTGTTCCTGAGCTTCACCTCGTGGGACGGCCTGGGCGAGATCAAGCTGGACGGGTTGGCCAGCTGGACAACCGTCCTGACGGACCCCGTCACCGGCAACGCACTGCTGGTGACGGCGAAGATCATGTTCTTCTCCTTCATCATCCAGGCGCCCATCAGCCTGCTCCTGGGCGTCTTCACCGCCGCGGGCCAGAAGTACCGCGCGGCCCTGGCCGTCCTGTACTTCGTGCCGTTGTTGTTGTCCTCGGCCGCCGTCGCCATCGCGTTCAAGGCCCTGCTGGACCCCAACTTCGGCCTGGGCGCCGGGCTCGGCCTGCCGATCCTGGCCCAGGATTGGCTGGGCAATTCGGATCTGGTGCTGTTCGTCGTCGTCTTCGTCATCGCCTGGCAGTTCGTCCCGTTCCACACGCTGATCTACCAAGGCGGCGTGCGCCAGATCCCCGCGTCGCTGTATGAGGCCGCGCAGATCGACGGCGCCGGCAGGGTCCAGCAGTTCTTCAACATCACGCTGCCCCAGCTGAAGTACACCATCATCACCTCCTCCACGCTCATGGTGGTCGGCTCCCTGGCCTCCTCCACGCTCATGGTGGTCGGCTCCCTGGCC
>NZ_JBFTKG010000078.1:0-4396 GCF_056395825.1 Arthrobacter sp. 05T47 | reverse complement strand
GCCTCGGGGCCCTGTACACCCAGCCGGTCGAGGCCGTCGGCCCCTCTGTCATGATCGCCCTGACCGGGCTCTCGGTCATGCTGATCGGCGACGCGCTGGCTGCCGACGCCGATCCCCGCGCCGAGCGGAGCTTCTTCCGCCGGGTGGTCCACCAGAACCGCACGGTGGCGTTCCCGGCGTCGGACCGTGCACTCGTGCGGGTCGAGAACCTGAAGATTGGTGTCCCCGGCGGGCCCGGCCTCGTGAAGAGCATTTCGTTGAGTATCGATCCCGGTGAAGTGCTGGCCCTGGTAGGCGAATCAGGTTCCGGGAAGTCCCTCACGGCCATGGCCATCGCAGGGCTGCCCACCGAAGGCTTGACGGTGGAGGCAGACCTGCTGCGTGTGGACAACATGAACATGCTGGCTGAGCCCGACCCGTCACGCTTGGCCAAAGACATCAGCATCGTCTATCAAGATCCGGGAACCACGTTCAACCCGGCCCTGCGGATGGGTTCCCAGCTCACCGAGGTGCTCCGTACCCACCTGGGCATGGGAGGCGCCMAGGCACGCCACGTCATCACYCAGGCGCTGGCCAGCGTGAACATCACTGAGCCGGCCCGCCGGCTTCGGCAGCACCCGCATGAGCTCTCCGGCGGCATGCGCCAGCGGGCCATGATCGCTGCCTCRATTGTCACTTCGCCCAAGCTGATCGTCGCCGATGAGCCTACGACGGCGCTCGACGTCACCGTCCAGGCAGAAGTCCTGCGGCAATTTCGCCGCATCCGCCGGGAGCAGGGGACCGCCATGCTGTTCATCTCCCATGACCTCGGTGTTGTGGAAGCACTCTGCGACACCATYCTGGTGATGAAGTCCGGCGAAATCGTCGAGCGGCTGACGTCCGCCCAACTGGCCGCCCGAGATGTCCACCACCCCTACACCAAGGCACTGCTGGCCGCCATCCCGGTTCTGGATCGCGGCCCGGTTCCGGAAAATCCTGGAGTTCTCACGTCATGAACGCACACGCAGATGTTCTCAATGTCCCCGGAGGGCCCGGGGCGGGCTTTCAACCAAGCGGAACCGACGTTCCGCTGGCCGCGTCCGTCCGCAACCTCGATGTCAGCTTCGGCGCCGCCCACGTGCTCAAGGACGTGACGCTCGCCGTCCCCGCCCGCTCCGTGGTGGGGCTGGTCGGTGAATCAGGCTCAGGGAAATCAACCCTCGGCAAGACCCTCGTGGGCATCAACAAACCGAACRGCGGCGAAATCTTCATCGGCAACGAGGACTTCACCCGTATGCAGGGCAAGCGCCGGCAGCAGATGCGCCGCGAAGTYCAGTACATCCCTCAGGACCCTTACTCCTCGCTCAGCCCGCGCCGMACCACAGGGCAGACTCTGGCCGAAGCGCTCGATCCRCACGGCGCGRACCCCMGAGAGCATCGGGACGCCATCGCGGCCGCACTGGAACGGGTCAAACTCGACCCGTCCGCCGCSACCCGGTATCCGCACGAGTTTTCCGGCGGGCAACGCCAGCGGATCGCGATCGCCCGGGCCCTCATGCTCGAGCCCAAGCTCGTCATCGCGGACGAGATCACCTCTGCCCTGGACGTTTCAGTCCAGGCCGACGTCATCCGGCTGCTCCAGGACATGCGCGGCACCGTGGAYAGCGCCATGCTGTTCATCTCGCACAACCTCGCCGTCGTCCAGCAGGTCTGCGACGAAGTGGTGGTCATGTTCCAAGGCCGCATCGTGGAACARGGCCCCATCGACACCGTCTACCGGGACCCGCAACACGACTACACCAGGAAGCTCCTCGCCTCCGTCCCCGGCTCACCCGGCTTCGCCCTCGACTGAGGGCGCCAGCGACTGATCTATGCCGCGACGGCATGCTATTCCTGCAATATTGGTC
Source organism: Arthrobacter sp. 05T47 (assembly GCF_056395825.1). Taxonomy (NCBI): domain Bacteria; kingdom Bacillati; phylum Actinomycetota; class Actinomycetes; order Micrococcales; family Micrococcaceae; genus Arthrobacter; species Arthrobacter sp. 05T47. Next base: position 2,510 of record NZ_JBFTKG010000078.1, on the reverse strand, counting down.
ATGGACGGCAGGTAGTGCAGCTCACATACTCGAAAGAAGCCMAACCACGTTTTTGTGGATCACCCGTTCATTCGAAGGGAACACTYCGTGTCCGTCGCCAAAATTCTTGAAGATGCCCGCGCGCTCCACGGCGACATCGTTCAGTTGCGCCACGACCTGCACCGCCACCCAGAGYTGGGYCTGGAACTGCCCCGCACCCAGGAGAARGTACTCGAAGCGCTGGCCGACCTGCCGCTGGAGATCACCCTGGGCRAGGGCCTCACYTCCGTGGGYGCCGTTCTGCGCGGCACCGCCGGAGACACGTCCGACGGCGCCGCCCGGCCGGCCGTTCTGCTGCGCGCAGACATGGACGCCTTGCCGCTCCAGGAGGAAACCGGCATCMATTTCASGTCGGAGGTGGCCAACCGCATGCACGCCTGCGGCCACGACCTGCACACGGCGATGCTCGTCGGTGCGGCACGTCTGCTCGCCGAGCGTCGCCACCAWCTGGCCGGCGACGTCGTCTTCATGTTCCAGCCCGCCGAAGAATTGCTGGCGGGCGCTCCGATGATGATTGAGGAAGGCATCCTGGAGCTGTCCGGCCGGCGGGCCGACGCCGCTTACGGACTRCACGTCTTCAGCGCGGGCGGCAATACAGGCCGCTTCGAAACCAAGCCGGGGGTCATGATGTCCGCCGCGGACGCGCTCTTCGTCARGGTCATAGGCCGCGGCGGTCACGGGTCGGCGCCGCACCASGCGCAGGACCCCGTCCCGGTTATGGCGGAAATGATCCTCGGCCTCCAGCACATGGTCACGCGCCAGTTCAACGCCCACGACCCCGTGGTGGTCTCGGTCGGAATGGTCAAGGCCGGCGAGGCCATCAACGTCATTCCGGACACGGCCGAATTCGGCGCGAGCCTGCGGATGTATTCCGACGAGGCCAGAACCAAAATGCAGTCGGCCATTCCGCGCCTGCTGGAAGGCATCGCATCTGCCCACGGGCTGGAAGTCGACATCAACTATCACGTAGGGGGACGCGTCACGGTGACGGACAAGGCCCAGACCGCTTTTGCCGCCGACCAGATCACCGAACTTTTTGGTGCCGAACGCCACCACCGGCTCGCCGCACCGCTGGGCGGGTCCGARGACTTTGCCGACGTCCTMRYCCGCGTGCCGGGCAGCTTCATCTGCCTGGACGCCACCCCGCTTGCCGGCGGCCCGGACRCGGCGTTCAACCACTCCCCGCGCGCGGCGTTCGATGACAGCGTCCTGGTTGACGGTACSGCCCTGTACACCCAGTTGGCCGTGGGCCAACTGGCCCAGCTCGCCGSCGTCTGACCTTCCCRCCACCCCAATCCTTCCCCCAATACCAAGGACTTTTGATGATGGACCCAACAACAAACGGCACGGCGCACCTTGCCGTGCAGGAAAAGATCCCGGCCGGCCGGGCATCGCTCAATGCGACCACGTCCCAGCGGCAGACTCTCGTCGCCACCGGCATGGGCAACGCTCTCGAATGGTATGACTGGGGCATCTACTCCGCCTTCGCCATCTACTTCGCCACAGAGGTCTTCAACCCCAAAGACCCCCTGGCCGCSCTTTTGGGGGCGATGGCTGTCTTCGCCGTAGGCTTCGTTGCCCGCCCAGTCGGCGGCCTCCTCTTTGGCTGGATGGCGGACCATCTTGGCCGCCGCGCGTCGATGATCTCCACCGTGGGCCTCGCATCGTTCGGATCCCTGATGATCGCACTGGTTCCTACCTACAACTCCGCAGGCGCCTGGGCCGCCGTAGTGCTTCTCACTGCCCGGCTCCTACAAGGGCTGGCCCACGGCGGTGAAATGCCCTCCGCCCAGACCTACATTGCGGAGTCCGCCCCGGCATCCCGCCGCGGTCTCTGGTCCTCGTTGATCTACGTCTCCGGCACCTCCGGCATTGTGATGGGGCTGCTGTTCGGGGTGCTGCTGAACACAGTCCTCAGTAAGCCCGACATGCAGTCGTGGGGCTGGCGTATCCCTTTCGTTGTCGGCGCGCTCCTGGGCCTGTACACCCTGATCGCCCGTTCACGGATGAAGGAAACCGAGGCGTTCACCGCCGCGAAGGCGACCGTTCGCCAGCCGATGTGGCCGGAGATCCGCAAGAACTGGCGCTCCGCCCTCCGCGTGATCGGCCTCGGCGTCGGGGGCACCGTCTGCTACTACGTCTGGTCTGTCAGCGCGGTGCAGCAGGCAGTAATCATTCACAAGATGGACCAGGGAACCGCACTTCTGGCCAGCGTTCTAAGCAACGTCGTGCTGATCATTTCCCTGCCGTTCTGGGGCAAGTTCTCTGACCGTTTCGGCCGCCGACCCAGCCTTTTGATAGGCACCGGCGTGCCCATCATCCTCTTCCCGCTGCTGGTAAACACTGTGGGTCAGAGCTTCTGGTCCCTCTTTCTGCCCGCCACAATCATCCTGGTTTTCATGGGTGCAACGCTGTCCATTTCACCTGCGGTGTTCGCAGAGCTCTTCCCCACGCGGATCCCCACGCGGATC
>NZ_JBFTKG010000077.1:0-4538 GCF_056395825.1 Arthrobacter sp. 05T47 | reverse complement strand
TCCCGCCAAGGCTTCGAATTCTATTACAGAGCCTTTCAAATATAGATATAGAAGCCCTTTTCAAGAGAACCTCCGGGGCTTGGCACTTACTTTGCTGGAAGATATCACTTCCCATCCAGCGGTACGAAGTGACTTTTACAAAGAATGCTACGTACCCATCGAGGCAAACAATAGACACCTGCTACTAAGTAAGAACATCATTGCGGCGCGCTACAAGCGCGCCTCCGATAGCGGCGTATCGCCATCGGCGATCGGCCTTCCAGTAGTTAGCGGCAAGCTACTTGTAGATGAGACCATCTTGGCAGAGGCGGCGGGGTCTCGGCCCATCGTGGTACTTGGAGATGTAGGGGTTGGGAAGACTTCGTTCTTTGAAAACCTATTTGAGCAAATCGAAGAAAAATATAAAGAAGACACATTTTTCATACATATAAATCTTGGCGTGAAGGCCACAATGACCGACGATATAAAGGCGTTCGTCATTGATGAAATTGCTCGGGTTTTAAAGGACGACTTTCAAACTGACATCCACAGCGGCGCGTTTGTAGATGCCGTATATCACTCGGCGCTAACATCATTCGATGGCAGCGTCGAGGGTCGACTGAAAGAAATAGACCGTATTGCATATGAGAAGGCTAAGATTGAATTTCTCAGGGAGAAGATCTCCCAGAAAGACAATCACATACAAGCTTCCCTTGGGCACATCACCCACGGGCGCGGAAAGCAAATCATAGTTATTATCGACAATGCCGACCAAAGAAGTTTCGAAACGCAGCAGAAGGCATTTCTCATAGCGCAGGAGCTAGCCGCCACGCGAAATCTAGTTGTGTTCGTAGCGTTACGCCCAAGCACATTCTATCAATCAAAAACGACCGGAGCCCTCTCAGGCTACCAGAACAAAATTTTAACAATATCACCACCACCCGCCGACGAGGTGCTTAGAAGACGAATATCATTCGCCGTCAATGTTGCTGAGGGACGCATCGCCCCCTCTGCGCTCACCAACATTCGCCTGAACCTTAGTAGCATTGTCTTCTTCCTGAGAGCTACGCTGCGGGCTATCCGTAGCAACGAGAAGATACGCGCCTTCCTGAGCAATATTGCAGGTGGAAATACGCGCTTAGTCGTTGAACTCATTACGGGCTTCTGCGGAAGCCCAAACGTTGAGAGCGAGCGCATTGTCAAAATTGAAGAAGAAGAGGGAAGCTACCAAATTCCGCTGCACGAGTTCACGAAACACGCGCTGCTTGGCGAGTATGCCTATTACAATGCGCAGTCATCTCTTGTAGCATGCAACGTATTCGATATATCTCTTGCTGATCCAAGAGAGCATTTTTTAGCGCCCTTGATTGTAAGCTATCTCTCGTCCTCAGTCGGCACCAAAGACAATGACGGCTTTGTTTCTGGATCGCATATTATTGAGGAGATGAAAGGCAGCGGATTTATCGAAGATCAAGTACGCCATAGCCTTAAACGGCTGGCGTTGAAACGCCTCATCGAGACTCCACATGCTCATTACAGGGAGATAAAGGTTCCCGAAGGCGAGCTCCCGGATAGCTTTTACTTTCGATCGACCTCAATCGGCATATACCATGTGCGCTTCTGGATGGGATCGTTCGCGTTCCTCGACGCGATGTGTACTGACACGCCGATATTCGACCTTGCGACACGAGAAGTTATATCGACAAGAGCGGGCTCTCTAGAGATTGGAGATCGCCTCAAGCGAGCAGAATCATTTAGAGAGTATCTCGAAAGTCAATGGACATCAGCAAATATCACTAGGCCATACCTGGATCTTGTGAGCGTATTCAACTCTCAAGACGACAGCTTTTCATCGGTTAGAAGAGCTGTAGAAGGAAAGAAGACTAGACATAGGAAATATCGCCCCGGCTCCAGATGGTCTAGTTAGAAATCGCCTTTTAGACATGAAATTTTCTAACCTGTCTGCGCGTTAAACCGATGCGTAACGCTAGGTTCTCATGGTTTCAAATAGAGGTTCGGATGGCCTCCTGCTTATTCAAGCGATCAGCTCTAGGGCGTGGGGGTCACCGGTCGTACGACCGGCTACCGATTTGAATGCCCCCAACACCTACCAGTTGGCCTTGAGGGGGTCCTAGGGCTGCAAGGAGGCCAGTTCCGAGCGAGCCCAATGGGCAGGCGGCAAGGCCAAGCCATTCGGCGCAGAGGCCAATGGTCGCCGCAAGGCCGCCAGCTTCGCGCAGCAACAGCGTCTCGGGTGAGGTATACGCGGCTTGGGCCTTTGCCAGGTCCCCGACCAAGCGCAAGGAGCAGCCGCTCCTGTGGCCCAGAAGCGCCGCCACATCCAGATCGTTCGCCGTCGCCAGACCGGGCGCGTCGATGACGTGCAGGCGATGATCAGTCGGCTCGTAAAGGGCGACAAGCTGATGGTCGCTGTTGATGAGCAGGACTCTGACGCAATGCAGTCCGCCGGCGGTCGGGTAGGGGCGATGTTCAGTAGCTATTCCCGCGCGCCCCACGCCGGTGGGAGTCGGCGCCATGACATACCAAAGAAGGTCGGCGACCTCATGGATGTGAACTGGACCGCCGATCGACGAATGGCGGGTCTGCAGGACGTCAAGGAAGGACCGCTCCGGCGGGAGGGTTGGTTCCGGCAGCGACAAGATGCGGTTTGCGCGGGGCCAGGCATCTGACCACGCGCCCGGTTCGCTAAGTGGAGCAGGCTCTTCAGTGAGCATCCCAGCCAAGGGCTTCCCAGGTCTTATAATGCTTGATGCAGCCGCGGCATTGCCCGCAGGCCAGATTGCCCGTGTGGCACGAGTGCGCCCAGGCCAGCACCTCGCGGGGAATGCCCGACGTGGTGACAAGCTCGACGGCGTCCAGCGCGATCGCCGGCGCCTCGACGGTCAGGCCACCCTCCTGCATCGCCATCAGGCCCGAAATCCGCTCGATGAACTCCGGGCGGCCGTCGGCATGCTCCCCGTCGGTGCGCAGGGCGCCAATCGCCAAGCTCTTTGCCCCCAGCTTGATCGCGAACATCCCGGCGAGGGTCAGCAGCAATTGATTGCGAAACGGCCACCACTCCGGAACCGGAGCGACGGAAGAGGCTGGTGTTCCGGCCATGTCGCCAGAGCCCAAGGGCGAGCAATCGACTTTTATGGCCCGGTGCTCGATGCCCATGGCCGCGCATGCCGCTGTGCCGGCGTCAAATTCAGCCTGGGCGGCGCGCTGGCCGTAGTCGATGAAGATTGCGACATCAGGTCGGCGCCACCAAGCCACGCTGATGGAGTCCATGCCGCCAGACATGAGGATGGCTCGCATGTCAGGGCAGCTTCCAGACGGCGCGGTAGAGCGCCGATGCGAAGTCGTCCGTGATCTCGCAGCCGGTGCCCTCGATCATCTTCAGGTCTTCTTCTTTCACGTTCTGCGCCAGCGCCATGACAGGGATACCCTTCTTGATCGCATACCCGACTTCGAAGATCGTGCCGGGGTCCAGGCCGTTGAGGATGGCGAAGACGACGTTGCTGGCCTCTAGGCCGGCGATGTCCTTGGGAGCGACATAGCTGGCGGGTCCGGGGCCGACCTCGTGGACGGGCGAAAAGACAGATGCGCCAAGAGCGGTGAGCAGGCTGAGGCTTTCCTCGACGAGCCAGCGTTGCCCGATATCGAAGAAGGGGCTGGCAAGATAGATCGTGCCGTCGCCTGGCTTGATCGGGGCAAACTGCAGTGCTTGCAGCGCGCCTACGGCCGGGGCGGGCAGGTAGCGGGTGTTGACATAGTTGGCCGTCGCTCGCGAGGCCAGGTCCGCGGCTTGGTCGGGCGCCATGCCCTGGCAGCCCCATAGCGCGGCGAAGGTCGCCGAAAAGACGTCGCCCGATCCGACCTTCCACACATATTGGGTCTCGTAGGCAGGGATGGTGTGCTCTCCCGAGGCAGTCAGGACGACGGCGCCATGGCTGCCCTTCTTGAGCACGATCACCTCGGCGCCTTCGGATTCCAGCAGGCTTCGGGCTGCCAACATCGGATCATCGATGCCGGTCATGGCGTGGACTTCAGTGCGATTTAAGACGAGCGCTAGGCGCTTTGCTTTGGAGCCATTTTCTGAGAAGGGGCGCGGATCGAAGGCTGATTGGGGATCGTACACCGCAACCCCGGCATCGATGATGGCGTCCCCTTCCATCATGCCGTAGCGCAGGACGACGTCGCCCTTGACGGTGATGGTGGGCGCTTGAGCGATCTGGGATGGAGGTGGGTAGATCGAGGGCCTCGCCAACGGGTGCAAGTAGCTGAAGCTGACGAACTGGGTTGCGGGGTGTGCCTTCAGGGTCGCGCCGCAGCGTGTTGCGAGATCCTCAACCGTGGCCTGGGCTTCCGTTGCGACATAGGTGACAAGTTCCACCGGGCCATCGACGAGTGTTTCCACCGCGTGGGCGGCTCGGCCGGCGGAGCCGAAGACCGCATCCCAGGCGGGCTCGATGCAGGTCTCGCCGTAGACGCCGCCAACAATTGTCAGGCCATGGGTCACTGCGGGTCTACCGTGACCTGGTAGACGCCGCCGGCGA
>NZ_JBFTKG010000076.1:0-4652 GCF_056395825.1 Arthrobacter sp. 05T47 | reverse complement strand
GAATATAGGGATTGGCCCGGCTCCAGGGCTGCGCCCTTGTCTTTCCGTCTCTGCGAGGCGCACGTCGTCGCTGGAGAAGGCTGAGAGTGCCGACGGTACCGTCCGGAAACCGCGCTTCTTGCGGGCGTCCCGGGGGTACCTGAACCTGTCGGGCGTCTTCCTCAGGAGCTCAGTTCTTCGGTCTAATGTTTAATGCGAATCCTGCAGGGTGACCAGGACTGGTGGGATTTTGGGCAGAGGCTATGGAATGCGACTATAAACGAGGCCGAAAATTTCGTACGGTCCAAACACGAGCTGAATCCCTGGGGGAAGAATGAATTTGGTTGATACCGCACAAATAGTCAGCGCTCTGGCAACTGCCGCAGCATTGATCTTCGTGACGCTGCAAACCAAGCATGCGAGGCAAGCGGTATTGGAAGCACAGCGAATGCACGAGCTGGAGGCAAACAGGGAACGTCGAGCGATGGACACGGACGCTCAACGCCAGGCGGCGCAAGTGGTTGCGTGGCCGGTCCAAGCAGTCGTTAAGGGCAAAAATGAATGGGGACTTCTTATTATGAACAGTTCCGCCGAGCCAGTATTTGGGCTGTCTATTTGTCGTGAGGCAGGGGTGAGCGGAAAGGGGAAGCCCATCAAAGCTCTCCAGGCAAAAGCAGAGGTATTGCCGCCAGGCGAGTACTTCCTTAGCGATCGCTCATATTGGCCGGAGCTAATGGGAGAGGACGATACTTCCAAACCGATCGCCGGAAACATGGACTTCATGGCGGCGCTGGCGTTTCGGGACAGTAGTGGCCGAACCTGGCAGAGGGACCGAAGTGGCATGCTCACCGGTGCAGCTGCTTAGCAAACACAAGCTTCACTGGAGTCGGCGGTCCAGACTTGGGGAGCCGGGAGCTGGAGCGGGGAGCTGGGTGCTGTGGGGTGTGTGGCACAGGCACACCCCCCTCCCGCGCCGATTGCAAGGAGTTGCCTGGCCTCAGGAATCTGAAGAAGCGGCCGCGTTGAAGATGTCGACGGGTTGGTGGGGCTGACTTGCAGCGCACTACTCTGAGCTGAGTTGATGGTGGCGCCTACGCCGCAGATGGGGGAACACAATGGGGCTTTCCAACCGCGAGTACGTCGGCCGTGCTCTGGATACCTTGGCGACCAGCCTTGGTTCCTACATTGCTTCAGTTCTGAAAAGTGTTGCGCCTGGCATTTCGTGGCCGAAGCTTCTGGAGCACAAGGACGCCAGCGCGGGCAGGGCGCCGATGAACTACTCGCCCACGGATCTGAGCGTGCAGCTCCGCGTCATGACCGAGTCTCTGGGATCCCTTGGCTACCCCTTCAACCTCGGCCACGATGCCCGCAGCTACACTTCCGAGCTGCGCCAGACCCGTAACCTCTGGGCCCACAACGAGACCTTCAACGACGCGGACACCTTCCGCGCGCTGGATACGGCCGGCCGGCTCGCCAAGCACCTGGGGCTGGATGGCGCGACACAAGCGCTGACCGCTCTGCTCGATGAATACAAGACGCGCGACGCTGCAGAGGGCGCTGGCGATGCGCCGGAGGCTGGCAGTGGGAACGCAGCAGAAGAGCTTAGAGAACCGAACCGCGCGCCCCACCACTCGGTGAAGCAGCATCCCGTCAGTGTGGAGATCACCGCCGCCGAGTCGCTCAGTTATGCCATGGTGCACAACGGATTCAAGTTCGTGCGTCAGGTCAAGATCACGAACCCGGGCGCGGAGATCCGCGGTGCTGTGGTCCGCGTGGAGGTGCTTGCCAGCATGGGCAGGATTTCAGAGGACTTCCAGCAGTATGTTGACCTCGCTGCTGGGCAGGCAATCGTCTTGGACGATGTCGACGTGCACGTCTCCGCCGCCACGATGTATGAGCTTTCCGACAAGCAGCCTGGCCGAGTGGTTGTCACGATCGAGTCCGGTGCCGCCGGCTCAGCGGCAACGAATCTAGGCAAGGCCGAAGCGCGCCTTCAGCTCCTCCCGGCCCAGCTATGGATCGCCGGCAGAGGTCTTGTCTCCTACGAATTCCTGGCCGCCTTCGTCCAGCCGCATCACCCAGCCATCGCAAAGCTTGTCTCCGAAGCGGCAGACCTCCTAGCAAGCGCCACCGGCCGCAGCAGTCTGGACGGTTACACGGAAGGTGCCGAGCGGGTGGACGAAATCGTCTTTGCGCTGGCCCAGGCAGCAAGCAAGAGCGACATCCGCTACAGCATGCCACCCGCCAGCTGGGGGCTGCAGGGCCAGCAGGTTCGGACTCCGGCTCAGGTTCTGGAAGACCGGCTAGGCACGTGCCTCGATACCACGGTCGTCATGGCAGCCGCGCTGGAATTCTGCGGCATCGCTCCGCTCCTGTGGCTCGTGGACGGCCACGCCTTCCTCGGATACTGGCGTGAGGAAATGGCGCTTCCCACGGCAGCCTTCGACGACGTCGCCGAACTTGTCAGCCTTGTCCAGCGCAACCTCATCGGCCTCATAGAAACCACAATGCTGACAGACAGTCAGCCCATCACCCTGGCCATGCTCAGGAGCAGCCCGGAAGCGAAGTACATCGAGAGGGGGCACGATGAAATCCTGGCGGTCACCGACATCCGCCGCGCCCGCTTTGATGGCATCTACCCTCTGCCAGCACGAACAACTGCTGGTTCCGGGGAACTTGTAGTCACTAACTACGGCCCGCAGGCCAAAGCTGCCCCCGTCGTGCCGGAGAAGCACGGCAAGGTCGCCCGGCATGATGGGACGGCGTCAGATGTTCCTCCGCGCGTCACGCAGTGGAAGAACGCGTTGCTGGACCTCAGCCTCAGAAACCGGCTCATCAACTTCACGGACACGGCACGATTCCCCCTAGCAGTTCCCAGCACGTGGATTGGCCCGTTCGAAGATCTTGTCAACAACGGCACCCCGATCAGCCTGCTTCCTTCCAACCAGATCAGCGCAGTCCACCAGGAACGCGGCATCCGCTTCGGCCGTGATCTCCCGCAGGACGAACTGATTAGCATGCTGAGCGCAAAGAAGGCCGTCTTCGCGGAGGTCTCCGAGGAGGCCTACAACTCCAAAATGCGCGGGCTGGCCTACAAGGCCAAGACCCAGACAGAAGAAACTGGCGCCAACAACCTGTATCTGGCTCTCGGCAGCCTCCTGTGGGAACTCGATGGCCGGACCCTGCGCTCGCCGCTGGTGCTCGTCCCCGTCAACCTGACTTCGGCTGGAAAGAACGGGTTGTACAGGGTCACGTTGGACGAGGCTGGACAGTCAACGCCGAATTACTGCCTGCTCGAGAAGCTAGCCCAGACCCATGGTCTGCGGATTCCAGGTCTGGCCGAACCTGCGGAGGACGGATCCGGCATTGACCTGGTCGCCGCTTTCAACGCTGTCAGGGAGGCCGTATCGGCCAAGGGTCTGGCGTTCCGGGTGGAGAACACGGTGGACCTGTCCATGCTGCAGTTCGCCAAATTCCGGCTCTGGAAGGACCTGGACGAGAGCTGGGAGCAGTTCGCCAAGAACCGTCTCGTGGATCACCTCATCAGCAGCCCTACGGAGCTCTTCAGCGATTCGATGAAGGCCGCAGAAGAGACGGACCTCGACGCCCTATCGGCCAAGTGCCCCATCCCTGCCGACTCATCGCAACTGCAAGCCGTCGCGTCCGCCGTCGCCGGCCAGACCTTCGTCCTAGAAGGACCGCCCGGCACGGGCAAGTCCCAGACCATCACGAATCTGCTCACCCGCGCGATCGTGGAAGGTAAGCGTGTCCTGTTCGTCGCTGAGAAGCGCGCCGCGTTGGACGTTGTGCAGAAGCGACTTGAAGAGGTGGGCATGGGCCCCTTCTCTCTTGACCTGCACGACAAGGGGAGTAAACCTGCCACAGTCCGCGCCCAAATCAAGAACGCGCTGGAGCTGCGTCTGGATTCCGACGCCCAGCAGCTGGACACCGCCTCGACCGACCTCGCGTCCGCGCGCCGCGGTCTCATTCGCTACGCCAGCCGTCTGCATGAGGAAAACGGCGCCCAACTGTCCCTTTACAGTGCCCGGACAAAAGCCTTGACCTTTGACCCGGACGTCCCGGCACTCCCCCTAGGCGTGGAATTTGCCAGTTCGGCGGACGCGACAGTGCTGGAGCCCGTGCGCGCCTTGCTGCGCGAGTTGCCCGAGTGCACCGACCGGGCACGTCCCGCACTGAACCACCCCTGGCGGTTCATCGCCGCCGGCGGCGCCGACGCCGAGACACAACTTGCCGACGCCGGACAGCGTATCGACGCAGCGCTGGACTCCGTCCGCTCCGTTGAAGGGCTGCCCGGTGTCGTCTCGTTCGCCACGTCCCCTTCGGAAGTTCGCATCCTTGCTGCGCTCCTCGAGGATCGTAGCGTTCCGGTGGAAACCCTCGACGTTGTGAGGTCAGGGCAGTGGTCCATGGGGGCCCAACACCTGGAGCAGCTTGTGTCGGCGTTCGCGGCGGTGAACCATCCCGGTCTGGAAAAGGTTGGACCGGAGGCCATGGATCTGCCTCTCCAGGACATCCTTGGTCGCGCAGAGCAAGCGGCGGCCAGCGGTTTCTTCGGACGTAAGAAGCGGATTTTGGCAGTGGTCGCGGAGCTTGACGCAGTGGTGCACCCGGGAGTGAGTGTCCGACCCAAAGAGCTGGTACCACTGCTGTAC
>NZ_JBFTKG010000075.1:0-5167 GCF_056395825.1 Arthrobacter sp. 05T47 | reverse complement strand
GGCGTGCGCAACCTCTTCGACCGCTGGTCGGAAGACGACCCGCTGAAGCGCCGCATGGAAGTCTCGCTGATCGCGAGGTTCTAGCGGGCTGTCGGCGCAACTTAACGCCGACCGCGTAAGGCGTTGATTTCATCGGAGTGGGTCGTTTGCCCCCAGTTCGGCGAAACAGCCTAACGCTGACCCTCTGAGTGGCTCACCAACTTAAGATCGGCCCTGGGTCGCAATGAACAGGCTCCGGTACCAATTCGACTTACCGCTACTTTGCCTAGTGGCTATTTGCGGAACACCGGAAGCGGACGGCCTGTCCAGAACACAAGCGCCTGACTTGCGGCAGCCCCGGCAGCAAGGCCGGCGGCGAATTTACCGACCCCCATCATCGAGACGAAAGCCGCAAGATAGATGCCGGTGGGAGAAAAAATCTCGCCAAGTGTCGCAGTGGTGAGCGCTTCTGCATAGGGCGGGAGCACCTTATTGAAGCCGCTTCCGAGCCATGCACCTACGATAGCTAAGTACATGGCGAACGCCACGAAGAAAACGGCTCCCCCTGGACGCTTAGTCACAAGGCGACGCGCGAAGGATTCCTTCCGATAAAGGCGGTGTTTTTGCAAAGAATGATCTCCCCAAGCTATAAGTTTTACCTGGTAAACCTTCTACGTTTTCGCAAGGAGCGTTCGGCGCAAAATCATCACTCGTGTCCGCGGCTATCTGCCGGGACAGGTTGCACAGGGTGGTCGACGATGAACCGCGCGCGGTTGAGCAGTTCGTCGAACGTCAGGATTTCCGGGGATCGCATCTCCCGTCGAAACATTTCGAAGGACCGGAATTTAGCCTGGTTGATGCCGTGCTCGGTCTGGAACTCACTGAGCTGGCCAATGACCAAGAACGACTTGGGGTGAACGTTGAACAGCAGTTCCCCGGTAGGGTCGCCGTCTGTGTCGCTGACCGTTATTGCCCTAGAGAGACGATCGAGAGTGTCGGCTACAGTGGTCTGAACTTGCGCGACGCCGCCGCTCAGTTCCCTGGAAACCGCCCAGGCTCCCGAGCGGTAGGGCTTTGTCTCATCGAGCAGGTCAGCATCGTGTCGCTTGATCTCGACGAAGCAAAGGGAGCTGATGATGCCGCGTGTTTTCATCAGCGCGTCGATACGTTTTCCTGAGCCTGACAAGTCCGCGCCGCGAACGGTCTGCTCCAATCGCCTTTCGTCGAGGCCGGATAGGAACTGGTAGGTTAGCCCGTAGCCGAATATCCACGTGTTCTCTTCGAAGAACGCCTGCCATGTGGCTTCCGGCGTTTTGCCGTATTGGGCTTGTTCGGCCGCGAACGCTTGTGGATCGTTTAGCATCCGCTCGAACCGGTCGAGCTGGCGGCGTCGGTATCCGATGGCCACTAAGTCTCGTTGGAGATCCTCACGTTCGGCTAGCGCGACGAACAGGTCTTGGTTCGTGCTGAAAATTTGATGAGCTTGAGCGGCATCCAGAACGACGGTTCGCACCGCGTCGCGAGATAACTTCCCCTTGCCATCTCCTCCGAAGTCGATCGTTTTCACGCCCGCCATAAACTCCAGAAGCGCATCTATTTCGCGGTTCTGGAAACTGAAGTGGACTTTGTCATGCGGGCCGGAGGCGGGAGTGAACTTCTGAATTGTGAGCGTCTGGACGTTGCGATCATCCTCCAAGATCGTCGCCTTGATTTCCACGCGACCTCCCGGGGTGGCGCGAAGCAGGATCTCGTTCCGCACCTTGGCGAAGCGTAGTGCGCCAGCAGTCTCGACGACGCTTGAGAGGATGCGCAGCGGCTCGCCGATAGTCGGTGCAATTCGCCTCGAAAAATACGTCGTGTTTGGTTGCTTGTTGAAATGGAAGTTGCGTTCGCTGTCGTCCATTGGTCCCACCCCCATCAGCAGCGGTCGAAGCTAGACGGCTGACGCTGTTCGATTCAAGGAGTGGCATAGGTTTGTAGATACAGGTTCGCTTTCAGCCATCGGGTTCCGGGTAGCTTCAGGTGGATCGGCCGAACGGAAACTTCGAAGCGAAGTGTTCCTCAACCGCCGCTCGCGACCAGAAAGGCCCGAGCGTTCTTCCGATGCCATGTTCTTTCGCGAGCGCCTCGCGTAACGCTGGCGAGACGCGCCAGCGCCAACTGATCTCGCGCGAGCTGATAATGCTTTGCCCCAGCACGGCCACCTCCTGGGGCGTCAGGCCTTTGGAGAGATGCTTTTCGGCCAGGAGCCAGGACAAGTCCCGAGGAAAGCAGTTGAGATAGCTCTCGACCTCGATCCTGGTCATTGGCGACCCGGACAGCTCCTCTGACGTAAGGTCCGGGACCTCCAACAGCTCTGGGAGGCGTCGCCCAAGGATCTCCCAGGCCAACGCCTGTGGAATCTGGAGCTTCCCGATGTGGAGGCCAGACGAAATCTCTTCGTCGCAATAGAGAGGGATTTGCCGATCCAAGGCGGCTCGCAGCATTGTCCCCCAAGGCTTTTCTTGGCCGCCAACGCCATGGAAGATGTCTTCGATCGGCCAGACCGGCACTTCCGGAGTCGGAACGCGGCGTATCGCTAAAAGTCGGCCGACCACCTCTTCCGCAGCGCTTCGATCAAGCTGGGTGGTGGGATGCAGCGCCTTCACCATTGGATCCTGGTTTCGAGGCAAGACGCCCAGGCTGACCAACTGGGCAACTCCGCGGACGGGCAATCCGAAAGCGCGGGAAAACTCCTGCAATGACATTCGGCTCTCCAGCCGGCGCGCGCAGCTGCTCACCTCACTTGGATCGAGCCACTGACATTTGCGCACGACGCCCCGGCCTTTCGGTGCCCCCATAAGCCCCTCGTCGATCAGCTTGCGCAGATCCCGGTTCTCCAGCCGCAGTTGCTGTGCCGCCTGGCGAAGCGTGAGCTGTCCGCCGCCTTCTCGTTTCTGGCGAAGCCGCGTTGGCCCGTGCGGACACGGTTCCGAATCGGAAAAAAGCCGCTGATAGATCCCAACCGAGTTGCCGCCGTAAGCCCGGACAGTTTGGAAAAACTTCGGCAGCGCCTCGTTTGCCGCGCCCATCAGGTCGTCAAACGACTCCGGGTATCGACAGATGATGTCCATGCCGGCCGCCATGTAGGCGGTCTTCTTGCTAGGCGAGCACACCCTCAATTTCAGCCGGCTTCGCATCAAGGCAATTGCTCTGGCGAAGACCATCGCCAACTCGAAGACCTCGAGCGGCGAGCAGTTCGCCAGATGAGGCGGGAGCGTCAGGCGTGGGGAAAGCCGCAATGCAGGGTCCCGATTGACCAACCCCGCCATCAAGGCCAGCGGGGCCCGTTGCCTCTTTGGGACCGAAGTTGCTGCGGCGGTCCGAAGGTCGAAACCACAATGATCGCACTGCTCGATCGCCAGCACCTTTTCCCATCCCAATCGCCGCTGACAGGCAGGGCAATGGTCCATGAGAACCTCCCAGCTTTCCGGGCAGAAGGGCAACTGGAGCATCCAACTCGCCCGGTGATATGGCGCCGCGCGTAACGCCGCCGGCGAAACCCGCCGAGCAACCATGCTGACAAGCTCTCGATATCGGGCGAGCTCCGGATCGTGTCGACCGGTCAGCCGGCCCAGCTGCTCTTCGTCCAGCCGGAGACGCCAAGCCAGTGGCCCCCGATCCTCCAGAGCCGCTTGTAGGCCTCCCCCCAACAAGTGGGGGAAGGCCATGCTCAGCAGGAACTGCTTGCGGCTGTCGAAGTGGTTCCAGGCCGCCAGTCGTGCGGTAAAGCCGTGGAAGCTCTCGTTGTCGAAGGGCGTCAGGCCAAATAGCAGCCGATTTTCCCTGGCGACGACATGCTCGACGACCTCCCTCATGCGACATCTTCCTGGGACAGGACGTCCATGGGATCGCGGAGAAAGGGGTTTGTTGCGGTTATGCCATTGGGAATGGCCCACCGATCAACCGCGAGCGCGAGATCGTACTTCTCGATGTGTTTCGGCGTCCAAAAATGACCCCCTGTCCTTGAGGCTTTGATGGCCAGATCGGCGGCTTGTGTAGCCGCGGATCGAGACGGGGATGTTGGTAGTGGAGACGGTGGCGAAGATCCGGCGCGAGCACTTCGCGCGGGGCAAGGGCGTCAAGACGATCGCGCGGGAGATGGGCCTGGCGCGCAACACGGTGCGCAAGATCCTGCGGTCGGGTGATACGGCGCCGGAGTACGAGCGGCGCGAGCAGCCGCACCCGAAGCTAGGTCCGTTCATCGAGCGGCTGGAGGCGCTGCTGGAGGCCAATGCGTCAGGGGCGCGCAAGGATCGGCTGACGCTGATGCGGATCACCGATCTGCTCAGCCGGGAGGGCTATGACGGCGGTTACGACGCGGTGCGGCGCTATGCAGGACGCTGGTCGGTCCAACGCCGGGGCGTGAGCTCTCCGGTTGAGGCCTTCGTGCCGTTGAGCTTTGCGCCGGGCGACGCCTACCAGTTCGACTGGAGCCACGAGCAGGTCGAGATCGGCGGCACGCCGCTGACGGTGAAGGTGGCGCACGTGCGGCTCTGCCATAGCCGCCGGTTCTACATCCGAGCCTATCCGCGCGAGACCCAGGAGATGGTGTTCGATGCTCACGCCCGGGCCTTCCAGGCGTTCGGGGGCGTCACGCGGCGAGGCATCTRCGACAACATGAAGACCGCCGTTGAGGCGGTGTTCACCGGCAAGACCCGCCGCTTCAACCGGCGCTTCGAGCAGATGTGCTCGCACTACCTGATCGAGCCGGTGGCCTGCACGCCGGCCTCGGGCTGGGAGAAGGGCCAGGTKGAGAACCAGGTCGGCTACGCCCGTGACAACATCTTCAAGCCGCGCCTGCGCTTCCATAGCCTGGAGGAGCTCAACGGCTGGCTGGAGGSCGAGTGCGTGCGCCGGGCGCGCAATGATCGCCATCCCGAGCACCGAGACCGCGTYGTCTGGGACGTCTACGAGGCTGARCGGCCGTTCCTGGCGCCCTTCGCMGGYCCYTTYGACGGCTTCCACCAGATCGAGGYCGTCGCCCAGGCCACCTGCCTGATCACCTTCGACCGCAACCGCTACTCGGTGCAGGCCAAGGCCGCGCGTCGGGTCGTCCAGATCCGCGCCTACGCCGACCGGATCATGGTGCTGTGCGACGGCGAGGTGGTGGCCGATCACCCGCGCGGCTTTGGCCGTGACCACACTG
>NZ_JBFTKG010000074.1:0-5691 GCF_056395825.1 Arthrobacter sp. 05T47 | reverse complement strand
TTCCTTGACCGTCTCCAGCAGAGCCGCGGGGCTTGAAAGGAAGGCCTTGGCCAGGGTCCACGGGAAAAGGCCGCCGTTCTGGCCTGAGTATGGCGAACCACCTGCCTTGGGGTACAGCCAGGTGTCCGCCAGCTCCTCGGCGACGTCGTTCTCTTCCGATGATGCCGGGATCAGCTTGTTATCTGGTTCCAGGCGCTCTGCCCAGTCCGCGCCGACTTCGTTTGCGACCTCGGGACTGTGGCGGTGCCGGCGGATGATCAGATGCTCGATGTCCTTCTGCTCGAAGGTGCCGTCCGGCCGCACGACGGTGGGGTCCAGCAGCCGGAGCAGCTCAGCGAACGAATCGTTCTTGCCGTTGTGCGGGGTGGCGGAGGCGAGAATCAGGGCCTCCGTATTGGGGGCCAGGACGCGCGCGAGCTCATTGTTCTGGGTGCCCAAGTTGGTGAGGTTGTGGGATTCATCGATGACGACCGCGTCCCAGCGCAGCTTCTCCAGATGGGCGCGGTAGCGGGCGCTCTTGAGCGTGTCGATGGAGATGATGGCGCGCTTGAAATACGTAAACGGGTTCCGAGTGCCAGGGAGGATCTGGCGGACCTTCTGGATGCCTGCCGAGTCCAAGCGGACAAAGGGAAGCGCAAAGCGGCACCAAAGCTCGTGCTGCATCTGCTCCAGGACGTGCCTTGGTGTCACGATGAGGATGCGTTCTCCGCGGCCGCGCTTGACCAGTTCGCTGAGGATCATCCCGATTTCCAGTGTCTTGCCCAGGCCGACAGCATCTGCAATTAGGATGCGTGGACGGACATTGCGACTGTCCAGCGCCTTGGCTACCGCGATCCGCTGGTAATTGAGGCTGTCGGCCAGCATTCGAGTGGAGACGCCGAGTTTCGGGTCATTAAGGGGTGCCGGCGTCTTGCGCAGGGTGGATTCGAGCCAGAGGCGCGCCCGGCGGTAGTTCGGGCTGCTGTCTGCGACGACCTTGGAGTTCCGTGGGTCCACTACTTCGATCGTGTCCAACGCGGAATAGAACGCTGCAGTGGTGTCGCGGACGAGCTCGCTGAGGCCTTGCACTCTGACCAGTGTCCCGTCGACTGACCTCTCGGCGCTGGTGACCAGCCACTCTTCGTCACGTATGTGCACGACCGAACCGGGCGCGACGTTGAGCTCACGGTTTACGCCTGTAACTGTCAAGACCTACTCCTGTATTTCGTTCATCCCCATACCATCAGCTGCGGCCGCAGCGAGCAGTAGTCTGATGGTCAACCAAACATACTAGAACGGAGGCCGTAACTTCGGTGGCGCCTCCTCGGACACGTCGCAGGCGCCGCGGCACGTCATTTCGTGCCAAACTTTGTTCAATTTGACGATTGAGAGCAGGCAGCATGCACCCCGGAGACACTGGTTCGTGGCCTAATTCAACCGATACCGAGGGCAGACTGCCCGAAGTGGTGGTGCTGCGGTTCATTGAAACTCGTCATCTAAGAGCTGAACAAAGGTTACTTTTAGTCCGGCATTCCCCTTTGGAAGGGGAGCCAGGCCGCAGTATCGTCTCCTACCGGAGAAATGGTGCCTGGATCGAGCCGTCCCCCGACGAAGATAAGGACAAGTGGTTCTTCGAGGGCCCCGAATCTGAGAGTGCAGCAGTGTATCCAAAGTTCTTTGATCTCCTCCCGCGCTTCGAGGGCACCGTGGCCCGACACCTCCGGCAACTAGCCACAGAGTGGTTTGACCGAAGGGAACTCGACCTTGACTCGGAACTGAACCCGGCGGATTTCTGCGGGGAGGCGCCCCGACTTGAAGTCAGTTTCTCAAGCCCCAAGCGCTGCCACATTGAGCTTGTCACGGACCGCTCAATCTGGCACCGCTCGCCGAATCGATCCTGGAAACGTGTCAGGAACCTGTCAATCCAGGACGCTCTCCGGAGATCAGCAATCAATGACGCTGCGAACCGGCACCTTGAGGCGTCCCTGAAGTTCGAGCCGATAACCGATGACGAACGAGACGGTCGGTGGGCGCAGCAGGATGAAGCATTTAGTCTGGCTATGGCACTCGGCGGTTCGTTTCAGATTATTCCAACCTTCGATTCCCACCTCATGCTTTTGGAGGAGGAAGAGGCCCTCAACTGGACGACGGTCCGGCGGCTGCTATCGCTGTCGGCCACAGCAGGTTTCTCGTGCAACCAGGACGGCCAAGCCGCAGAACTCTTCGTGCAACAACAGCAGCAGAAGTGGGTTCGCGAGCATGGCGAGTGGGTATGGACAGAACGACAGCTTGATTCTCAGTGGAGCCCCTCCGAAATTAGGTTATCCCGGCTGACAGAAGCCGTGACTTGGTGGGATACCTTCGGGAGCAAGCTTCCTCCTGAGCCGGCACCTAGCTATTCCAGCTCAGGTTCCGTCGCGTTTGTAACGGACGTGGACCCGTACGGTGCAGGCGATTTCCCTCTGCTCAATTTGGTCTTTGGATCGATCGAGGATGGGAGAGGCTTACGGCGCACCTCCGGACATTGGGAAGAGGACTACATAGGTGCACTGGATATGGAAAACCACATGCCAAGAGATGAGGGCGACCTGCGGCCCTGGGGCGGTCAGTACCTGTACGTCCTCGACCGGGACGCAGCGGCCCTTGCTGTTGAGTTCTGGGACTATGGTCGCCGAGATTGCGGGGCGTACCCTCCCTCGTGGACCGATTTCGCCGGTGGGATGAAGGGTCGCTGCTGAAGTTACGGTCGGAGGCGGCTGTATTTCCAACGGCCGGTTTAGCGGCCAGCTCGAAGGGTTTTTGCCCAAGGCCAGGATCTCAGTAGGCCGCTCCACGATCTGAGCACTAGAGTCATCACAACATTCAAGTCCGCTCAAACTTCTCAAAYCAGGGGGAAAATTGCAGGCAGATACTCTCACGTTGAAATCCGTTCTAGGCCTCGAGCGCCGATACGTAATCCCAACCTTTCAGCGGGACTACGAATGGTCACTTGAAGGCCAATGGCGATTGCTCCATGAGGACCTGTTGGCGGCCGCCGAACGGCTGCAGCAAGCCCGTCGTCAAGCCGACGCCTTGAGTAAACCCAGGGCTGGGGCCGACAAAGACGTGACRCCTCATTTTCTGGGTGCGGTCGTTTGCGAGCAGCTGCCGTCGTCGACAGGCGGCGTGGATCAGCGCGCCGTTATCGACGGTCAGCAGCGTCTGACGACACTCCAGCTTCTAGCCCGCGGTATTCTCGACGTGCTCCAAGAAAGAGACTCCCCCCGAGCAGCGCAAATGCGCCGACTCATCTCTAACCCAACTGATGTGGCCACTGAACCACTGGACCACTACAAACTATGGCCAAGGCGTAAAGACCGCGAGGTTTGGCCCGATGCCGTTTCAGACGAGATTCCTTCCAGTAACGGGCACCCCTATCTCTCGGCACGCAAGTTCTTTGCCGACCAGACACGCGACGCTGTGAATGCAGATCCTGATACTGAACTGCTTGACGCTATCGTCGATACGTTCTTAGGTCTGTTCAAACTCGTGGTCATCGACCTCGAAGACAATGACGACGCTCAAGTGATCTTCGAAGTGCTTAATGGCCGTCAAACCCCTCTGTCGGCCTCCGACTTGGTGAAGAACCTGCTGTTCCTTCGCGGCGATCTTCGCGGCGAAATCGAGCTCGACACACTGTATGACCGATACTGGGCTCCTCTAGATGAAGCATGGTGGAAGACCACGGTGGGTACGGGCCATGCGGCACGCGGGCGCCGAGACGTTCTCCTATCCGCCTGGCTGACGGCTGTCTCGGGACAGGAAGCGGAAGTTGGTCACCTGTATGGGCAGGTTCGTAAGTACTTGGCGGCTAACAACAGGGCTACTGAAGCTGTTCTCAAGGAACTCAGCGAGTACGCGACGGCATACATAACTGTCTACCATCCAGAACGAGCAGGGTCAGATCCTCTGGCGCAGGCGTACACCCGGCTTAACCGGATTCGTGTCTTGACCGCAGTGCCTCTTCTATTGTGGCTTCGTACTCTTCCGAGTGACGTACTTCCGCTCTCTGAGCACGAGAACGCTGTGGGCGCAATCGAGTCCTGGGTGATGCGTCGCATGGTCACAGGCGCAAACACCAGGGGATACGGCATATTCTTCGTGGATGTGCTGAAGTCGGCGCAGGCGGCGCACTTTGAAGGGCGCAGTATTTCTGATGCCATCACGGCTTACATGAGCTCTGCGTCCCAAGGGTTGGCTTGGCCAACCGATGATGAAATTGCATCCTCCTTTGCAAATAACAAGTTTTATAACTCCTTCACGCAGGAGAGGATCCGGCTCGTTCTGGGTGCAATCGACAAGCAGCTTCAGTTTGAGAACCCCCGCACAGAGCCGGCGAAGTTTGACTACGAGCAACTGCAGATTGAGCACATTCTTCCTTCCTCATGGCAATCTCACTGGCCCTTGGACATAGACGATCCTGCGCAACTTGAGCTGGCGTCGCAGCAGCGTCATTCTGCCGCCCACCTAATCGGCAATCTCACTCTCGTAACGTCTAGGTTCAATCAAGGAGTTTCAAACTTCGGGTGGGACATTAAACGCCCCGAGTTCGCTTTGCAGTCCGGTCTCCAACTCAACAAACCGTTGGCTGCGACAGATCTGTGGGACGAATCTTCGATACACAACCGAGCGCGACAACTCGCTGAGGTCGCTTGCCGAGTGTGGCCCCGAACCACGCCTACTGTTCAGGCGCAGGGTGAAACTAAGGTGAATGACTGACCGCGAGTAGGGACGCGGTGCGCCTCTCTTTGACAAGAATCCGTCTGAATCGGTTCATCAGGTCGCGACAGCTGACGCATTCGTGCCAGCAGTCGCCCCGACATCAGGCAACTCCTAGCGACGCCGGAGCACACCCGCGATCTGACCAAGCGGTCGCCGTCGCGCGTGTGGCGGTGCACGCACTCGGCGTGGTCGCTGATCAGGGCGTTCGCTGAACGCGACTGGCAGCGCGACTGACCGCCCGCCCCGATCCGTGAGTTCATCCTCAACGACATGTACAAACATAACGACGTCTGCTGGCACACAACTTTTCGCCATGAAGGARGATATCAATGACAAATAAGGATCAAATCGCCCATGACTTAGCAGTCGCCTATATCAACAATAGATATGGCGCTGAAGTGACGGGTGAGTTTTCTGTCAGCACTTACGATAGGGATGTTACTGGATCTGGACAAGTCGAAACTGAGCGTCTTCCACATGTTAATAAGATTCGCATGGTCAGAGTCGGAACTGGTGAAAGACACTTCTTTGGACTTCGGGAAAGAACAACGTCGGTTGAGTCAGGATATGAGGTTGATCCTGTATTCGAGAATATGATCGAGGATTACTACGAAGCCTATTCAAGATTCCATGCGTTGTTGAAGAACAGATAGCGAATGCGTGTTTGATTGCGACGATCTTCAGAAGCCGACGGTGGATATAGATTCAGCTGGTCAACTCCTGGGCGGCAGTTAGCCGCTTGGCCGCTCGCGAGATCGAGACGAGAGCGGGGACGGAGAGCACGAGACCAACCGCTGCGAAACAGATCAGATGATGTTGGAGCCGGCTGGCACGAGAGAGTCCATCGGGCCGCCCATGACGCCGCTTCAAGTCAGTGATCCTGGGCGTGATCATCGCGACGTCGATGTTCCCCGGAATCTCCGTGGTGGTGCCGCTGCTGCGCCTCTTCAC
>NZ_JBFTKG010000073.1:0-7962 GCF_056395825.1 Arthrobacter sp. 05T47 | reverse complement strand
GGGAGGGGGCTTCCGCCACCCATATGCGGCGGGCTTTTCGGGCGGTTTGCGAAGAAAATCGTCAAAGCGCGTTGCAGTGCGCTTGACTCAAAATGGGCTCCCGCATAAACACCGCCCTCCCGACGCGGCCCGCCGCTTCGGGGGCTCATTCGAAGCTCTCTTTTCTTTCCGAGGCGCTGAAGTCCATTCGGCGCCGCGGAGCGGTTCGGCCTCCTCGGAGGCGGGACGGTTTGGAAAAGAAAGTTGAAAATAGAGTTTGACAAAATGAGGCGCTGGTTTAAATAGCCGCCTCCGCCGACACCGGGCGCTAAACGGTGGGGYCGCTCCCCGGTTACGGAGGCGGCTCGGAGCTTCGGCTCTGGTCTTTGACATTGTTGATTTGGAAAGAGAAACGCAGGCGGCGGCGCTCTGGCGATGACCCTTYGAGGTCATCTTAGACGCTGACGAATGCGGTCTCTTGAAGACACCATTTATACGGTGATCGAGCTTTCGGGCTTGGTCATTGTGTGATGGGAACTCGTCAAGAAACTATGCAAACCAGATACGCGACTGAGGTTTTCCCCTCGGTCAAATAGCTGGAGTCAATGTCAACTCAACCTGAGAGTTTGATCCTGGCTCAGAGCGAACGCTGGCGGCAGGCCTAACACATGCAAGTCGAACGGATCCTTCGGGATTAGTGGCGGACGGGTGAGTAACACGTGGGAACGTGCCCTTTGGTTCGGAACAACTCAGGGAAACTTGAGCTAATACCGGATGTGCCCTTCGGGGGAAAGATTTATCGCCATTGGAGCGGCCCGCGTCTGATTAGCTAGTTGGTGAGGTAAAGGCTCACCAAGGCGACGATCAGTAGCTGGTCTGAGAGGATGATCAGCCACATTGGGACTGAGACACGGCCCAAACTCCTACGGGAGGCAGCAGTGGGGAATCTTGCGCAATGGGCGAAAGCCTGACGCAGCCATGCCGCGTGAATGATGAAGGTCTTAGGATTGTAAAATTCTTTCACCGGGGACGATAATGACGGTACCCGGAGAAGAAGCCCCGGCTAACTTCGTGCCAGCAGCCGCGGTAATACGAAGGGGGCTAGCGTTGCTCGGAATTACTGGGCGTAAAGGGAGCGTAGGCGGACTGTTTAGTCAGAGGTGAAAGCCCAGGGCTCAACCTTGGAATTGCCTTTGATACTGGCAGTCTTGAGTACGGAAGAGGTATGTGGAACTCCGAGTGTAGAGGTGAAATTCGTAGATATTCGGAAGAACACCAGTGGCGAAGGCGACATACTGGTCCGTTACTGACGCTGAGGCTCGAAAGCGTGGGGAGCAAACAGGATTAGATACCCTGGTAGTCCACGCTGTAAACGATGAGTGCTAGTTGTCGGCAGGCATGCCTGTCGGTGACGCAGCTAACGCATTAAGCACTCCGCCTGGGGAGTACGGTCGCAAGATTAAAACTCAAAGGAATTGACGGGGGCCCGCACAAGCGGTGGAGCATGTGGTTTAATTCGAAGCAACGCGCAGAACCTTACCACCTTTTGACATGCCCGGACCACCAGAGAGATCTGGCTTTCCCTTCGGGGACTGGGACACAGGTGCTGCATGGCTGTCGTCAGCTCGTGTCGTGAGATGTTGGGTTAAGTCCCGCAACGAGCGCAACCCTCGCTGTTAGTTGCCACCATTCAGTTGGGCACTCTAACAGGACTGCCGGAGTTAATCCGGAGGAAGGCGGGGATGACGTCAAGTCCTCATGGCCCTTACAAGGTGGGCTACACACGTGCTACAATGGCGACTACAGAGGGCTGCAATCCCGCGAGGGGGAGCCAATCCCTAAAAGTCGTCTCAGTTCGGATTGTTCTCTGCAACTCGAGAGCATGAAGTTGGAATCGCTAGTAATCGCGGATCAGCATGCCGCGGTGAATACGTTCCCGGGCCTTGTACACACCGCCCGTCACACCATGGGAGTTGGCTTTACCCGAAGGCGCTGCGCTAACCGCAAGGAGGCAGGCGACCACGGTAGGGTCAGCGACTGGGGTGAAGTCGTAACAAGGTAGCCGTAGGGGAACCTGCGGCTGGATCACCTCCTTTCTAAGGATGCTTCTCCAGCCTCTCACGAGGCTATTGAGGCTCCAATTAGTGCGCTAGACGCACACAAATGAGCGGATCGCCGCCGTCTCCGTTTCTCTTTCCACTCACTTGGTTCCGTTAGGGATCAAGTCGATCGCGAGCCCGGAGGCAGACGCCTGCGAAGGCCGTCATAGGCCTGTAGCTCAGGTGGTTAGAGCGTACGCCTGATAAGCGTAAGGTCGGCAGTTCGAGTCTGCCCAGGCCTACCACTCTTCTCCAACAGCTTCGGATCCGACCAGCTCTCCTGGCTCAACCCTGACAAGGGGCCATAGCTCAGTTGGTAGAGCGCCTGCTTTGCAAGCAGGATGTCGTCGGTTCGAATCCGTCTGGCTCCACCATGCTTTGTTGGATGTTCGCACATCGTCTTCGCTCAAGCAGCGAAGCGGTAGCGAAGGCGATGAAGCATAAAGCGATCGGAAAGATACAAGTTTGCAGCGTCACCTAGTGACGATGCGAAATGACATCGTGAATGTAGGGTTCAGCCGCTTCAGGTTGGACTTAAGAAGACATCATTGTCTGACAAATTGTAAAGCGCATGCGAGCCGTCCCTAGACGGTAAGCGCATGGGTTTTGCTGAGAACGATCAAGCGCATAAGGGCTTCTGACGGATGCCTTGGCATTGAGAGGCGATGAAGGACGTGGCACGCTGCGATAAGAGCCGGGGAGGCGCGAGCACCCTTTGATCCGGCTATCTCCGAATGGGGAAACCCACCTTTACGGTCACCCGACTTGCTTCAACCTCGGTTGGAGCACGATCGGTGGATCGGACAAGGTATAATGATCTGAATACATAGGGTCATTAAGCAAACCCAGGGAACTGAAACATCTCAGTACCTGGAGGAAAGGACATCAACCGAGACTCCCGTAGTAGTGGCGAGCGAACCGGGACCAGGCCAGTGCTGTCGTGACATAAAGCTGAAGGATCTGGGAAGGTCCGCCATAGTGGGTGATAGCCCCGTAAGCGTCAAATAGCGACAGACTTGAGTAGGGCGGGACACGTGAAATCCTGTCTGAACATGGGGGGACCACCCTCCAAGCCTAAGTACTCCTCAATGACCGATAGCGAACAAGTACCGTGAGGGAAAGGTGAAAAGCACCCCGACAAGGGGAGTGAAACAGATCCTGAAATCGGAAGCCTACAAGCAGTCGGAGCCACCGCGCGTGGTGACGGCGTACCTTTTGTATAATGGGTCAGCGACTTCATGTGCCGTGCAAGCTTAAGCCGTTAGGTGTAGGCGCAGCGAAAGCGAGTCTGAATAGGGCGAATAAGTACGTCGCATGACGACCCGAAACCAGGTGATCTATCCATGAGCAGGTTGAAGGTTGGGTAACACCAACTGGAGGACCGAACCGGTGAATGTTGAAAAATTCTCGGATGACTTGTGGATAGGGGTGAAAGGCCAATCAAACCTGGACATAGCTGGTTCTCCGCGAAAACTATTTAGGTAGTGCCTCAGACGGACTCCTCGGGGGGTAGAGCACTGAATGGATGCGGGCGGCGCGAGCTGTACCAATTCTAATCAAACTCCGAATACCCGAGAGAGATATCTGGGAGACACACGGCGGGTGCTAACGTCCGTCGTGAAAAGGGAAACAACCCTAACCATCATCTAAGGCCCCCAAGTACTGGCTAAGTGGGAAACGATGTGGGTTTGCTTTGACAACCAGGATGTTGGCTTAGAAGCAGCCATCATTTAAAGAAAGCGTAACAGCTCACTGGTCAAGCGAACCTGCGCGGAAAATGTAACGGGGCTAAAGCCAGTCGCCGAAGGTATGGGTTTGCTCTTTGAGCAAGCGGTAGCGGAGCGTTCCGTAAGCCTGTGAAGATGAGGCGTGAGCCTTGTTGGAGGTATCGGAAGTGAGAATGCTGACATGAGTAGCGATAAAGAGGGTGAGAGACCCTCTCGCCGAAAGCCCAAGGGTTCCTGCGTAAAGCTAATCTGCGCAGGGTTAGCCGGCCCCTAAGGCGAGGCCGAAAGGCGTAGTCGATGGGAATCAGGTGAATATTCCTGAGCCAGTTGGAAGTGACGGATCTGGTAAATTGTCGGTCCTTATTGGATTGGTTCCGGCAGTGAACAGGTCCCTGGAAATAACTCCAACGGAGACCGTACCCGAAACCGACACAGGTGGGCAGGTAGAGTATACCAAGGCGCTTGAGAGAACTATGCTGAAGGAACTCGGCAAATTGCACGCGTAACTTCGGGATAAGCGTGACTCTTCTTTGGGCAACCAGAAAAGAGTGGCACAAGCCAGGGGGTAGCGACTGTTTATCAAAAACACAGGGCTCTGCGAAGCCGCAAGGCGACGTATAGGGTCTGACGCCTGCCCGGTGCCTGAAGGTTAAAAGGAGGGGTGCAAGCTCCGAATTGAAGCCCAGGTAAACGGCGGCCGTAACTATAACGGTCCTAAGGTAGCGAAATTCCTTGTCGGGTAAGTTCCGACCTGCACGAATGGCGTAACGACTTCCCCACTGTCTCCAGCATAGGCTCAGCGAAATTGAATTCCCCGTGAAGATGCGGGGTTCCCGCGGTCAGACGGAAAGACCCTATGAACCTTTACTGCAGCTTCGCCTTGGCGTTAGCAGCAACATGTGTAGGATAGGTGGGAGGCTATGAAACCGGGGCGCCAGTTCCGGCGGAGCCATCCTTGAAATACCACCCTTATTGTTGCTGACGTCTAACCGCGGCCCGTTATCCGGGTCCGGGACATGGCGTGGCGGGCAGTTTGACTGGGGCGGTCGCCTCCCAAAGTGTAACGGAGGCGCGCGATGGTGGGCTCAGACCGGTCGGAAATCGGTCGTCGAGTGCAATGGCATAAGCCCGCCTGACTGCGAGACTGACAAGTCGAGCAGAGACGAAAGTCGGCCATAGTGATCCGGTGGTCCTGCGTGGAAGGGCCATCGCTCAACGAATAAAAGGTACTCTAGGGATAACAGGCTGATTTTGCCCAAGAGTCCATATCGACGGCAAAGTTTGGCACCTCGATGTCGGCTCATCACATCCTGGGGCTGGAGCAGGTCCCAAGGGTTCGGCTGTTCGCCGATTAAAGTGGTACGTGAGCTGGGTTCAGAACGTCGTGAGACAGTTTGGTCCCTATCTGCCGTGGGTGTACGAGACTTGAGAGGATCTGTCCCTAGTACGAGAGGACCGGGATGGACACACCTCTGGTGGACCTGTCATGGCGCCAGCTGTGCAGCAGGGTAGCTAAGTGTGGAATAGATAACCGCTGAAAGCATCTAAGCGGGAAACTAACCTCAAAACAAGGTCTCGCTGAGAGCCGTGGAAGACCACCACGTTGATAGGCCGGGTGTGGAAGTGCGGCGACGCATGGAGCTTACCGGTACTAATAGCTCGATAGGCTTGATCGTTCTTCAGTCAAACCCATGCAAGCTTTACAAACCTTGCCTGACACTGATGTCTTCTTCTTTGCCTTGCCCTCCCCCAAAGAGGGCAAGCAGCATCCTTTTCGCTGACCTGGTGGCTTTGCCGGGGGTTCCCCACCCGATCCCATTCCGAACTCGGTCGTTAAGTCCCCCTGGGCCAATGGTACTTCGTCTCAAGGCGCGGGGGTGGAGCAGCCCGGTAGCTCGTCAGGCTCATAACCTGAAGGTCACAGGTTCAAATCCTGTCCCCGCACCCAAATCTTCTACGTAAAGCCCCCAGGCCAAAGCTGGGGGCTTTCGTCGTTTTCGGCCCTTCGCACGGATCCGCCGGCTTTCGTCATCGCCAGGGCGCACGCATCAATTTTCATATTTGACGTAATGGTTCATATATGATGCCTTGTCGGCAGGCGCTCCGTCAGAGGGCGCGACCGGGAGGAAACGCCTGATGACCCAAGATCCCAGAGCCCGTGAGCAGGGCGCGCGCGCGGGCCTTGCGCCCCTGGTTCTGATCGTCGCGCTGTTCTTCCTGTGGGGCGTGGCCAACAACCTCAATGACGTGCTGATCCCGCACCTGAAGAAGGCTTTCTTCCTCACCGACCTGCAGTCGGGCCTGGTGCAGTCGGCCTTCTATCTCGGCTACTTCTTCCTGGCCCTGCCGGCCGGCCTGCTGATGCGCCGCTTCGGCTACAAGGCCGCCGTGATCGTGGGGCTGCTGCTGTTCGGGGCGGGGGCGCTGCTGTTCTGGCCGGCGGCCGAGCTGCGCCGCTACGAGCTGTTCCTGGGCGCGCTGTTCGTGATCGCCTCGGGCCTGGCGTTCCTGGAGACCTCGGCCAATCCGCTGATCACCGTGCTGGGCGATCCGGGCAGGGCCGAGCAGCGACTGAACCTGGCCCAGGCCTTCAACCCCCTGGGCGCCATCACCGCCGTGGTGGTCGGCCGCCAGTTCATCCTGTCGGGCGTGGAGCCCACGAAGGCGGAGTTCGCGGCCATGAGCCCGGACCAGCTGTCGGCCTTCCAGGCCGCCGAGGCCCAGTCGACCCAGGTTCCCTACCTGATCATCGCCGCCGTGGTGCTGACCTGGACGCTGCTGGTGGCGCTGACCCGCTTTCCGGCGCAGGCCAGCCGACCCGCCGCCGACGCCGTCGAGGACAAGGTCGACCGGCCGATCCTCGGGCTCTTCTCGCGTCCGCGCTTCCTGTTCGGCGTGGTCGCCCAGTTCTTTTATGTCGGCGCCCAGGTGGGCGTGTGGAGCTACATGATCCGCTACGGCCAGCACCAGGTGGCGGGCATGGGCGAGAAGGCCGCGGCGGCCTATCTGTCATGGTCGCTGGTCGGTTTCATGGTCGGACGCTTCGCCGGCACGGCGCTGATGAGCCGGGTCGATCCCTCGCGCCTGATGGCGCTGTTCGCCGCCGCCAACGTGGCGCTGACCCTGGCGGCCGTGGCCATAGGCGGCCACACGGGCCTGCTGGCCCTGGCGGCGACCAGCTTCTTCATGTCGATCATGTTCCCGACCATCTTCGCCGGCTCGCTGAAGGGCCTGGGCCCGCTGACCAAGACCGGCTCGTCGTTGCAGGTGATGAGCATCATCGGCGGGGCGGTGCTGCCGGCGGTGATGGGCGCGGTGTCGGACGCAAGCTCGATCCGCACGGCGATCCTCGTGCCCTGCGCCTGCTTCGCCGTGGTCGGCCTGTTCGCTGTCACCGCCCGCAAGCGCGAGGTCTCGGCCCACGACGCCGTGCTGGTCGGAGGTCACTGAGCATGACGCCGGAACTGATGGACGTGCTGGTCTGCGCTGCGCCGGGGCGACTGGTTCTCGAACGCCGCTCGACGCCGCAGCCGGGGCCGGGCGAGGTGCTGCTGCGCGTGCGCAGGGTCGGGGTGTGCGGCACCGACATGCACATCTATCGCGGCACCCAGCCCTTCCTGTCCTATCCCCGGGTGATGGGCCACGAGCTGTCGGGCGAGRTGGTCTCGGCGCCGGCCGGAAGCGATCTGGCGCCGGGCGATACGGCCTATGTCATGCCCTACCTGTCGTGCGGAACCTGCCCGGCCTGCGCGAAGGGCAAGACCAACTGCTGCATGAACATCCGCGTGCTGGGCGTGCACATGGACGGGGGGCTGGCCGAGTACCTGGCCGTGCCGGAGGGCTTTGTGCGCAAGGTCGAGGGCGTGGGCCTGGACGAGGCGGCGATGGTGGAGTTCCTGGCCATCGGCGCCCATGCCGTGCGCCGGGCGCGGATCGAGCCGGGGCAGGCGGCCCTGGTCGTCGGGGCCGGGCCGATCGGCATCGCCGTCGCCCTGTTCGCGCGGCTGGCGGGGGCGCGGGTGAGCGTGCTGGACGGCCGCGAGGATCGCCTGGCCTTCTGCGCCGAGCACCTGGGCGTGGAGCGGGTGGTCCCCCTCGGCGAGCATACGGCAGAGACGCTGGCCAGCCTGACCCACGGCGCCTTCTACGACCTGGTG
>NZ_JBFTKG010000072.1:0-10447 GCF_056395825.1 Arthrobacter sp. 05T47 | reverse complement strand
CGCCGACACCCAACGCGCCGCCGGGGATCCGAGGAGCCGCGGCCAACTGATGGCCGATGCCCTCGTCGAACGCGCCGCCGGCACCCCCGGCGGGATCACCGGGGTTGAGATCCAGCTCGTCATGACCGACCGCACCCTCTTCCAGGCCGACAGCGAACCGGCCCGCCTTCCCGGCTACGGCACCGTTCCCGCCCAATGGGCCCGCACCCTCGTCACCACCGGGCCCACCGACTCGTTGGAACCTGACGGGCGCGCAGGCTTGTTGGAACCTGACGGCCCCGCCGGCGGTTCCGTGGACCCGGAGCCGGCCACGGGCCAAGGTTCCGGTGCTCCGCCCGATGGCTCACAAGGATCCGGCAGCAGGTCCGGCGGTTCCCCTGGCGGCGCAGACACGTCCGGGGATTTCGGTGATGAAGCCGCGTTCAAGGTCTGGCTCCGCCGGCTCTACACCCATCCCGGCACCGGCGAGCTGATCGGCATGGACTCTCGCGCCCGGATCTTCCCGCCAGGGCTCCGACGCTTCATCCAGGTCCGGGACGACACCTGCCGTACTCCATACTGCGACGCCCCTATCCGGCACCTGGACCACGTCGTTTCCCACCACAACGGCGGACCKACCACCGCGGCYAACGGCKCSGGMCTCTGCGAAGCCTGCAACCACACCAAAGAAACCCCCGGCTGGACCGCCGTCGCGCGCCCAGGACGACGGCACACCMTMGAASTCAYCACCCCCACCGGCCACACSTACTACTCCACGGCTCCACCTCTGCCCGGGAGCCGGCTTGGTCCGATCGAACGCCACCGGCGCAGCCGCGGGCTCGAGGATTACGAGGCCAGCCGCTCCCGCGTGCTGTGAGCGGGGCCCGTTGGTTCCGCAGCCTCTTCGGGCTGGTTKATCTCGGCCCACACGGCATCGAGGGAGAGGCCCAGGACGTCGGCGATCGCAGCGATGGTCGGGAAAGCAGGGGTCGCCACGCGGCCCGACTCGATCTTTCTGAGGGTCTCCGGAGAGACGCGGGCATCGAGCGCGGTTTCGAGCATCGAGCGCTTCCCCCGGGCGCGCCGGAGCAGGGCGCCGAGGCGCTGTCCGCGCTCGAGATCAGCGGGTGTGAGAGGCAGCCTGACCATGGCTCCGATTCTAGTACCGGGATAGTATGGCCGGGATAGTTATTGGTTTTGCGAGARAGGCGCCGCATGATTGAGATCCTCAACCCGAYCGAACTAACCCGGGCCAAGGAGGCGGGCGCGCTCGTAGCAACTATTCTGCAGACGCTGAAGGGCCGTGCCGCAGTAGGCACCAACCTCCGGGACATCGACCGGTGGGCCAAGGCCATGATTGTCGAAGCCGGAGCGGTGTCCTGTTACGTCGACTACGAGCCGTCCTTCGGMCGCGGGCCGTTCGGCCACTACATCTGCACCTCCGTCAACGACGCAGTGCTGCACGGGCTGCCATACGACKACASGCTCGCCGACGGMGACCTGCTGACCCTTGACCTCGCCGTTTCCCAGGGCGGGGTTGTCGCAGACTCCGCCATCAGCTTCATCGTGGGCAACTCAAAGCCCTCGGAAAGCGTCGCGATGATCAGCGCGACGGAACGTGCGCTCTCTGCTGGAATAGCCGCTGCCCGTCCCGGGGCCCGCATCGGTGACATCTCCCACGCGATCGGTTTGGTCCTGAGCGAGGCCGGGTATCCGATCAACACCGACTTTGGCGGCCACGGCGTCGGATCAACGATGCACCAGGACCCGCACATTCCAAACACCGGGCGCCCCGGACGCGGATACAAACTGCGCCCTGGGCTTGTGCTGGCATTGGAGCCATGGGTCATGGCGGACACCGCCGAACTCATCACCGATGCCGATGGGTGGACGCTCCGAAGCGCGACCGGGTGCCGGACAGCGCACAGTGAGCACACCATCGCCATCACCAATGACGGAGMCGAAATCCTCACGCTGCCGGACCAAGCGCCGTCGTAGGGTCGGAGCGGCGCCTGCGGCGCCCMTGCGCGCACGAAAAAGCCGCCCGCCGATCGRATCGATCAGCGGGCGGCTTCCSYGSAASTTGGCGGCAGGCTGCGAGTGTCAGCGGGCGCCGACCTCCTCYGGCTCSGGCTCGCTCTTGACAGAGGTCGTTGAAGCGGGCCGGAGCTTCGCACCCTCAACATCGACGTCCGGCAGGATCCGGTTCAGCCAGCGGGGCAGCCACCACGCCTTGTCGCCGAGCAGGTACATCACGGCCGGGACGATCGTCATGCGGACCACGAACGCGTCCACCAGGACACCGAAGGCCATCGCGAAGCCCAGCGGCCGGACCATATTCAGGTGCGAGAAAATGAAGCCCGAGAACACRCTGACCATGATGATGGCGGCCGCGGTGACTACGGACGCGGCATGGCTGAAGCCGGTGCGGACGGCGTGTTTGGCCGATTCGCCGTGCATGAACGACTCACGCATGCCGGAGGTAATGAACACCTGGTAATCCATGGCCAGGCCGAACAGCACGCCGATCAGGATGATCGGCAGGAAGCTCAGCACGGCGCCCGGATTTTCGACGCCGAACACGCCCCCGAGCCAGCCCCACTGGTAGACCGCGACGACGGCTCCGAAGGCGGCCGCGAGCGAGAGCAGGAAGCCGCCSGTGGCCAGCAGCGGCACCACGATCGARCGGAASACGAGCAGCAGCAGGATCAGGGACAGTCCGACGACGATTGCCAGGTACGGGGGCAGGGCGTCGCCGAGTTTGGTGGAGACGTCGACGTTGCCGGCCGTCTGRCCCGTGAGSCCGATGCTSACGCCGGTGGAGTCCTTGATCCGGCTCTTCTCGGCGCGCAGYTCGGAGACCACCTTGACCGTGCTGGCGCTGGCGGGGCCCTCCCGGGGAATGACCTGGAASACTGCGGTGCGGCGGTCCTCGCTCAGCGCCACCGGAACGGCGGCGGTGACGTTGGCCGTGCCGCGGAGGATGTCGGCGACGTCGAGCTGCTTTGCCGTGGCTTCGGCTTCGGTGAGGCCGGCGGGGAAGTCGCCCACCACCACGATCGGGCCCGTCATGCCTTCGCCGAAGCTGCGGCCGGTGACGTCRTAGGCCTTGAACGCCTGTGAYTCAACGGGYTCGGAGCCGCCGTCGGGCAGSGCCAGCCGCAGCTGGCTGGCCGGCASYGCCACGATGCCCAGCAGCAGGACGCCRGCGAGCAGYGACAGGACCGGGTGCCGGGTGACCAGGCCGCCCCAGCCGCGGGTGCTGCGGCGTTCGTCGCGGGCRCGGTCCTCGCGCTCGTGGCCCGGGGCGGCGTTGTGCTTCTCCGCCTTGGCCCAGGCGCGGCGGGAAATGAGCCTGGGGCCAATCAGGGACAGCATGGCGGGAGTGAGGGTCAGGGCGACGACGACGGCGACTGCCACTGTTGCGGCGGCGGASAGGCCCATKACGGCCAGGAAGGGAAGACCGGGTATGACGAGGGCCGCGAGGGCGATGATGACCGTCAGGCCAGCGAASAGCACCGCGTTGCCGGAGGTGCCGGTGGCGAGGGCCACGGATTCCTCCGCGTCCATGCCKGCCAGGAGCTGGCTGCGGTGCCGGTTSACGATGAAGAGCGAGTAGTCGATGCCGACGGCGAGGCCCAGCATRAGCGCCAGCATCGGGGAAATGGAACTCATGTCGATGGCGCCGCTGAGCGCGAMGGTGCCSCCRACGCCCACGGCCACACCGACGATCGCCATCAGCAGGGGTAGGCCGGCGGCGATCAGTGTTCCCAGCATGACGATCAGCACCAGTGCGGCGATGGCGATGCCGAGGATCTCGGAGATGCCGAAGAGTTCGGAGACGTCCTCGGTGATTTCCTTGCTGGCCAGCGCGGTCACGCCGGCAGACGAGACTCCGTGTGCGATGTCCTGGACCTGCTGGCGCACAGCGGGGGCCAGCCCGTTGATCGAGGTCTTGAACTGGACCTGTGCAATCGCCGCCGTGCCGTCCTCGGAGACGAACCGCATGCCCTGGGAGGCCTCCAGCTGGCGCTTGGCCAGATCAAGCTTGGCCGCGCCCGCCTCGAGTTCCTTGGTCCCGGCGTCGAGCTTTTCCTGGCCTGCGGTGAGGGCGGCCTTCTGCTGGCCGAGCTGGGCTGCGATGGCCTCCGGGGACATGCCCGCAGCGGTCATCTGCTGCTCCGCGGCGGCCAGCTGGGACTTCCCGGCGGCCAGCTGGGCGGCCGAGGCATCGAGCTGCGCCTTACCTGCGGATGCCTGCTGCTCGCCGGCGGCCACGTCCGTGACGGCCTTGTCCAGCTGGGCCTGGGTAGCGAACGGGTCCACGGTGCCCTGAACATCGGGCAGGGTTTTCAGCTTGGCCAGGGCGGCAGAGACTGCGTCCTTGCCGGCCTGGGTGAACTGGCCGTTCTGCGACTGGAACACGATGCCGGCCGAACCGCCGGAGGACTTGGGCAGCTCCTGCTTGAGCTTGTCGGCCATCTGCTGGGTTTCAGTGCCGGGAATCTGGAAGTTGTTGGACATGGTGCCGTGGAAGGCTGCCGCGGCTCCGCCGACGGCCACCATGACGGCGAGCCAGAGGGAGATGACGAGCCAGCGGCGGCGGTAGGAGAACTTGCCGAGACGGTAGAGCAATAGGGCCATGTCAGTGCCGATCTGGGGAAGGGGTGGCGGGGGAGTGGGATGCGAAGCCGGAGCCGAGGAGGCTCATGGAGTCGATGAGGAGCTGGCGCAGGATGGACAAGGAATCCGGACTGAGGTCGCCGCCGCAGCGGGCGAACCAGACGTCCATGGCGGCCTTCCCGCAGGAGATGATGGAGCCCGCGAGKGCRCGGAGGTAGAGTTCGTCGATCTCGATGCCCGGGCCCTGGGCGAAACGCTCGCGGGCGGCGTCGATGATCTCCACRGTGCAGTGGTCCCAGGCTTCAAGTTCGGAACGGCTGAGCATGGGRTTCGCCTGGCCCATGCTGTACAGCTCGGCCAGGGGAGCCACGGTCATSGGGTCGGCRAGCTCAACCAGGGCRGCCCGCGCGGATTCCAGGATGGGCTCGCCGGCCGGGCGGAGCCGGAACTGCTGCAGCGCCGTGTCCAGGAACCCGTGSGTCACCGAGGCAATGACCACTTCGGTGCTGGCGAAGTAGTTGAAGAACGTGCGCCGGGATATCCCTGCGGCSTCGGCGATGTCCTCCACCGTGAAGTTTCCGGGACCCCGGGTGCGGAGCAAGTCCATGGCGGCGTCGATGATGGCCTGACGGGTGGCCGCCTTGTTGAGTTCGCGACGGCTCAGTTCGCGGCTCGAGGGTAGTGCGGTATCGGGTCCGCTGGAGGRGGCAGCCTGGGCGGCGGCAGGAGATGGTTCTGGGGTCACGCGCTTACACTACGTGCATATTTGCACTCTGCGCAAGTATCTWTTTCGAGGGAGCCTGAAGCCGGAAATCAGGGCTTGAGCYGCGGCGMAGTGTCGCCGGAGTTGGTCAGGTAGATCGACTGGCCTGTKGCGCCKGGCTGATCCTGGGACAGCGGAATCGCAAAAACGGCAGTGCCGTAGGCGCAGATCTCCGTCCAGTTCGCCCCGATCGCTGACGTGTCGAAGCGCATGGCGACGATGGCGTTGGCGCCGCGCTGCTCGGCCTCGGCCACCATCCGGGCCATGACGTCCTGCCGGCTGTCGTAGAGCGCCCGCGTCATTTCCAGCACCTCACCGCCGCCGAGGGAACGGAAACCGGCCATGACCTGGGCGGTGATGTCCCGGGAGCGGACCGTCAGGCCCATGACTTCGCCGAAGACAGCGTCGATCCGGTGGCCTGGAATGTCGTTCGATGTGACGATCAGCATGCCCAGAGCCTATCCACTTTTGCCGCCCGCATTTCCCTGTGAGATTCACAGGAAAGTGAAAGGTGGGAAACAGCTATCTCTGCTGGGGCGGGTGCAGACTAAAGATGCCCGTGGAACAGCCTTCCCCGGCAGAACCATTGGCTTCAAGCGCCGTCACCGCGCGGCAGATCCAGGAGACAGCACATGTCACGCACAACCAGAATTGCGCTCGGCCTCGGTGCAGCGGCTGTGGCGCTGGGCGCCGGGMTCGGAGTTGCCGGGATGGCCTCGGCCACCACGACGCCGACTCCCACRCCGACCCCCAGTTCGAGTGCCCCGGCGGACAACTTCGACGGCGGCCACGGCATGCGCGGCGGCCACCACGGCCRCGGCGGTGCGGAATTCGGCACCCGCGCCAAAGACCTCGCCGCCAAGCTGGGCGTCGACGAGGCCAAGGTCACCGACGCCCTGAAGGCCTTCCGCGAAGCCAACAAGCCGGCCACGCCGCCAGCCACTCCTCCTGCCCCRGGGCAGAAACCGGACCGCGCCGCCATGGAGAAGTTTTAAGGTCGGCTCTGTCGCTACGCTTTCGCGTCCGCCAGTTCCCGATCGTCGCGTCCCGCCTCAGCTGCCGCAAGAGTGGAGGCTTCCGCGGGTTCGACGGCGGTCCTGCCRTCGGCGTCGACGTCGTCATCGCTGAACGGATCGCCGTTCCGCGGCGCGTTGTACAGCGTTTCGTCCAGGATGCCCTGRCGCTTGGCCACGATCGCCGGGATCAGGGCCTGCCCGGCCACGTTCACCGCGGTGCGGCCCATRTCCAGGATGGGGTCGATGGCCAGCAAGAGGCCGACGCCKGCCARSGGCAGTCCCAGCGTGGAGAGCGTCAGGGTCAGCATGACRACGGCGCCRGTGGTGCCGGCGGTCGCGGCCGAGCCGAGCACGGACACCAGCGCGATCAGCAGGTACTGGGTGAAATCAAGCTSGATGCCGAAGAACTGGGCCACGAAGATCGCCGCCACGGCCGGGTAGATCGCGGCGCAGCCGTCCATCTTGGTGGTCGCTCCGAGCGGCACYGCGAAGGAGGCGTAGGCGCGGGGGACGCCCAGGTTCCGCTCCGCSACGCGCTGGGTCAGCGGCAGCGTGCCGATCGAGGAGCGCGAGACGAATGCCAGCTGCACGGCCGGCCACACGCCGGAGAAGTACTGCTTGACGGACAGCCCGTGGCTGCGGACCAGGACCGGGTAGACCAYGAACAGCACCAGCGCCAGGCCGATGTAGATCGCCACGGTGAACTTGCCCAGCGAGCCGATGGTGTCCCAGCCGTAGACGGCCACGGCGTTGCCGATCAGGCCGACGGTGCCCAGCGGCGCGATCCGGATGATCCACCAGAGGACCTTYTGGATCACGGCGAGGGCAGAGGCGTTSAGGTTCAGGAACGGCTCGGCGGCCTTGCCCACCTTGAGGGCGGCGACGCCGACGGCGATCGCGATCACCAGGATCTGGAGGACGTTGAAGCTCACGGCGGTGGTGGCGGCGCCGTCGGTGATGGTGGTGTTCGCGCCAAGGCCCAGGAAGTTCTTCGGGAACAGGCCGGTGAGGAAGGCCCACCAGTCGCCGGACTTGCCGGTGTACTTGGCTTCCTGGTTGATGCCGGTGCCGGCGCCGGGCTGCAGCAGCACGCCCAGGCCGATGCCGATCAGCACCGCAATCAGCGAGGTGATGGCGAACCAGAGCAGCGTGTTCCATGCCAGCCGGGCGGCGTTGGAAACGGCGCGCAGGTTGGAGATGGAGCTGACGACGGCGGTGAAGATCAGGGGGACCACGGCGGTCTGCAGCAGCGAGACGTAGCTCGAGCCGATGGTCTGCAGTGTGGCGCCGAGGGCGTTGGGGCTCGTCTTGGTGCTGCCRGTGTACTTGGCGAGGAGGCCAAGGCCCAGGCCGACGATCAGGGCGGCGATGATCTGGAAGCCGAAGGAACCGGCCCATTTGGGCAGCTGGAACCCGGTCTTTCCAGCAGGTGCGGGGGTGTTTGTCTGAGTGGTCACCGGAACACGCTAGGGCGGCCATTCATAGCATGACGAACGGATGTTGAGAAGTATTACGGGCTGACTTGTGGTCCCGCAGCACTARATCCCGGTCTTTCCCGCACGGCGTGGGACTTTTGTGAAGTTATTCCCGGCCGGGATGTGGCGATTGTCTCGTCCCTGGGATGCCCCAGTCACACGAAACCGCAGTTCACGGCAATGTTCYAAGGAAACACTGCCGCGAACTGCGGTCTCGAGASGGTGGGACTGCGGTCTCGGTGGGGACTAGCCCAGCAGCGCTCGCTTGAGGGTATCCAGGCCCACCGAGCCGATGTTCAGCGCCTTCGTGTGGAAGGACTTGAGGTCGAAGCCKKGGCGGGATTCRAGCTCGGCCCGGATCTGCTCCCAGAGCCGCTGGCCCACCTTGTAGGACGGCGCCTGTCCCGGCCAGCCGAGGTAACGGGTGAACTCGAACTTCAGCTGCCCTTCGCTGATCGCGAGGTTCTGCTTCAGGAACTCGTAGCCCTTGTCCGGGGTCCACGTCCCGGAGCCCCAGCGTTCGGGGACCTCCAGCTCCAGGTGCACGCCGATGTCGAACACCACGCGGGCCGCACGCATCCGCTGGGCRTCCAGCATGCCCATGTGGTCGCCGGGATCGGTGAGGTAGCCAAGTTCCTGCATGAGCCGCTCCGCRTAGAGCGCCCAGCCCTCGCCGTGGCCCGAAGTCCAGCAGACGTTCCGGCGCCACTTGTTCAGCAGCTCGCGACGGTASGTGGCGGTGGCGACCTGCAGGTGGTGGCCGGGAACGCCCTCGTGGTAGACCGTGGTGGTTTCGGCCCAGGTGGTGAAGGTGTCCTCGCCGGCCGGCACGGACCACCACATCCGGCCCGGGCGGCTGAAGTCGTCCGAGGGGCCCGTGTAGTAGATGCCGCCCTCATCGGTGGGGGCGATCCGGCACTCCAGCGTTTTCATGACGTCCGGGATCTCGAAATGCACGCCCGCGAGGTCGGCCACGGCCTTGTCGGAGAGCTCCTGCATCCAGGCCTGGAGGGCGTCGGTGCCCTTGAGYTGCCGCGCGGGATCGTTGTCCAGGATCTCCTTGGCTTCCTCGATCGAGGCGCCTGGCCGGATCTCCCCGGCCACGCGCTCCTGCTCGGCGATCAGGCGGTCAAGCTCCTGCACGCCCCAGGCGTAGGTTTCCTCCAGGTCCACGGTGGCGCCGAGGAAGTCSCGGGAGGCCAGSGCGTAGCGTTCGCGGCCCACGGCATCCTTGGCCGGGGCGACCGGCAGCAGCTCGGACTCCAGGAAKCCGGCCAGCCGGGAGTAGGCCACGCGCGCGGCGGCAGCGCCGGCGTCGAGCTTTGACTGCACGTCGGCGGGCAGCGGGCCTTCCGCGGTCTTGGCSCCGGCGGCGAGCTTCGCGAAGAAGCCGTCCTCCGCGGCGTGCTTGGTGGCCTGCTCGATCACGATCGACACCTGGCGGGCCGCAGAAACCTTGCCGTCCTGCAATGCCGAGCGCAGCGACTCGATGTAGCCGTCGATCGCGGCAGGGACATTGTGGGCCCGGCCCGCGATGTGGTCCCACTGCRCGGCGGTGTCCGTCGGCATGAGGTCGAAAATGGCGCGGATGTCCTGGGACGGTGAGGCGATGTTGTTCAGGTCGGCCGTGTCCCAGCCCGATTCGTGGATTTCCAGCTGCAGGCCCAGCCGCTCACGCATGGCGTCGAGCGTGACGGCGTCGACGTCGTCGACCGGTTCCAACCCGTCCAGTGCCGCGAGTGCTTCGCGGGCGGCGGCCGCGAATTCCTCATGGCCGGCGGGGGAGAAGTCCTGGTACTCGGTCTCGTGCCCGGGCAGGCCAAGCTCGGTGGCGAAGCTCGGATTCAACCGGATCAGAGTGTCCGTGTAGGCGTCGGCGACGGCGTCGATGGCGGTCTGCTGGCGCACGGGGGCAGTGTTGTCTGAGGCAATCGTTTCGGTAGTCACCCGACGAGACTAGCCCGGGCAAGTCAGTTATGAAAGAGTCACTGAACTTTTTCTGCCTCCGCCCGGCCCGGGGAYGATCAGCCCAGGCTGCGGCGCCAGGCTTCCGGTCCCGGCCGGGGCGCCAGYCGCAGCTGCTGGCGGCGCACCCAGTGCCGGACTCCAGGGGTTTCCGGTGCTGCCTGCTCGGCTTGCCCCAGGGAAAGCACGACGGCGGTCAACGCCGCCAGCTCTTCTGGCGTCGGCTGGCCCTTGGCGACGGAGAACAGGACTGCGGGTGCGGTCTCCGGTGCGGTGGCCGCTTCGAGGGACCCGGCCTGGGCCTGCGAGGGCTGGGTGCCGGTGGGGACCGGCGAAGGTTGGGAGTCGGTGGGGATCACAGCGGGATGTTCCCGTGTTTCTTGGCGGGCAGCGCGGCGCGCTTGTCCCGGAGCGCGCGCAGGCCCTTGATGATCTGCACCCGGGTCTCGGACGGTGCCACCACGGCGTCCACGTAGCCCAGCTGGGCGGCCTGGTAGGGGTTGAGCAGCTCTTCCTCGTACTGGCGGATCACTTCGGCGCGCTTGGCCTCGACGTCGCCGCCGTCCTCGGCCACCGCGGCGAGTTCGCGGCGGTACAGGATGTTCACGGCTCCCTGGGCGCCCATG
>NZ_JBFTKG010000071.1:0-7063 GCF_056395825.1 Arthrobacter sp. 05T47 | reverse complement strand
GAGCCGGAGCTTCAGCCTTGGGTTCGGCAGCCTTGGGCGCAGCGGGGCCAGGCGCAGGCGCCGGACGGGTCGCTGCCGGGCTGGCAGGTGCCTGGGGGGCGGACGCCGGAGCTTCGGACTTCGAAGCTGCGGGGGCGTCGGGGTAGGCGTTGCGCAGTTTCCGCACAACGGGGGCCTCAATGGTTGAAGAGGCGGAGCGAACGAATTCGCCCAGTTCCTGCAGTTTGGTTACTGCRTCTTTGGAAGTAATACCGAGCTCTTTAGCAAGCTCATGTACGCGGACCTTGGCCACATTTCTCCTGTCTCGGTCCGCACCGAGCCAGGCACGAACCGTCTACTTCTTACTGCGGGCCTCCGCCGCGAATGCAGCTGAAAGGCCCATTGCAGAGCGCAACAAAGTTGTCATCGTTGCGCACTCATCGCTGGGAACTCATCGGGTTTCCATCAGTTTTCTGACCCGCTTTCAGGTTGGACGGTTGTTGCTGCGGCCACCGGGGTGCCCACGGCTTCCATGCCGGCAGTGATCCGGCGTTCCACGTCGGCTGTACCGGTAGCGCCATTGAGGGCGCGACCGAACGCTCGACGTTTGACCGCCAGTGCCAGGCACTTTTCGCTGGGGTGCAGCCATGCTCCCCGGCCAGCCATCCGGCGTCGTTCATCCACCACGACGGCGGACGAACCGCCGGCGCCGGCGACGAGCCGGAGTAACTCCGACCGCGATCCCTTTTGTCGGCATCCGATACAAGTGCGCTGCGGCTGATCCCCGAGGTGTTGCACATGTGCCACGTTCGAGTATCTTCCTGCCAGTTCAACTGCTTGGTGTATCACCGCGTCCCCGGCAAGCTGGAAAAACCCAGACGCGCCAAAGACACACGGATACCGGCCGTTAGGCGCGGTCATGTCTATTCTAGCCCCTCCGGCGCCCGGGTCCCGAACCCGGGCGTGCCGGSCAGCCGGGACATCACGGCTGACCGGTGAGATGAAGCACGCACAGCGGGCCGCCACGGCGGCCCGCTGTGCATCTGCCGGCGCTTGCGCGCTCCGGGCTATTTGCCGCTGTTGACCGCGGCGTCGGAGACGATATCGATCCGCCACCCTGTGAGCTTGGCGGCGAGGCGGGCGTTCTGGCCCTCCTTGCCGATGGCCAGGGAAAGCTGGTAATCGGGRACGACCACACGTGCGGAGCGGGTCGCTTCGTCGGTGATGGTGACCGAATTCACGCGCGACGGCGAGAGGGCGCTGGCGATGAAGGTCGCGGGATCGTCGCTGAAGTCAACGATGTCGATCTTTTCRTCGTTCAGTTCGGTCATGACCGCCCGGACGCGCGAACCCATTTCGCCGATGCAGGCACCCTTGGCATTCACGCCGGGKGTGTTTGCCTTGACGGCGATCTTGGTCCGGTGGCCGGCTTCGCGGGCCAGTGCCACGATTTCGACGGAACGGTCCGCGATCTCGGGAACTTCCAGTTCGAAGAGCTTCCGGACSAGCCCGGGGTGGGAGCGGGACAGCGTGATGGACGGGCCCTTGGTGCCGCGGTGGACGTCGATCACGAAGGCGCGGAGCCGGTTGCCGTGGATGTACTTCTCGCCGGGAACCTGCTCGGGCGGCGGCAGCAGCGCCTCCACCGTGCCCAGGTTCACCTGGATCATGTGCGGGTTGTTGCCCTGCTGGATGGTGCCGGCCACGAGCTCACCTTCGCGGCCCTTGAACTGGCCCAGCACGTTGTCATCCTCTGCGTCCCGGAGGCGCTGCAGGATGATCTGCCGCGCSGTGCTCGCAGCGATGCGTCCGAAGCCCGCRGGGGTGTCCTCGAATTCGCCGATCGGGGCGCCGTCGTCGTCGATCTCGGTGGCCCAGATGGTCACGTGGCCGCTCTTGCGGTCGAGCTCGGCGCGGGCCTTTTCGAAGGCGCCGGGGGTCTTGTGATAGGCCACCAGCAGTGCCTGCTCGATCGTGGGAATCAGGAGATCCAGCGGGATTTCACGCTCACGCTCCAGGAGTCTCAGCGCGCTCATGTCAATATCCATCAGGCCTCCTCAGAAGGTCCATTGTTTGCTTTTTCCAGACCGGCCTCTTCGAGGTGGCTGAACTCTATCTCGACTTTTCCGCTGCGGATCCTGTCGAAAGGAAGCTTGACGGGCTCGCCCTGCTTGGGCTTCATGCCCTTCTTGACSGCAATTTCCGGGACGAGGGTGACTCCCCCATCGTCCACGGACTGGACCCTGCCGGTGACGTTGTCGCCCTGGATCACGTTGACGTTGACCATCCGTCCGCGGGCGCGGTGCCAGTGCCGTTCCTCGGTCAGGGGGCGTCCGACGCCGGGGGACGAGACCTCGAGCTCATAGGGTCGGGCGTCCATGCTGGGATCGTTGTCCAGGGTGTCCGAAAGGGTCTTGGAGATCTCCGCGATGACGTCGAGCCCGACGCCGCCGGTTTCCTCCTGCGGCAGGTCCACCACTACGTGGACCACCCGGTTGGCGCCGGCGACATGGATGGATACGTCCTCCAGGTACAACCGGTTCGCCAGCACGGCGGGTTCCAGGAGTGCATACAGGCGCTCGGCCTCGACGTTAACGGATGCGGCTTCAGCCTTCCCCGTCCCGGTCCGGTCTGTTGAAGTCGTGGCTTCTGCGTTGGTCATGATGCCGGCCGCCTCCCGCTAGATGATGTTGTGTGTACTAGCCTAGCGATTTTCCGGGCGACGTGGTGCACTTCAGTCCCGGGCCGGCATGACAACATGGTCTGTTGTGAACGACGACACCAGGGAAAAGCGATGGCAGGATCACATTCCCCGGACGCTCCCCCGCTACGCACTTTTGGCGTGCCTTGCCTTGGTGGTGGTGAGCCTGGGGGTGGCCCTGATGCCGGGCAGGCCCCCGGAACCCGCGCAACCGCCCTTTTCCGAACAGGCACGCGCCTCCGCGCTGGCTGAAACCCTGCAGCTGTTGGCCGCCGGCAGCCACCTTGGCACTGCCRCTGAAGGCAATTCTGCGGACAATTCGGCCGACCAGTCAGGGAAATCGGACCGCTCGGCCGGTGCCGG
Organism: Arthrobacter sp. 05T47; assembly: GCF_056395825.1. NCBI lineage: Bacteria > Bacillati > Actinomycetota > Actinomycetes > Micrococcales > Micrococcaceae > Arthrobacter > Arthrobacter sp. 05T47. The sequence continues at coordinate 4,020 of NZ_JBFTKG010000071.1, read as the reverse complement.
GAAMCCTGCCGTCGAACGGACTGTGACCTTGCTGACAACCCAGGCGCACGCGCTGCTGGCACCGGGGGAAARCCTGCCGGATCCATCCGGCKCGGCGGCCACGRACTCSGGCCGGGCAACGCCTTCGGCCTCCGCGACGCCCTCCGGCATGCCGGCGCCGTCCACAGGCTCGACGGCGGACTCGACGACAGGCTCGTCGGCCGCACCGTCCGCCGCACCCCTGCCCTCGACCCCCGCCGGGCTGGCAGCTGCCCTGGCACACAGCGGCACCCAGCGACTCGCGGACGCTGCCGTGGCCGACGGCGGCATGGCACGGCTGTTGGCCGCCGTCGGCACCGCTCAGCTGCTGCAGGCGTCCGCCSTCGCGGCCGGCACCGGAACCGCGGCGCCACCCGCCGACKCAGCCTTCCCGCAGTTGTCCGGCACKTGCCCGTCCGAATCCGCTGCCGGCCARTCGGCCACAGACCAGTCCACCAAAGCCCAGTCATCARCCGGGCAGTCCGCAGCGGCATCGGGTGTTGGGGATGCCCTKGCGGCGGTGGCCCGCACCGAGGCCCAGACCATCTACGGCTACCAGGTGGCGCTGCCCCGGCTGGGCGGGGACGCCGCGAAATCCGCGGCCGAGCAACTGGCGCGCCACGACGAGCTCCTCAGCGRTGCGGAAATGCTYAGCCGGCTGCACTGCGCCGCCGTTCCGCCGCGCGAGGCCGGCTATGCGCTTGGCMRGTCCTTCCTGGCCTCCCCCGCGGCGGGCCTCGGCAGCCTGGAGGCCGCCGCCCTTCCCGCCTACGGCGACCTCGTGGCCCTCAGCGACGGCGAGACCCGGCAGTGGGCCATCGCGGCCCTGCTCGGCTCGGGGAAGCGGGCCGTGCTGTGGGGCGCGGATCCCGGCGCCCTGCCGGGYCTGGACCGCGCGGCGTTGGAATCGCTGCCGGCCGGCTGACCCGGCCGGYTRACCCGGCCGGSTGAAGCAGCGGGGTGAAGCAGCAGGCTGATGTAGCGGGCTGAAGCAGCGGGCCACACGCCGGGCAAGCCTCGGCTAATTTTGGTAAGCCTTGGAATACTGGCAGTGCTCCGGCCCGGGTGGTTTGCTGTAGGCATGGACACGATCGGCGACGCAGCACTGCATGAGAACGAGCCTCACAACAACGACATCGCGCAACGCCTCAATTGGCTCCGCGCCGGCGTCCTCGGTGCCAATGACGGCATCGTCTCCGTCGCCGCGATCGTCGTCGGCGTCGCCGGCGCCACATCCGATACCGGTCCAATCCTGCTCGCCGGCACCGCGGGGGTGGTGGGCGGCGCCATCTCAATGGCCTTGGGCGARTATGTCTCGGTCAGCAGCCAGAAGGACAGCCAGCACGCCCTGATCGAGAAGGAGCGCCGGGAACTGGCGGAACAGCCGGAGGAGGAGCTCGAGGAGCTCGCGGCGATCTACCAGGGCAAGGGCCTCAGCCCCGCGACGGCGCGCACGGTAGCCAAGGAACTCACCGCCCACGATGCCCTCGGCGCACACCTCTCCGCCGAACTGAACATTGACGAGGCCGACATCGTCAGTCCGTGGCACGCGGCGTTCGCTTCGGCCGTCGCATTCCTCTGCGGTGCGGTACTGCCCATGCTGGCCATCCTGCTGCCGCCGGAAAGCATCAGGATCCCGCTGACCTTCGTGGCTGTGCTCGTGGCTTTGGCGGCCACAGGTGCCGTTGGCGCGTGGATTGGCGGCGGCTCGAAGCTGAAAGCCGCCGTCCGCGTGGTGATTGGCGGCGCGTTGGCCCTGGTRGGCACCTTCGCGATCGGCAGCGCGCTCGGMGCGAGCGGCATCGTCTAGGSCCGCCGGGCCCGSTGCCGGGCAGCCAATCCGGCSGCAAGAASTGCACCAGCACCTACGATAGGTCCGGTGAGCCCCATTCAAGACGTTCCCATTCCACCCGATCTCTCCCGCCGCTACGGCCGGACACAGGACGGACGTGCCTGGCTGGCGTCGCTTCCGGGCCTGATCGGACAATTCCTCGATSAGTGGGCGCTGGTGCCGGATTTGGMGCCRGGGGCCYTGCCCTGGAACGGTCACGGCGGCGTCGTCATCCCCGTGCGGCGCCGGGRCGCGGATGGATCMCCCGATCACGGCAGCGCCGACGGCTTCAGCAACGCCGCCGTWCTGAAGGTGGCGTTTCCGCATGAGGAAGCCACCCGCGAGCACCACGCCCTGGCCCTGTGGGGAGGCCRTGGCGCCGTGCGGCTGCTGGCCGCCGACGCCGGATCCTGCGCGATGCTCCTGGAGCGCCTCGACGCCTGCCGTTCGCTCCTGGATGTCCCCTTGGAGACGGCGGTGACGGTGTGGGGTGGCCTGGTCCGCCAGCTCAGCGTGGTCCCGGACGACCGCCCGCAGTGGCAGGAAATRGACCACGTGGCGGCCCGGGCCGAACAGTGGAGCGATGACTTCCCCGCAACGTGGGAACARCTGGGGCGGCCGTTCCCGMGGTGGTTGCTCGAGGCGGCGCTGGAGGTCTGCCAGACCCGCGGCGCCGTGGGCAGGCGGTCAGGGAAGGAYGTCCTGGTYCATGCGGACCTGCACTACCTGAACGTCCTGGCCCGGCCCGGCGTGCCGGAACCAGGAAACGGACAGGCGGCGGAGCTGGARTCGTACGCCGCGATCGATCCCCAGCCSCTGATCGGCGAGGCGGAGTTTGCCGTSGCCCCSCTGCTGTGGAACAGRCTCCGTGAATTGCCGCAGAGGRATCCCGGGCGCGCCCTGCTCGCCCGSTGCGCTGATTTCAGTGCGGCAGCCGGCCTCGACGCCGAGACTGCCCGGCAGTGGAGCCTGGCGCGGGAGGTGGAGAACGCCCTCTCCTATGCCTCGCTGCGTCATCAYGAGGGCGATCTGGCCCGTTCSCTGTGGGTGGCGAGCACGCTGGCRGGCCGGACACTTCCGGGGCTGCCCGCCCCGCAGGAGCTCCGRGCGCCCGGGGAAGCMTACGGCGAAGTTCAATGGGACGCGGCAGGAGGCTAGCCCCGCGCTGCCGCCAGCGCGTCGCGGACGGCGTCGACGGCGACTCTGACGTCGRCGTCGTCCGTGCTCCAGTTGCTCACCGAAATCCGAAGGATGTCCCGGTCCTGCCAGCGTGAACCGGACATCCAGACCCGGCCGTCGCCSATGATCCGCTCCGTCACGGCCCGCGTCAGRGCATCGTCCCCGAACGCCAGGGACACCTGGGTGTAGTCGACGTCGTTGAGCACTTCGACGCCGTCCAGCGCCGCAAGCTGTTCGGCCAACTGCGCKGCACGCTGCACSAGCGTCCGGACCTGGCTGGCGACGCCGTCGCGGCCCAGGGATTTCAGCGCCGCCCACACCGGCACGCCGCGYGCCCGCCGGGAGAGCTCGGGCACGCTCTCGAACGGGTCGCCGGCTCCGTCCGCGGCCTGGATCAGRTAGCTSGTGTGCAGCCCCATMGCGGACCGCAGGGCCTGGGCGTCACGAACCATCACGATCCCGCAGTCGTAGGGCACGTTGAGRGTCTTGTGCGCATCCGTCCCCCACGAATCGGCCAGCCCGAGTCCGGCGGTCAGGGCGGACAGTTCGGGCACAGCAGCTGCCCAGAGTCCGAACGCCCCGTCCACGTGCACCCAGGCGCCATGGGCCTTCGCGACGGCGATGGCCTCGACGAAGGGGTCGAAGGCGCCCGAATGCAGGTTGCCGGCCTGCAGGCACACGAGCAATGGGACCGGGCTGCCCTCCCCCGCGCTGAGCGCGAGGTCCAGGGCGCAATCGAGCTCGGCCGGGATGATGCGTCCTTGCCGGTCGGACGGCACCACGGCGGGACGCCCGAGGCCCAGATAGCGCAGGCCAAGGTCGATGGTGTCGTGGCGTTCCTGTCCCACGAAGCAGCGGATCCGGGGCGCGCCGGCGAGTCCGTCGCCGTCGAGGTCCCACCCGGCATCGGCCATGAGCCGCCAGCGGGCGGCGGCGAGGCCGGTGAAGTTGGCCATGGTGGCGCCGGTGGCAAAACCAACGCCGGACTCTTC
>NZ_JBFTKG010000070.1:0-7167 GCF_056395825.1 Arthrobacter sp. 05T47 | reverse complement strand
GTGAAGAGGTGTTCGTAGCCCAGGCCGTGGCCGGTGGGCCACCAGTTCCCGGTGTAGGGGTGTTCGGGTTCGGTGACGAGGATCTTGCGGAACCCGGCGTCGGGGCCGTCGGCGGCGTCGTAGACGGACAGGGYGTTCATGTCCTCGAAGTCAAAGGCCAGGGAGCCCGMCGTGCCGTTCAGTTCCAGGCGCATGGCGTTCTTCCGGCCCAGGGCAAAGCGGGTGGCTTCAAAGATGCCGATCGGGCCGGMGGCAGCACCGTCGTCGGGCGTTCCTTCAAAGCGGGCGGTGAAGAGGGCGGCGTCGTCCACGGTGACCGGCCCGCGCTCTGCGTCGGCGGCGCCGTGCCCGCCCAGGCCCACGAGGTCTCCGGCCAGGGGGCGTTCGGTGACGAAGGTTTCCATCAGCGCCGAGACTCCGGTGATGTTCCGTCCGGTGATCCACTGGGCGGCGTCGATGCTGTGTGCCCCGATGTCCCCGAGCGCGCCGGACCCGGACTTGGTTTTGTCCAGCCGCCAGGTCAGCGGCGCGTCGGGGTCGCTGAGCCAGTCCTGCAGGTACTGGGCCCGCACGTGCCGGATCTGCCCGAGCCGGCCCTCGGCGACCATCCTCCTGGCCAGGGCCAAAGCCGGGGTGCGGCGGTAGCTGAACCCGCACATGGAGTACACGCCCCGGCCCGCCGCGGCGTCCGCGGCCGCGGCCATCAGTTCGGCCTCGGCCACGGAATTCGCGAGCGGTTTCTCGCACAGGACGTGCTTGCCGGCCTCGAGCGCGGCGATSGCGATCTCGGCGTGCGTGTTGCCGGGAGTGCAGATGTCGATCAGGTCGATGTCGTCCCGCTCGAYCAGCGCCCGCCAGTCGGTCTCCACGGAGTCCCAGCCGTACTTGGCCGCCGCGGCCCGCACGCCCTCCGGATTCCGGCCGGCRACGGCCGCCAGCTCGGGAGCGAGCGGGAGGTCGAAGAACCGCGGCGCGGTCCGCCAGGCGTGGGAGTGCGTGGCGCCCATGAAGGCGTAGCCCACCATCCCCACCCGCAAGGGTTTCGGTTCAGTCACAACAAGTCCTCTCTATTTGCTGAAGCCGGCCGTGAGGCCGCTGGACTTCGAGGAAAGGGCAGTCGTGACAGACGGCCACGCCTTCAGCACGTCCAGCACCTCGGGGTTTCGCTCGGAGGCAAGGCATTCCTGATACGAGGCCTCCAGCAGCCCGCCCACGGAAACACGGSTTCCGCTCGACGCGCTGGCMATGGCGGCCTCCACCATGGCCAGGCTCATGATGTTCTCGTGSACCTGGCCCATCGGGGCGCTTCCGGTGCGCAGGGCCCGGACAAAGTCCCGCAGCGAACCGGCGATCTCCTGGCCCGGATCCRCGACSTCGCCGAGATCGGGYCCGGCGGCCGGTTCCACAGTTTCCAACGTTGGCGCGTTGTCGCCGTCCCAGAGGACGGTGCCGTTTTCGCCGCTGATCCGCCAGTTGGCGTTCCAGGACGTTTCCAKGCCCGGGCTGCACCAACTTCCGGTGAAGACGAAGCGTTCCCCGCCGGACATTTCAAAGATGGCGGTGGCCCCGGCATCTCCGCGATACCAGCTCCACTGTGGGTTGTACTCCTCGCAGAACACCGAGACCGGGTCCGCGTCCAGGAGGAAGCGGGCCATGTCGAATTGGTGGATGGCCATGTCCAGCAGCAGCGGGTGGTCCATGGCGTCCCTGAATCCGCCGAAGTGCGGTGCCTTGAAGAATTCCGCCGAGACGATCCCGACGCYCCCGAGGGAGGACCCGAGCTCCTTGGCCGCGAACAAGTGGCGGTTGTACCGGCGGGACTGGCTCACCATGAACAGCTGGCCGGTCAGTTCGGCCGCCGCGGCGAGGGAGAGTCCCTGCGCCACGGTGGAGGCCACCGGCTTTTCGCCCAGCACCGGCAGGCCGGCGGCTAGCGCCTCAGYGGTGACRGGGTGGTGGGCCGCGGGGACGGTGACGTTGATGACGGCCTGGGCGCCGACGTCGGACGCMAGCTGCGCCGTACCGGCACCGACCGGGAGGCCGGGGCGCCCCAGGGCGGCCGCCGCCGCCTGGGCGGCGTCCAGGTCCAGGTCCACGATGCCGGCCARTTCSACMAGGGGCGACTGCTCCACGGTGTTCAGCCAGGCGCGGCCCATGCCGCCGGCGCCGACTACGACGACGCGGAGGGGAGTGCCGTCGTCGGGAATGGTGGCAAAGGGGGTGCTCATGCGTTGGCCCCCTGGTAGCTCTTGCCGTTGAAGAAGTCGTTGGTCTCGTAGCGCAGCAGCTCGGGGTAGGCGCGCTCCGGGCGGTCGGTGACGGCCCATTCGACGGCGTTGGCGATGACGCGCCGGACGTCCTTGTGGTGGTAGACGGGGTAGTCCTGGTCGCCGGGGCTGAAGAAGAAGATCTTGCCGTGGCCGCGCCGGAACGTGCAGCCGGAGCGGAACACCTCGCCGCCGCTGAAGGAACTGATGAACACGAGTTCCTCGGGGGTGGGGATGTCGAAGAATTCGCCGTACATTTCCTGCTGCTCGATCACGATCGGGTGCGGCACGCCCTTGGCGATGGGGTGGGTGGGGTCCACMGTCCAGACGAGCTCACGGTCCTGYTCCGAGCGCCAGCGCAGGGTGCACGAGGTGCCCATGAGCTTGGTGAAGATCTTGGACCARTGCCCGGAGTGGAGCACGATCAGGCCCATACCGGCGAGGACGTGGCGGTGCACGCGTTCCACGATCTCGTCATCGACGTCGCCGTGGGACATGTGCCCCCACCAGGTCAGGACGTCGGTGTTGGCGAGGACTTCCTCGGTGAGGCCGTGCTCGGGTTCGTCCAGGGTGGCCGTGCGGACRMYGGCCTTGGCGCCGAGGTTCTCCTCTATGCCGGCCTTGACGGCRCCGTGCATGCCCTCGGGGTAGAGGCGGGCGACGAGCTCGTCGCGCTTTTCGTGCCGGTTCTCGCTCCAGACGGTGACGCGGACGGTGCCGTCCTGCGCGGTGGCGGTGTCATTCATGGTTTCTCCTTGAAAGTGTTGAATGGTCTTTGGTGGTGGGTGCGSGGCGTGGTGGGTGCGCCATTTGRCTGCGKTTGTTTGACTGCGGGCCTGTTTGCGSGCCTATTTGACCGCGCCGCCGGTGGTSCCGGCGGCAATATACTTCTGCGCGGCGACGAGCAGGATGATGGCSGGTATGGAGGCCAGGACCGCCGTCGCCATCACCGAACTCCAGTCGTTCACGTAGGCGCCGATGTAYTGGAAGATGCCCAGAGTGACCGGGCGCACGGCCTCAGTGGTGGTCAGCGTCAGGGCGAAGAGGAAGTCGCTCCAGGCGAACAGGAAGGTGAACAGCCCCGCCGTGATGAGCGAGTTGCGGCTCAGCGGCAGCACGATGGACCAGAACGCCCGGACGTGTCCGGCGCCGTCCACCCTGGCTGCCTCGATCACGGAGGCCGGCATGCCGTTCATGAACGCCCGGATGATCAGGATCGCGAACGGGATGCCGTGMGCTGAATCCGCCAGAATCAGCCCSGGAATGGAGTTGAGYAGGCCSAGGTCGTTGTACGCGGTGTACAGCGCATTGGCCACCACGATCCCGGGGATCATCTGGCTGATCAGGATGGCGAACAGCACCACCCCGGCACCCCGGACCTTGAAGTAGGCCAGGGCGTACGCCGCCGGTGCCGCGATCGCCAGGCTCAGCACGACGCTGCCGAGCGAGATCACCAGGCTGGTGCCCAGGTTTCCGCCCTGCTCGCTGATGGCTGTGACGTAGCCGGTGAAATCGGGTTTGAGCGGCAGCCACGAGGTCTCCAGGGTGGTGCCGTTGGGCTGCAGCGACGCGTTGACCATCCAGTAGACAGGGAAGAGCATCACGGCGAGGAAGAACAGGGCCAAGGCCGTGGATCCCCAGTTSTTCCGRTCCGYCGGCCGGGCCTTGCCCCGTCCGRTGCCGGAGGCGTTGAGCCGGCCGGTGCGTTYGGTGATTTGCGKTGTCATGGTTTCCTCACTCATCAACGGCTCGCCGGCTGGCCCGGAGGTACAGGACCGCGAAGACCAGGGAAATGACCACCAGGACGTTGCCCAGTGCGGCGCCCTCGCCGAACTTGAACTCCTGGAAGGAGAGCGCGTAGGACTGTGTTGCGATGGTCTGGGTCGAGTTGGCGGGTCCGCCGTTGGTCAGGCCCAGGATGATGTCCAGCACCTTGAGTGTGTAGACGACGCCGAGGACCAGGACAACGCTCACCACGGGGCGGAGCATGGGCCAGGTGATGTGCCGGAAGGCCTTCCAGCCGGTTGCCCCGTCCAGCGAGCCGGCCTCGTACAGCTCATCCGGGATTTCCTGCAGGCCGCCGTAGAGGATGGTCAGGTTGAACGGGATGCCGATCCAGATGTTGACCCCGACGACGGCGATCAGCGCCAGGGAGGTGCTGGTCAGCCACGGMACCCCGGTGTCCACGATGTGCAGCTCGCCGAGGAACCGGTTCAGCGCGCCGCTGTCCTTGTCGAGGATCCAGCGCCACACGGCGCTGGAGACGATCAGTGGCAGCAGCCAGGGGAGCAGCAGCAAGGACCGGAGGATTCCGTTCAGCGGGAACTTCCGCTGGAAGAAGATCGCCAGCGCCARGCCGATCRCGAACTGCCCCAGGATGGACCCGACCGTGAACAGGGCGGTGTTCAACAGGGAGGTGGAGAACAACGACGACGACAAMACAGTCGCGTAGTTCGCCAGCCCCAGCCACGGGGCTTCGCCGGTGAAGAAGGTGGCGGTGGTGTAGTCCTGGAAGCTCATGACGACGTTCTTGACCACGGGGTAGCCGAAGAACAGGGCCATGTAGATCACGGCCGGAACCAGGAACAGCCATTGGAAAATGCGCTCGCGGCGCTGGCGGCTGCGCCGYCKGGGRGCCGGCGCGGGGTGCCCGGCCTTTGTATTTYCGGGCKCGGGCAGGGAYTTTGCCTGCGACACATCGGTGGTCAGTGACATRGCGGCCTTCTTACTGGCCCTGGGCTTGCTTCAGGGCGTCCGCSGGGGAGGCCTTGCCKGTCAGCGCRGTCTGGATGGCGGTGTAGATCTTGGTGGCCTGGGCCGGCCATCCCTCGCCGAGCTGGCCGGTGCGGGCGCGCGCCGTCTTGACGAGTTCGGTGAACGTGGCGAGCTTCGGGTTYTCGGCGGCGAATTTKTCAGCCAACGTGGTCTTGGACGGRATGGTGTTGCGGACCTTGGCCATGGCCAGCTGGTTTTCGTCGCTGTTCAGGCATCCGACCACCTCGGCCGCCTTCGCCTGGCGGGCCTTGTTCCCGGTCTGCGGGACAGTCCAGACCTCGCCGCCCAGCGGGGCCACGGCCGTCTGGCTTGCCTCCCGGACCGGGATCTTGACCACGCCGTACTGCAGCGACGYCTGCTTGTCCARGGACGGRATCTGCCACGGRCCGTTGACCATCATGGCGGCYTTGCCGGCCAGGAACTGGTCTTTGACATCCGCCTGCGTCCAGTTSAGSGCGGAGGAGGAGACCGAGCCGTCCTTCACGAGGTCCGTCCAGAGCTGGAGCGAYTCCGCCGTCTCMGGGGTGTCGATGTTCTTCTCGTTGCCGCCGTTGGACCACATGACGGGAAGGAACTGCCACGTGCCCTCGTAGGTGGGGTTGGCGTTGAAGGCCAGGCCGTACTGGTCTCCSKCGGTCAGCTTGGCGGCCGCKGCTTTCAGCTCGGTCCAGGTGGTGGGGGGAGTGACGCCGGCCTTGGCCAGGATGTCCTTGTTGAAGAAGAGGGCAATCGTRTTCACGGTGGGGGCCAGGCCGTAAACCTTGTCCTTGTAGGTGCCGGCGCTCAGCACGCCCGGGGCGAAATCGGCGGTGCTGATCTTGAAGTCAGCCAGRGGKGCCAGGGCTCCRGTGGCCGCGATCTGCTGGAGGTCCGGATTGTCCAGCATGAGCACGTCAGGCAGCGTCTTGGACGACGACTGCTGCAGCACCTTGGAGATCAGGGACTTGCCCGGCACGGTTTCGCGCTTGATGGTGACGCCGGCCTTGACGCCGCAGGCTTTGAGCGCATCTCCGATGAACGTCTTGTCCGGCTCGTTGTTGTAGTAGTCCATGACGGAGATCTCCGTGACGCTCTCCCCGGCGCCGGAGGCCGCAGTGCCGGTGCCGCAACCGGAGAGCACCACCGGCAGGCCAACGAGCGCGGTGACGGCAAGGGCCAGGGCCCGGTTCTTGGTCTTTACTGACTTCATTGTCTGTTCCTTCATTTGTGGAGGGTGTKRTTCGATACGCATCGATGACGATTAGCGAATCGCATCATCGATGCGTATCGACGATGCTGAAACGGATTGGTRGAACGAGTGTTGAAACGGATTACTGGTAGGTGAAACCGAACGGCGGCACTGCAGYCCGGCGGGGCGGTCTCACGATCCGCGGGGTGGGCGGATGGTGCTGGACCGGTGGATGATCCCCGTGGGTACCAGCTCCAGGGATTCGTGTGGTCCCTGGGRGCCGGCGTCGAGGAGCTGGCAGATGATCTTTACTGCGCGGCGGGAAACCTCCGCCGGCTTCTGATCAATGGTGGAGAGCGGTATGGGCTGAAGCTCCGCAAGGGTGGGGGATGCGCTGCCGATGACTGAGACATCGACGCCCGGGGTCAGGCCGCGATCGGACAGGACRCGGCGCAGGATGTCCTGSACCGTGCGATCCGGGACGATRAATGCGGGGAAGCCGGTGGTCGATGCCAAGGCTTCGTCCACGGATTTGGAAATGGTGGCGAGGTCGGCCCCGCCGGGAAGGTGTAACRCGGTCACGCCCAAKGCCGCGGCGGCAACATCCGTCCCKCGCATGAACCTGTCTACGTAGTTCACGTGCCGGTCCACCACCGCGGGCTRCCAGTCAATGACGGCGATCACGGAGTGACCTGCGGCCGCAAGATCGTGGACGCATTGCTCGCCGGCCATTTCAAAGTCGGCGTCGATGCAGACCAGTCCGGACGGATCGCGGGGAATGCCGATCAGCACCACGGGGACGTTGAGGGTCCGCACTACCGGCAGCCGCTCGTCCTCGCCTTCGACCTGCATGAGGATGAGGCCGTCGCAGATCTGCTGCCCCACCACGCGGCGGAGCCCGGCTGCACCCTCATCCTCGGTGACCAGCAGGATGTCGTGGTCGTATTGCCGGGCGGG
>NZ_JBFTKG010000069.1:0-7292 GCF_056395825.1 Arthrobacter sp. 05T47 | reverse complement strand
GCCCTGGGATGGACGGAATTGGGCTGGACGGAACTGGGATGGATAGGACTGGGCTGGGGAGCGCTGGGGTGCCCGAGACGGATGAGCCGGCGGGCGCCAAGCGTTACAGCGGGGCGGGGCTGGGCCTGAGCATTGTCGCCGGAATCGTCAGCGCCCATCAGGGCACGGTCACCGTTGAAAACGTCGACGGCGGATGCAGGTTCTCGCTGTTGCTCCCCGGGCAGGCTTCAGAGGGGCAGGGTTYAGACRKGCAGGGTTCAGACAGGCAGGGYTCAGACGGSCAGGGCTCCGCCGAACAGAGAGCCGCAGGGCACCCRGCGGACGCACAAGCTTCCGTTGAGCCGGCMGCCGGGGGAGTGCCGGGCAGGATTCCGCAAGGCTCGGCGGACGACAACATACGGACAGGACGGACACAGTGAGCAGCGGCGTGGGCTTTGACGGTCAGGGGCATGAAATGGGCGAGACAGTCGCCGGCACGGAACAGCAACGGACGGGAACGCAGGCGCAGCAGGGWCCAACCGGGCAACCGAGTTCCCCCGAAYCGAGTACCYCCGAATCGACAACCCCGGAATCGAGGACCCCCGAACTGCGGACCCCAGGACCAGGGGCCCAGCAACGGCATGCCCGGCGACGGCGCGAYCTATGGGCTGCCGCGGCCGGGCTGGTGGCTGTGGGGACCGCGGTGGTGCTCGGTGAGCTCACGGCCAGCCTGGTGAGCCCCACGGTTTCCCCGGTGACGGCCGTTGGCGGGGCAGTGATTGATACCGTGCCGCCGGGCGTCAAGGAGTGGGTCATCTCGCTGTTCGGCACCGCGGACAAAGTGGCACTCCTCGGCGGGATGGCGCTGGTCATCGCCGCGCTCGCGGCCCTGTCCGGGGTCCTTGAAGTGCGGCGCCGTTTCGCCGGGGTGGTTCTGATTGCGGTGTTCGGCGTTGTGGGCCTCGTGGCCGTGCTCAGCCGGGCCGACCTGACCGCCAACGGTATCCCGGTTCCGGTGCTCGTGGCGCTGGTGGGAATCGCGCTGCTGCGGTGGCTCATCCGGAAACTGCTGGAGTGGCAACCCCTGGAGACCACAGCCACGGTAGATACAGCAGGTGAAACCGGGCCTGCCCGGCGCCGTTTCCTCGTGGCCCTCGGCGGGACCGCCGCGGTTGCCGCCGTCGTCGGTGTGCTCGCCTCCACCCTCAGGGGAGCGGCCGCCGTCGTCAGTGATGTGCGCAGCAAGCTGGTCCTYCCGGCGCCCGCCTCTCCCGAGCCGCCCGTACCCGCCGGTGCCGAGATCCGGCTGGCCGGCCTGAGCCCGCTGGTGACGCCCAACAGGCAGTTCTACAGGATTGACACTGCCCTGCGGGTCCCACTGGTGGACCCACAGGAATGGACGCTAAAGGTGACCGGGATGGTGGATCGGGAGATCGAACTCGACTTTGCCACCCTCCTGGCCAAACCGATGACTGAACGCCATGTGACCATAGCCTGCGTCTCCAACGAGGTTGGCGGGGACCTGATCGGAAATGCCCGCTGGCTCGGCTGGCCGGTCCGCGAACTGCTCGCCATGGCCGGCCCCAAAGCCGGGGCGGACATGGTGCTGTCCCGCAGCACGGACGGCTGGACGGCGGGCACCCCGCTCGAGGCCCTCACCGACRRCCGGGACGCCCTGCTGGTCGTGGGAATGAACGGCGAGCCGCTCCCRCTGGAGCACGGGTTCCCGGTGCGCATGATCGTGCCCGGGCTGTATGGCTACGTCTCGGCCACGAAGTGGATCACCGAGCTGAAAGTGACCCGCTACGCGGACGACGTCGCCTACTGGACACCCCGCGGCTGGAGCGAACGGGGGCCCATCAAGACATCATCCCGGATTGACGTGCCGCGCGACGGGCAAAGCGCGACGGCGGGGACGGTGGTGTTCGGCGGGGTCGCGTGGGCACAGCACACGGGCATCGGCAAGGTGGAGTTGCGCATCAACCGCGGCGACTGGCACCAGGCCGAGCTGGCCCCGGGCATCTCCAAGGACACSTGGTACCAATGGAAGCTGGCGCTTCCGCTGACGCCGGGCCAGTACGAGGTCCAKGTCCGGGCCACCGCACTGGACGGGGTGCCGCAAGTGGAGGAGTCCGCGCCGGTCGCGCCGAACGGAGCCACGGGTTACCACACGGTTAGAGTTGACGTGAAGTCCTAGCGAGCCGAGCAAAGGTCAGGAAACGCATGCACCGCACCGAGACAAGGCATGTCAGCGTGGAAGCACACCGGGACAAGGTGCGTGCACTGCTGGCGCCGCTCAKCACCGAAGCGCGGRTGGAGCGCCTCCCGYTGCTCGACGCCTTGGGYCGGGGACTGGCCGCCGACATCGTGGCGCCCYTGGACCTTCCGCCCTTTGCCAATTCGCAAATGGACGGCTTCGCGATCCGCAGCGCCGACGTGCCCGACGGCGGCACGGAACTGCGCGTCGTCGCGCCCGTCCCGGCCGGTGCCTCACCCGTGGAACTTGCCGCCGGCACGGCGRCYCCGATCATGACCGGGGCGATGATGCCGGCCGGGGCCGACGCCGTCGTTCCCATCGAACAAGCCGTGCCCGATTCCTTCCCCGTGCCCGGGGAGCCCGCCACGGTCCGGGTGCCGGCGGCGGCCGCGGGCACATTCGTGCGCGACGCCGGCAGCGACATCCGCTCCGGCGAGCTCGCCCTCGGCGCCGGGACCTTCCTCGGGCCGGGCCAGCTCGGACTGCTGGCGGCAATGGGCTACACGGAGGTGCCGGTCCGTCCATCCCTTCGGGTCCTCCTGGTCACTACCGGCGACGAAGTCGTGGAACCAGGCAGCCCGCTGGGACCGGGCAAGATCTTTGACTCCAACAGCACGCTGCTCGAGTCCGCCATGCGCCAGGCCGGGCTCCAGGTCACCCGGACCGGCGTCTCCGCGGACCRGCCGGACGAGCTCRCCGAGCTGTTGCGCCGGCATGGGCCCGCCGTGGACCTGATCGTCACAACCGGCGGCGTCAGCAAGGGTGCCTACGAGGTGGTCCGGCAGGCCATGGCGGATCACGACGTCGAGTTCGGCGCCGTGGCGATGCAGCCCGGCGGCCCGCAGGGAATCGGCAGCTTCGACGGTGTCCCTGTSCTGGGRTTCCCCGGCAACCCGGTGAGCTGCCTCGTGTCCTTTGAAATGTTCCTGCGCCCAGTCCTCACGGARCTGATCGGCGCCCCGGCGCCCCGGCCCTCCGTCCGCGCCCGCCTCGCCGCRCCGCTGACCTCCCCGCCGGGCAAGCACCAGGTCCGGCGCGGCACGCTGGCTCCCGACGGCACAGTCCGGCTGGAGGGCGGCGCCGGCTCACACCTGGTCCATGCCCTGGCYCGTTCCAACGCCTTGGTCCACRTYCCCGAGGGRACRGCRGTGCTCTCYGCGGGCGATGAAGTGGAAGTATGGATCCTGTGAATGAAGCAGAAAACGCTGRAGCGRATGCCGCCYCWGCGGAGACCACCCGCCTGACCCACCTCCGCCACGACGGCACGGCGCARATGGTGGATGTRTCCAACAAGGCGCAGTCCACCCGGGARGCCACGGCCACCGCGACCGTCCGCAGCACSGCCGAGGTCCTKTCYCTCCTCGGCGGCGGCGAGCTTCCCAAGGGCGACGCCCTKGCSGTKGCCCGCATCGCCGGRATCATGGCGGCCAAGAAGACGCCCGACCTGATCCCGCTGTGCCACCCGCTGCCGATCGCCAAGGTCACCATCGACTTTGAGCTCGACGCCGACTCCGTGACGATATTTGCCACGGTCAAGACCCGCGGTGTCACCGGGGTCGAGATGGAGGCACTGACYGCCGCGTCGGTCGCGGCACTGAGCGTGTACGACATGATCAAGGCCGTGGACAAACATGCGGTCCTGACCGACATCAAGGTGCTCGCCAAAAGCGGCGGCAAGAGCGGGGACTGGACCCTATGAACATGCCCGAACCGCACCGCCACGGCGAAGCCACCGGGCGGAAGGCCGGCGTCGTGATCGCCTCCACCCGGGCGGCCGCCGGCATCTATGACGACCTCACCGGTCCGGTCATCRTCGACTGGCTGACCGAACACGGCTTCGAACCCTATCCGGCCATGGTGGTCCCCGACGGCGCGCCCGTGGGAGCCGCAATCCGTGCCCTGCTGAGCCAGCAGCCGGCCGTCATCATCACCAGCGGGGGAACGGGCCTGAGCCCCACCGACGCCACGCCTGAGCAGACCCTGCCCCTGCTGGACCGGGAAATCCCGGGCATCATGGAGGGCATTMGGAACGCCGGCATGGCCAAGACGCCGATGGCCATGCTCAGCCGGGGCCACGCGGGCGCGGCMGGGCAGACCTTCATCGTGAACCTGCCCGGATCCCCGAAGGGCGTGATGGATGGCCTGGGCGTGCTGGATCCCATTGTTGGGCACCTCTGCGACCAGCTGGAAGGAAGCCATGGGCACTGACACAGGATTTGAAATCGTTCATGCCGTGCTGAGCGCCGAGCCCATTTCCGTGGAGCAGGCCATCGCGGCGGTCGAGTCGGACACCGCAGGCGCGGTGGTCAGCTTCAGCGGCGTCGTCCGCAACCACGACGGCGGCAGGCAGGTTTCCCGGCTCAGCTACAGCGCCCACCCGACCGCGCACCAGGTGATGGYCGACGTCGTCGCCGGGCTCGTGGCGGAGCACTCGGTCCCGGCGGTCCCTGACCGGGCGTCCGATGCCGSCGACGCCGGCGCCGAAGGCTCCGGGGAACAGCAGCCGGTGCGGATCTGGGCAGCCCACAGGATCGGGATGCTGGRGATCGGCGACCCTGCCCTGGTCTGTGCCGTCTCCGCGGCCCATCGCGGCCAGGCGTTCGCGGTKTGTGCCGAACTCGTGGACCGGATCAAGGCCCAGGTGCCGATCTGGAAGGAACAGTTCTTCGCCGACGGCACTGTCGAATGGGTCGGCGCCGGCGAGTAGGCACGGGACAGTGTTCGCCACTGGACCCGGCCGTGGCTCGCCTTCAGGAGGCAGAGTCAGGAGTCGAGGACCCTGCGSCGGGCCGCGGCCCGGTCGACYCCCAGTTCCTTCAGGAGCGAGGCCGCCGGATCATGTTCGTCGCGGTCCAGCAGCGACAGCAGAAGATTCGCGGTGGTRATMTGTCGCGATTTCTGGGCAATGGCGTACCGCAGCGTGCCTTCGATTACCGACCGGGCCCCTGAGCTGAACGGCGGCTTCTTGCCGCGGCTGGGCATGGTGGCGCGTTGAAATCCCGTCGCGTCTATTCCGATTGACGCSAGTGCCGTGCGGTCCAGCGACGCTRCCGCCGCCCTGGCCTSATCCAGCGTGAYRCCAAGGGTGCCGGCCGGACCTGGATCGTGAAGCGCCCCCAGGAGCAGGTGATCCGTGCCCAGCCGCTTGTCGCCGCTGTAGCGGGCCTCTTCCATTGCAAAGCCAACGATCCTGCGGGTGTCCTCGGCGAATCGTTCAAACATGGTTGATCTCACTCTCGGTATTTTGCGTGGACGGACTGCCTCGAGACGCCCAGGGCGTCCCCGATCTGCTCCCAGGTCCAGCCCTGTTCTCGRGCTGCCCTTACCTGCGCTGCCTCGACCTGTTCCGCCAGGCGATGAAGGGCGCCGACCGCCCGCAGGCCGACCGCGGGGTCAAGCGAATGAATATGCGCGGACAGGTCGTCAGGTTCCATGCTTGTCAGGTTAGACTGACAGGCACTTTCCGTCAATCCAGCCTGACAGGTTCGGAATGGGGGCGACCGGAGCCGGGGTGGGGAGGGTCTGTAACCCGGGGCCGCCGGTTCAGGAAGGCGACGGCCCCGGCKGTAGGGTTGATGGCATGACCGAACAACTCTCCGTYGCCGTGCTGGGCGCCAGCGGGCGCATGGGCGCCGAAGCCGTGAAAGCCATCGACGCCGCCGCGGACCTGACGCTCGTCGCAGCCCTTGGCCGCAACGATTCCCTGGACACGCTGGTCAGCTCCGGCGCGCAGATCGTGGTGGACCTGACCGTCCCCGAAAGCACCGAGGCGAACGTCCGGTTCGCCGTCGAGCACGGCATGCACGCCGTGGTGGGCACCACCGGCTGGGATGCCGGCCGGCTCGCGGGGCTGGAGGAACTCCTTGCCGACCGCCCCGGCGTCGGCGTCCTCATCGCCCCGAACTTCGCCCTCGGTTCGGTCCTGGCYTCCGCCTTCGCCGCCAAGGCGTCCAAGTACTTCGACTCCGTTGAAATCATTGAACTGCACCACCCGGACAAGGTGGATGCCCCCTCCGGGACGGCCGTGCGMACGGCCCAGCTGATCGCGGCCGAGCGGACCGCCGCCGGAGTGCCCTCCAGCCCGGAYGCCACKACCACCGAGCTCGCGGGCGCCCGCGGCTGCGACGTCGACGGCGTCCGGGTCCACAGCGTCCGGCTCCGCGGCCTGGTCGCGCACCAGGAAGTSCTGCTGGGCGGTCCGGGGGAGCAGCTGACGTTCCGCCACGACTCCTTCGACCGGGCCTCGTTCATGCCKGGCGTGCTGCTGGGGATCCGAAACGTGACCGCGCRCCCCGGTCTCACYATGGGSCTCGACGGCTACCTGGACCTGGGGATCTGAGTCCCGTGTCCGCTGCTCTGACTGCCCTGAAAGCCAACCGCACCAAGATCTGGGTGGGTGCCGTCACCCTGCTGCTCGTGTTCTACCTGGTGGTRTCCCTTCAGCGTTCCGTGCTCCTGATGACCGACCCCAGCCTCGTGGCSAAGGCRATCGGCGTCGCCTACCTGGTGCTGCCGGTCATCGGAGCCTGGGCGCTGATCCGGGAGCTGCTGTTTGGTGCCCGCACCGAGCGGTTGGCGAAGATCCTCGAAGCCGAGGGGGGCCTGCCCGAGGACACTTTGCCGCGCACGCCCGCCGGCCGGATCATCCGCGAAGCAGCGGATCTCGAATTTGAGAAGTACCGTGCCGAAGCGGAAGCCGCCCCCGATGACTGGCGCTCCTGGTTCCGGCTGAGCTGTGCGTACGACGCCGCCGGAGACCGCAAGCGGGCCCGTGCCTCGATGCGCGACGCCGTGCGGATGTTCCGAGCAGACGCCCAGAAGCCGTAGCCAGGACCCAGCGATAGCGGGACCCGGCAGCGGCTAGACCTGGCGATAGCTAGACCTGGCAACAGCTAGACCTGGCTGAAGCGGGAAGCTGAGGCGCGGCCGCGGTAATTGGCGCCTGGACCTGCCGGCACCTGGACCTAGCGGAAGCGGGATGTCTGGCGGATGGGGGCCGGCTGGTAGCGGCCCACCTGGTTGGCCGCATGGGTCACCCACTCCAGGGGCCCCCGCC
>NZ_JBFTKG010000068.1:0-7653 GCF_056395825.1 Arthrobacter sp. 05T47 | reverse complement strand
CGGTGAACCCCGTGCCCCCGACTGCCGGACCCGCCGTGAACGCGGCGGCCAGCGCGCTGCCCACAATGCTGATGCCGGCCAACCGGGTCCGACGTGGTCGTTCCCGGCCGAGGTAGGACTGAAGGTCCCGTTGCTTGTCATCGATGCGGTTGGATAGCTTCTGCCGCGTATCGGATGTTTCGTCCATGACCTGGTCCCCGGTTCCCTCGCCGATCGTGTCCGCACGCCCGAAAAGTAGGATCCGGCTGCCAGCGGTCCGCCTGTTTCCCCGGCTTCCCCAGCCAAGGCGGAAGCTCCGCCGCGTAGCCGCTCCCCCGAAACGCGCACACGTTTAGGATGCTCCCGCGCCCCGGCGAGTGTCTAGACAGACCCGCCAGCCGCGCTGCCGGAGAATTCGCCCCGCACCGGCATTCCGCACCGTCCCCGGAATTGCGCGCCAAAAACGGACAGCCGCTGCGTGAATCCACGCAGCGGCTGTCCGTAAACGTGGCGGAAACCAGGTTGCGCCCACTTATTGCCGCCGCCATGGGTCCGCGGATGAGCCCAGCGACCTCCGCATGGCACTCAGGCAACGCACGACGTCGGGCCTGGCCTCCGTCTCCGGTTCTGGAGGTGGGGGCCGGGCCCGGGCGGTTGCTGGCGTGCGGCTGCTGGGATTCGGTCAGTGCAGGGTCCGCAGGGTCGCGTACGGTTCGCTGGGGAGATTGCCGGCCATCCATGGGCGGGTGGACCGGACGGGCGGGGTGTGGCCCCGGCCGTCGCGGAAGACCGCGACGAAGGTGGCGACGGCTGCGAAGACCAGGAGTCCGGCGAGCAGGATGGCGGTTAATTCCATTTGTGAAGCACCTCGGGCGAGTGAGCTGGTTGATGGGGCGGATGATGGGCTGGTTGCGGGCCGGAATCCGGGGTGATCGGTGCGGGTTTGGTGTTGCGGCTGTGGTTCTGGATTCCGGTCCTTTTGTGGGGACATGTCCAGTTTCCGCTCGGACCGTGTGAGCCACCGTGTGAGCTTTTTTCCGGCCGGCTTCCGGCCTGTTTCCGGCCAGGTTTACCGCCCGGCGCGGCTCCGATCGCGCGTCGCCAACAGCTCCGCCAGCGCCCCCGCCGCTACCCCGTGGCACCGCCACCATCACCCCCTCCCGCTCCTCCACCAGCGGCGTAGCATGACTCATATGGCCGACACTTGGATTCGGCTCCTCGGTCCGCCCAGGATCGAGTCCGCTGGCATCGCACCCCGGCAGCCCCGCGGCCGCAAGGCGTGGGCTGTGTTGGCCTACCTCGCGCTTCAGCCGGGCGGCACCGGCCGGGCCCGGACAGCGGCCCTCCTGTTCCCCGATGCCGAAGACCCCCTCGGCGCCCTCCGCTGGAACCTCTCCGAGCTGCGGCGGACCCTCGGCGCGGACTCGGTCGGCGGCGACCCGCTGCGTCTCGTATTGCCGGCCGGGTGGAACTGCGACGTTATGGCGGCACTGGCCCCCACCAAAGACGCCGACCCACGCACCTTCGACGGCGAACTCCTTGAGGGGCTCGCCTTCGACGAATGCCCGGCGTTCGAATCCTGGCTGGAAGACCAGCGGCACCGGCTCGAGAACACCGTCCTGACGCTGCTCTACGAGGCGTCGCTCGCCGCGCTGGCGGCCGGAAGGGCGGACGACGCCGTCGACCTCGCCACCCGTGCGCTGCACCTTGACCCCTTCAACGCCGACTGCCACGCCGTGCTGATCAAGGCCCTGCTGTCCTTGGGCGAGTACCGGCGGGCGCGGGAGCAGGCCGACAAGTGCCGTGAGCTGTACCGCCGGGAGCTCGGCCTCGGGGTGCCAGCCGAGGTGCKCCGGGCCCTGTCCGACGCGGCTCCGCCGGCCGAGCCCGGGCTGCCGGCCAGCTCGGCCGCGGTGCGGTCCTATCTCGATGCCGCCGAGGCGTCGCTCTCGGCTGGCTCRGTGGACCGCGGGCTGGAGCAGTTACGCCTCGCGGCCGAGATCGCGCAACGGACCGGCGACCATCACCTGCTGGCCGAATCCCTGGTGACGCTGTCCGGGGCGCTGATCCACCAGGCCGGCGGCCGGGGCGCCGAAGTGGCCGATCTCCTACACCGGGCTTTGAAGTCGGAGGGATTGGATCCTGAGTCTCTGCAGTCAAAAACACAAAACCCCGGGCGGCCGGCCTCGCGGGTGGCGGCGGCCGCCTACCGGGAGCTCGGGTACCTGTCCGTGCAGCGGGGTGTCCCGGACCGTGCGGCCGGCTGGCTGGAGCAGGCGGCCCGGGCCGCGGACGGGTTCGACGACGAACGCTCCAGGATCCTGGCCATCCAGGGCATGGCGGCCTCGGACACCGCGCACTACAGCGAGGCGCTGGCGGCCCTGGCCGAATCAACCCGGCTGGCGACCGCTGTGGGGGGCCGCCGCCTGCTGGCGTTCAGCGAGGCCCTGGCCGGCCGGGTGCATCTGCTGCGCGGGGATCTGGAGCCGGCTGCCGAATGCCTGGACCGGGCCCAGGAACTGATAGCGGCCGAACACTGGACGGCGTTCGAGCCCTTTGTCGCCGGGCTCCGCGGCGAGACCTTCCTCGCAGCAGGCCAGCTGGAGGAGGCCGCTCCCCTGATCGACCGCTCCTGGGTGATGGCCGACGTCGCCGGCGACCACTGCTACCTGACCCTGGCCGCCGGGGCCAAGGCCCGGCTCAGCATGGCGCTGAACGATCCCGCCGGGGCCGAGTCGTGGTTGAAGCGCGGGCTCGACACCACCCCCTGGTATCTCTGGTACCGGGCCCGGCTGCTGGACACGGCGGCCGAGGTCGCGATCGACGCCGGCTCCCCCGCCGCCGGGGACTACGCCGACCGGCTCGGCACCATGGCCAGCCGCGGCGCCTTGCGCGAACTCGTGGTCCGGGCCCACTCGCACCGGGCGGTCCTGGGTGACGCGGCCGCCGCGGAGACCATCCCGTGGCTGGCCAAGGACATCGACAACCCGGCGCTGAACTCGTACCTGGCGCGGCGTGGGCAGCTCTGACGACGGGCTAAGTCGCGCGGGCTGTGGAACCGCGACCCAGTGGCGAAGATTACTGCTGACGGGACGCACACCCGGTGCTAGGGTGACGAAATGGCAGCAACCCTGGTTCGTCCCCGGCGTGGCAAGGTCATCGCCGGGGTGTGTGCCGCCCTGGCCGACCGCTTCGAGGTCCCGCGGTCGTTCGTCCGCCTCGGGTTCATGTTCTTCGGCCTTTTCGGCGTCGGCGAGTTCATCTATATCGCGCTCTGGATCATCATCCCCGAGGGCGACTAGCCGCCGGGACTGCCCCACCGGGCACAGCTTTCATCACTGGAGCTGAACGTCCACGGCGGTGGCGCGCCGTCGTCGTACTTCTTGGAAGCACGGGTGAGTTAAACAAAAGCAGGGCCCGTCCGAAGACGGGCCCTGCTAGAAACCTAACGGTTCCGGGTATCTAAGGAAATTAGATAGCCTGGATGTTGGTGGCCTGGGGACCCTTGGGGCCCTGCTCGGTTTCGAAGGAGACCTTCTGGTTCTCTTCGAGGGAGCGGAAGCCGGAGGAGTTGATCGCAGAGTAGTGTGCGAAAACGTCCTGTGAGGAGTCATCGGGGGAAATGAAGCCGAAGCCCTTTTCAGCGTTAAACCATTTGACGGTACCAGTAGCCATTATTTTTGTCCTTCGTGAAGGTGGAGGAACTGTCCCGACTTTCGGGTCCTCCTGTTTGGGGTGCTCAAAACCGCTGCTTCAGAAGAACATGGGCTTTCGACCATGCGTACTGCCTGAACTACGAACTGCATAAACACAACAACAGAAKCAACYRTACAGGAGATTCCGARCACGATTTACCACAGYCCCGTCGAGCCAYYGTCCGCSGCASYCCGCCCGGCACCCGCGCCAGCCGTCTSCGCGSMCCGMSTGTRCCGTGCCCGGCCGCGGGCATATCCTGCAGRAAGACCTGTCCGCGAGGATCAGTTACCGGAGGAAGACCCATGGAAATGCCCAAAGCGTCCGACGCCGACAAGGAGCACTTCCGGTCGGTGCTGCCCGACCATCCCGAGGTGGTCGTCAAGCCGATGTTCGGCAACCTKGGSGCGTTCGTGCACGGGAAYATGTTCGCYGGCCTCTTCGGCCCCACYATCGGYGTGAAGCTGGCCGAGGCGGACAAGGAGGYGCTTGAAAGCACCGARCGGACCGTYCCGTTCGGGCCGSCSGAGCGKCCCATGGGCGGCTACACCGGATTGCCGGAAGTCTGGAACGCCGAGGGCGACGGCGATGAGGCGCGGGCCAAGGCCTGGGTGGAGAAAGCATTCGAACACGTGGCCGGGCTGCCGCCCAAAGAGCCGAAGGTTACTAAGCCCCGGCCCAAAAAGTAGAAGAACTAGGGCAGGACAACATTCACGAGTTCGGACCGGCTGTCGGTCTCGAGGTCCTCGGTAAGGGCCAGCCCACCGATCTGGGGGCAGTGATACTTATACTCCCGGGAGTTCTTTTCAAGCGGCGTCCAGTCGTAGACCTTGACGCAGTCCGTGTACGTGCCTGACTTGGTGGATACGGTCTCGCCGGTAGCGACGGTGTCCCGCATATCTTCCGCGTGACCAACGTAAAATTCCTGCTTGTAGGAGTCGCCGACGCGCTGCTCGGCCTTCATCCAGATACCGGCTTTTGCCCCGTCTTTTCCATGGCGAAAACTGCCGGAGTGGTTCACCAACATTCCATTCATGTAGTTGTCCACGTCCTCGCCGAAGTACCAGACGTCGCCGTTTTTGTGTTGCGCCAGGTAATCCCGGGTTTCCTCTACCAGCTGCCCGTTCTTGTACTCCTTATCCAGATAGACCGCCGTCTCAACACCCTCTATGGTCACGGTCTCCGGCAGGATTTCGATCTCGATGCTCTCGGTGACTCGTCCGTGTTCGGTGGTCTCGTACGTCAGTTTTTTGCCGACAGGGAGGGCGAAGTATTTATTGGTGATTTCAGTGGTGAAATCGGCAGGGTTGATCTGCGGGTTGTACTCCGCGGCCGTACTCCTCTTTGTGTTGTCGAGGACAAATAATGTCGCCCCACCAACGACCAGCAACAGGACGATCACACCAAAGACGATTTTGGTTCGTCGATTCATGACCTTTCCCACTCCTTCTGAGTAGAAATTCCTGCAGAGGGGTCAGAGCACCGTTGCTTGCCCATGGCCATAGGAAAAAGGTAGCGGTCCGCACTGAACCAGAACACCCTTGACGAACACCACGCTGGGGCCCCACGCCGTCTCCGGGCACCTATACGTAGCGACGCTGCGGGCATATCCTGCCAACACAGCCAGCCTGCACCCTGGCTACGGGAGAAGAACCATGGAGACCCCGACGGCCGCCCGACCTGCGGCTCCGCAAAGCGTCGACACCCTGGTCGTCGGGGCCGGGCAGGCTGGCCTGGCCACGAGCTACTGGCTAAGCCGGGCCGGCGTCGAACATCAGTTGCTGGAACGGCGCGAAACGCTKGGCGGGGCSTGGCAGGACCGGTGGGACGCGTTTTGCCTGAACACGCCGAACTTCTCGCTCGCGCTGCCCGGCATGCCGTATGACGGCCCCGCCCCGGAMGCATTCATGCTGCGAGATGACCTCATCGGCCATTTCCGGCACTATGCGSARAGCATCGACGCTCCTGTCCGRACRGGTGCGGAKGTCACGCGSATCGCGCCMGCGGASSGCGGCGGCTTCAMCGTGGCCACAAMCCRGGGCAGCTGGCGSGCCCGRAMCGTGGTGCTSGCYACCGGCGGYTACCAGRMGCCGAAAATCCCYRCRCTGTCGGCSCAACTGCCYRGCCRCATCCTGCARCTTCACACCSACAGCTACCGCAACCCGGGCCARCTGCCCGASGGYGCCGTGCTCATCGTTGGCACCGGCCAGTCCGGCGGCCAGATCGCCGAGGAACTGCTCGCCGTCGGCCGCGAMATCCACCTGGCGGTSTCCACRTGCCCGGAAGCACCGCGCCGGTACCGCGGCCAGGACCTCCTCTAYTGGATGATGCAGCTTGCACAATTCGGCCCCGACTWCGGACTGAACGGCCTCACCGTKGGGCAGCTGCCCTCCCCCGCGGCGAGGTTCGCCTGCAACCCGCTGGTGTCCGGCGCCGRCGGCGGCCACRACATCCACCTGCGSGACCTCGGCCGSCGCGGCGTCCGGCTGCACGGCCATTTGGAAGCAGCCGACGACGGCGACCTCGTCTTCAGTGATGACCTTCCGGAACGCCTGGCCCTGGTGGAGGCGGCGTTCTACCAGCGGATGAAGCCGATGTTCGACAGCTATATTGCCGCCACCGGCATGTCGGCGCCGGAGCCGGAGCCGCCGCGCCAGGACGACTGGCTTCCTTCGGAACCGGCACGGCTGAACCTCGAGGCCGCCAACGTCACGTCGGTCCTCTGGGCCACGGGCTACCGGCTGGACTTCAGCATCCTGGACATCCCGGTGCTGGACGAATGGAACTACCCCCGGCACCACCGCGGCGTCACCGAACACGCGGGTCTGTACGCCGTCGGCTTGCCGTGGCTGACCGGGCACGGCTCGTCCATCGTGGCGGGCGTGGGCCGCGACGCCGAGTACATTGCGCAGCACATCGCCGGGAACAATGCATAGAACATCGCCGCCCGGTGACGGCGGCGTTCCGGAGGGTGGCTACCCCGAGCAAGGCCCGTCGAAGTCCACTGGTGCTGCGAGGCCGGCCGAGCTGAACCATTCCCTGGCCCATGCCTGGACCGAGGGTATCGCGAGTTGCTCGGCAACGCGCTCCGGTGGCCCGTCGAACACAGAATTTCCCTCCTCCAGGAGGTCCCCTGTGCCGCTGCCGGCGAGGAGCCCGAAGAGGGCAGGCTGGTCGAGGAAGGGAAGCTTCCCGCCGTCGCCGTCGGTCAGCACGCCCCAGCGCGAGGTGAACAGCGAGAACTCCTCCGGCCGTTCCCCGTGGTCCGCCACGAGCGGGCAGGCGTCGGCGTCGAGCTGGATCCGCCGGTAGTTGGGCTCCGTTTCGTCAAGGGCCATCAGTTGGAGATCGTCCAGCCACGACAGCCAGACCGCTGTGCACTCTCCCAGCAGCGGATACGGGGCGGCGGCGATGTAGCCGGCCTTGCTCACGTGGGCGGAGTGGCCAACGGCGATGTTGTGGAGCTGCCCCCGGACCAGCGGCAGGACCGCGCTGACGGGCTGGCGGTAGTTGGCGAATTTCCGCCGCATCACGTCGGCGCTTGAATTCGAGCCGATGGAGACCACCAGGGAACGGGCTTCCAGCGGTGCCGCGCTGGCTTGCGCGAGGGCTTCATCCAGTCCGGCTGAACGCTCAAGGGGCCGGAATTCATCGCCGTCCATGACACCCGAGGCCACGGGCGGGTCCCACGGATACAGCAGCGGATCGAGATGGCCGGCACCGTCGGCAATGCTCAGACCCAWGGACTCAGCCGGGTGGAGCCTGGTGGAGCCGTCGGCATCGTGCTGGAGACTGAYCAAGGTGGCCCGCTTTCATGGCTCGGGACTTCCATTGTCCCGCACTTTGGGGAACCGGACCTTCGGCGCCAGCGCCGTTCAGCCCCGCCGCATCGGCGCGAGGCCTCCTGCATGTCAGCTTGTCCAACAAACGCGTCACACCCCGCGGTACGCTGGGATCCCCGACCAAACGCAAGCGAGGCAT
>NZ_JBFTKG010000067.1:0-8118 GCF_056395825.1 Arthrobacter sp. 05T47 | reverse complement strand
GGGCAGGTGCCGCGGCGGCCGCGAACGGCGCGGCCAGGTCCCGGGCGGCGGCCGCCTGCGCCAATGCAGAGGCGGTGCTCCGGTTGATTGGCCGGCTGGTCCAGGACCGGACAGCGGCGCAATGGAAGGTGGTGGACGTGCTGCGCTCGGTGCGGCACGGCACTAACGGCACTCATGGGACCCAAAAAATTGCGGCCCAGAAACTTGGAATCACCGAGCAGTCGGTGAGCCGCGCGGTCATGCGCTCCGGCTGGCAGGAAGAATGGGCGGCGAGGCCGGCGGCAGAAATGCTGCTGGCCCTCGCGGACAGCCTGATGACCGGCATGACAGAAGGAGACACGTGAACGCCCTCTGGATCACGCTGGCCCTGCTGACAGCAGGCTTCGCCGGCTGGCCSGTTACCGCCGGGGTGTTCCGCCTCGCCCGCACCATTGACGACCGCACCCTTGACGGCAGGGCCGGTGACAGACCCGGTGACAGGGGGAGCGCTTCCGGCGCGGACACGGCCGAGGACCCCTCCGCCGATTCCACCACTGACCCCGAAACACGGGCCGGCCAGGAGCCGGCGCCGGACGCTGTCCCGGCGCGTGACGCGGCCGGGCCCGCCGACACCGTCAGCAGCGCCCGGATCCTGCGCGGCGGCGCCATCATCGGCATCCTGGAACGGTTCGCGGTGTGCCTGGCCATCCTCGCCGGCCAGCCCGTCGCCATCGCCTACGTCGTGGCCATCAAGGGCCTGGGCCGGTTTGCGGAGTTGAAGGAGACTCCGGTCGCCGCCGAGCGGTTCATCATCGGGACCCTCACATCCATGCTGTGGGCAGCCGGCGTGGCGGCCGTAGCCAAGGTCCTTGTCTTCGGCTGACAGCGTGCCCGGGCGTCCCCGGATGGGAACCGGGCAAACAGGGCGATAGTGTATCCGTATGACTGTTTTTGCTGTGGAGTACGTGTACGACGCCGAATCTTCCGAGGTCCGCGATGCCAGCCGGCCGGCACACCGTGAATGGACGGCGGGACTTGCCCGCGAGGGCGCCCTGCTGGCAAGCGGCCCCTACGGCGACGGTGCAGGTGCACTGCTCATCTTCRAGGCGGCCGACGAGGCGGCCTTGAACGACCTGTTGCGGCAGGACCCCTTCGCGGCCGCCGGTGCCATCTCGGGCACGCGCACCACGGTGTGGGCTCCGCTGACCGGTCTCCTGGCCGATCACGCCTAGCCCCTTCCGCCCACACCTTCTTTACATCGCTACTAAAAGGGAGTCCACGTGACCTCGGTCAGCCTGGGAATGCCGTCAGCACCGCCCCCCGTCCTTGCCCCCCGCCGGAAGACGCGCCAGATCAAGGTGGGTTCCGTGGGCGTCGGCTCCGACTCGCCCATCAGCGTCCAGTCGATGACCACGACGCCGACCACGGACATCAACGCCACGTTGCAGCAGATCGCCGAACTCACGGCCTCCGGCTGCGACATCGTGCGTGTCGCCTGCCCGTCCGCCGATGACGCCGAGGCCCTGCCGATCATCGCCAAGAAGTCCCAGATCCCGGTGATCGCGGACATCCACTTCCAGCCGAAGTACGTCTTCGCCGCGATCGAGGCCGGCTGTGCGGCCGTGCGCGTGAACCCGGGAAACATCCGCAAGTTCGATGACCAGGTCAAGGAAATCGCCCGGGCCGCAAAGGACCACGGCACSTCGATCCGGATCGGCGTCAACGCAGGATCCCTGGAACCGGGCATCATGAAGAAATACGGCAAGGCCACCCCGGAAGCCCTCGTCGAATCCGCCGTCTGGGAAGCCTCGCTGTTTGAAGAACACGGCTTCCACGACTTCAAGATCTCCGTCAAGCACAAYGACCCGGTCATCATGGTCGCCGCCTACGAGATGCTGGCCGAAAAGGGTGACTGGCCGTTGCACCTTGGCGTCACCGAGGCCGGACCGGCCTTCCAGGGCACCATCAAGTCCGCGACGGCGTTCGGCGCCCTGCTTTCCCGCGGGATCGGCGACACCATCCGKGTCTCCCTCTCSGCCCCGCCGGTCGAGGAAATCRAGGTGGGCAAYCAGATCCTGCAGTCGCTCAACCTGCGCCCSCGCAAGCTGGAAATCGTCTCGTGCCCGTCCTGCGGCCGCGCCCAGGTGGACGTCTACACGCTTGCCGAGCAGGTCACCGCGGGCCTGGAAGGCATGGAGGTCCCGCTGCGCGTSGCCGTCATGGGCTGCGTCGTGAACGGCCCGGGCGAGGCCCGCGAAGCGGACCTCGGCGTCGCCTCAGGTAACGGCAAGGGCCAGATTTTCGTCAGGGGCGAAGTCATCAAAACTGTGCCCGAGGATCAGATTGTTGAGACACTGATCGAAGAAGCCATGCGAATCGCTGAAGAGATGGGGGACGCCGGTGGCGAAGATGCTGCAAAGGGTAGCCCCGTGGTTAGCGTCTCGTAGGGACGACGCCGCACCCGGCGTCGTCGTCAGGGCCCTGGGCGGCGCCGACACCGGAGCGCTGCTGGCGCTCGCCCACCGGGACGCCGTCGCCAACGTCTTCATCCTCTCGCACCTGGAGGGCGCCGGCACGGCGGCGCCCACGGCCGGGGGCGCCAGCATCTTTGGCGCGTTCGACGGCGGCACCCTCCTTGGCGCCTGCTGGGCCGGCGCCAACCTGGTGCCGATCGAGCTGGACGCGGACCTCGCCGGCCTCATCGCGATGGCCGCGCACCGCTCMGGGCGCCGCTACGCCTCSATCTTCGGGCCGGCCGAGCCTGTCCTGGCCATCCACTCGGCCTTGGAGCGGCTCGGCCAGGGCGCCCATGAAGTCCGGGACAACCAGCCCCTGCTGACGATCTCGGGCCCGCCCGCTGTCCGGCCGGAGCCTGCACTCGGCTTTGGCCAACTGGCCGACTTCGACAAGATCCTGCCCGCGTGCGCGGCCATGTTCGAAGAAGAAGTGGGCTATTCGCCCTACCTTGGCGGCCGGGAATACTACAGCCGGCGCGTCAAGAGCCTCATCCGCCARGGCCATTCACTCGTGCACCTGAACGCCAACGGCGACGTCGTCTTCAAGGCCGAGCTGGGCGCCGTCACGCCGGAAGTGACCCAGGTCCAGGGCGTCTGGATGAATCCAGAGTTCCGCGGGCAGGGACTGAGCGCGGGCTACATGGCCGGTGTCGTCGTCCTCGCACAGACGCTGGCGCCGGTCACCAGCCTGTACGTCAACGGCTTCAAYGCCAGGGCGCGGGCCACCTACGAACGGGTGGGCTTCCGCCAGGTGGGCACGTTCGCTACAGTGCTCTTCTAGCGGGCAGCYGCCGGCGACCGGTCTMGTTCTTGGGGGAACATGAAGACGTCAGCGCTGCGCATTGCCGGTGCCTCGGCACTACTCGCCTGGGGCGCCCTGGGGCTGTCCGCGTGCGGCACCCCCGGCGGCTCGCCGGACGCCGCCAAGAGTGCGCAAGCCCAGGCTGGAAGCCCGGCGCCCAGCCAGGCAAGCACGCCGACTCCCACGCAGACGCAGGCCAAGGCGTACACGAGCGCCGAACTGACGGCCATCGTGGCGCAGTTGAAGGACGCGCAGGGCAAGCCGCTCACCATGATGTCGGGCGCCGACCTCCAGAAATCCATTRACCAGGCAAAGTCCATGCTGGCATCGATCTCGGTGGAACCCGYAGAGTGCGCGCCGCTGGCCCTGGGCGGGCAGGCGGCRTCGAGCGAAGGCACGGCGGTYGCGGCGGGCGTGTCCCAGGACGCGGCGACAGGCGCCAGCACCGGGGTCTCCCTGGCCTACCGCGCCGACTCCAAGGTCCTTGAACAGGGAATCGCCCAGGGCGAGGTCCTCAACAARTGCTCAGCCATGTCGTTCACCACCGGCGGGACCAAGGTGGACCTCAAACTGACCAAGCTGGACGGACTCGGCACCACCCCGGGCAGCGTCGCGTACCGGACGGACACCGCCCTGGCGGACGGCCGAAAGCAGTCCGCGATCACCGGGCAGGTGCTCCAGGGCGGCGTTCTCGTCACCGTCGTCGCCGCGGGTGGAGCCAGCGAGGCCGAGGCAGTGACCCGGGCGGGAAAGATGCTGGACGAGGCCGCCGCKCTGGTCGGGAAATAAGCCGCCCGGAGCCCGGACCGGTCCTACAGCGACACTGCTGAAATTAACCGGGTGCAGACTCTTGATTCCGGGCGCCGTGTCACATAGGTTCTACCTAGCCGTGTCGCAAAGGCGCGYGCATTCCCCGGCGAAWATTCCGGGGAAGGCGACGCCTGGAGGCGACACCAAGTAGCTCGCAGCCTGAGATCTGGGGGTGCTGGGGCCACGGGAGCCACGCCATGACGGGATGACCAGCTGGAAACGGCCAGGGGCTTCCATCAGTTATGGCGTGGCTCTTTCCTGTCMTCTTCCGTGCCATGGGCGCTGCGGCGGCAGGCCACGCAACAGTGCWTCGCGGCAGGGCATCGGGGCAAGCGGGGGCCKTCAGGACGGTAGATTAGTATCTAGACGCTTTTCTTAGGCTTTGCCCGCACTTCCCCAGAAACGGATACCCCACCTGTGGTCCTTCGACTCTCCCAGCTGTTCCTGCGCACCCTGCGCGAAGATCCCGCCGACGCCGAGGTGGCCAGCCAYCGGCTCCTGGTCCGMGCCGGCTACATCCGCCGCGCGGCCCCGGGCATCTACACCTGGCTGCCGCTGGGACTGAGTGTCCTGCGCAAGGTGGAGCAGGTCATCCGCGAGGAAATGACCGCCATCGGAGCCCAGGAAGTCCACTTCCCGGCGCTGCTGCCCAAGGAGCCCTACGAGGCCACCAACCGCTGGACCGAATACGGCGAGGGCATCTTCCGGCTCAAGGACCGCAAGGGCAACGACTACCTCCTGGCACCCACGCACGAGGAAATGTTCACCCTGCTGGTCAAGGACCTGTACTCCTCGTACAAGGACCTGCCGCTGAGCATCTACCAGATCCAGAACAAGTACCGCGACGAGGCACGCCCCCGGGCAGGCCTGCTGCGCGGCCGCGARTTCATCATGAAGGATTCCTACTCCTTCGACGTCGACGACGCCGGACTGGACGCCAGCTACGCCGCCCACCGCGGCGCGTACCTGAAGATCTTCGAGCGCCTGGGCCTTGAAGTTATTCCGGTTGCTGCCACCGCCGGCGCCATGGGYGGGTCCAAGAGCGAGGAATTCCTGCACCCCACCGAGATCGGYGAGGACACGTTCGTGCGCTCCGCCGGCGGCTACGCGGCCAACGTCGARGCCGTCACCACCGTGRTCCCCGCAGAMATCGACTTCAGCAACGCACCGGCCGCYGATRTCCGGGACACCCCGGACACGCCCACCATCGAAACGCTYGTCGACGCCGCCAACGTCCTGGTTCCGCGGGCWGAGGCCGRCGGCGGCCCCTGGACCGCCGCCGACACGCTCAAGAACGTCGTGCTCGCCGTGACGCTGCCGACCGGTGARCGCCAGCTCGTCGTGATCGGCCTCCMGGGCGACCGCGGCGTGGACCTCAAGCGCGTCGAAGCGAACATTGGATCCTTCCTGCCSATCGSCGGCGARATCACGCTCGAAGCCGCCAACGACGACGACCTCAAGAAGCAGCCCCTGATCGTCAAGGGCTACCTCGGCCCCGGCATGTCACTGGACGCGCCGCTGCTGGGCACCGAGGGCGCCGCGAAGCTGCTCTACCTCGTGGATCCCCGCGTCGTCAGCGGCTCCGCCTGGGTCACCGGCGCCAATGAGGCCGGCAAGCACGTGTTCGGCCTCGTCGCCGGACGCGACTTCGGCTGGGACGGCGTCATCGAGTGCACCGATGTGCGCGCCGGCGATGAGGCTCCGGACGGTTCCGGCCCGCTCGAAACCGCCCGCGGCATCGAAATGGGCCACATCTTCCAGCTGGGCCGGAAGTACGCCGCGGCCCTGGACCTGAARGTCCTGGACCAGAACGGCAAGCAGGTCGTGGTGACCATGGGCTCCTACGGCGTCGGCGTCACCCGCGCKGTGGCTGCCCTGGCCGAGTCCAACCACGACGACAAGGGCCTGGTCTGGCCGCGCGCCGTCGCCCCGGCCGACGTCCATGTTGTGGCCGTGGGCCGCGGCGAGGAGATTTTCGCGGCCGCCGAGAAGCTGTCCCTGGAACTGGAAGCCGCCGGCCTCGACGTCATCTATGACGACCGCCCCAAGGTTTCCCCCGGCGTGAAGTTCGGCGACGCCGAACTCGTCGGCGTCCCCACCATCCTCGCCGTCGGGCGCGGACTCGTGGACGGCGTCGTGGARATCAAGGACCGCCGCAGCGGCGACGCCGAGAACGTAGCCGTTGACAAGGCTGTTGACTACGTGGTCAACGCCGTGCGCAACGGCTGATGCTSCACAGTTCCCACTAGTGGTTTCCGGTCTCGAGTCGATCCAGCTCGGCACCGTCGTCCTGGTCATTCTGGCTGGTCTGGCGGCGGGCTGGGTCGACGCCGTGGTCGGCGGCGGCGGGCTCATCCAGCTCCCGGCSATGCTCCTSGTGCCSGGCATCAGCCCGGTGCAGGCGCTGGCMACCAACAAGATGGGGTCCATCTTCGGCACCACCACGAGCGCGGTCACGTATTACGGCCGTGTCCGGCCCGATCTGCGCACCGCCCTGCCCATGGCGGCGATCGCGATGGCGGGCAGCTACGGCGGTGCGGTGCTGGCCGCCAACCTGCCCGCGAGCGTCTTCAAGCCAATCATCGTGGCCGCACTGATCGCCGTCGCCCTCTTCACCGCCTTCCAACCCAGCGTCGGCCAGCTGACCAAGCTGCGCCACGAAGGGCACCGGCACTATGTGGTGGCCTGCCTGATCGGTGGCGCGATCGGCTTCTATGACGGGCTGATCGGACCCGGAACGGGCTCGTTCCTGATCATCGCGCTCGTCTCGGCCATGGGCTACGCCTTCCTGGAGGCCAGCGCCAAGGCCAAGATCGTGAACGTGGCCACGAACGCCGGCGCCCTGCTGTTCTTCGTGCCTCACGGCGCGGTGCTGTGGGGMCTGGGGCTGCTGCTGGGGGCGGCAAATATGGCCGGCGGSTACATCGGTGCCCGGACCGCCGTCCGGCAGGGCAGCCGCTTCATCCGCATCGTCTTCCTGGTGGTYGTTGCCGCGCTGATCATCAAGCTCGGCTCCGACGTCTGGCAGGACAACTTCACCTRATCAACGGCTCYGCGAGGGGCTCCCGGTCCGCTGGCGCCGGGCGTAGCATGCAGCTATGTCAGCAGGCGAGGAACGTTACAGGGATGCCCTCGAAGCCGCGGCCCGGCACGCACGCCGGTGGCTCGAGAGCCAGGGCACACGCCRCATCGGACCGCAGGCCACGGCCGCCGAGCTGGCCGCCGACTTCGGCGGTCCGCTGCCCCAGACCGGCRTGCCGGCCGCCGAAGTGGTGGATTACCTCGCGGCGAAAGCCGAACCCGGGCTGATGGCCATGCCGTCCGGACGGTTCTTCGGTTGGGTCATCGGCGGCACGCTGCCGGCGGCGCTGGCTGCGGACTGGCTGGTCAGTGCCTGGGACCAGAACGCCGGGCTGCGCTTCGCCACGCCCGCGACCGCCGCAATCGAGGAAGCCGCCGGCCACTGGATCCTTGAGCTTCTCGGGCTCCCYGAAGAGTCCGGCGTTGGTTTTGCCACCGGCGCCACCATGGCCAACTTCACCGGCCTCGCCGCCGCCCGCTGGCGGCTCATGGCCGATGCCGGGTGGGACCTCGACGGCGACGGACTCGCCGGCGCGCCCCGGATCCGCTGCTTCGTGGGACAGGAACGCCACGACACCATCGACCTCGGCCTGCGCTATCTGGGCCTCGGACGTCCCGCCCTGGTGCCCTCCGACCGCCAGGGGCGCATCATCCCGGCCGAGCTGGATTGTGCCCTGGACCTCGCGCTCAGTGCGGGGGAGGGCAGCCCGGTCCCACTGCTCGTGTGCCTGCAGGCCGGGAACCTGCATTCGGGCGCCTTCGACCCCTTCGTCGAGGCCATCGCCGTCGCGAAGGCCCATGGCGCCTGGGTGCACGTGGACGGGGCGTTCGGACTCTGGGCAGCTGCTGTGCCCGAACTGTCCGCCCTGACCGCCGGACTCGGGCTGGCCGATTCGTGGGGGACGGATGCGCACAAGACCCTCAACGTGC
>NZ_JBFTKG010000066.1:0-9305 GCF_056395825.1 Arthrobacter sp. 05T47 | reverse complement strand
GGCGTGGTCCGAGGCGGGCGAGCAGCATCAGCCGCTGGCCCTCCGATAGCGCCGCCGAGCCGGCCACGTTCCACGAGAGCTCGGCCCGGCTGTCCGAAGTGTTGACGTGCTGGCCGCCCGGCCCGGACGATCGCGAGAACCGCCAGCCGAGTTCCGACGCGGGAATCGTGAGCGCGGGCGATACCTCCAAGTCCATGCACCAAGCGTTGCACGATTTTGGCGGGCACGCCGAAGTCGCCGGAAAGCTGCCCGTTCGCCGGAAAATTCCGGCGAGTTCGAAGGTTTCCGGCGACCTCGCCGGGCTCAGGGCTCGGGTCGCGGGGCTCAGGCTCAGGTTTCGGGGCGGCAGGCCGTGGCTTCGCGGGCACGACCGGCGTAGCCTGCGCATAGGCGCACGCATCGCGCCCTGCACGCCAGCACGAAGCAGGCGATTCCCATGGAAAAGTTTGGCACAGCAGACAGTCCGAGCCCSCGGCCGGCGGCGTCGGACGAACCAGGGCACSTGCCRCCGTCGCGCGGGCCGTTGCGCCTCGCGGCCACGCTGGCGWTTGCCGGCTTCGCGGTGTCCGTCGTCGCCGGGCTGCTCCATGCCGACACGGCCAATGCCAACGACCACGCTGCGACCTTCGCCGAATACGCCCGCAGCAGCATCTGGACCGCCGTCCACCTGGGCCAGTTCGCCGGCATGACGCTGCTCATCTCAGGGCTGCTGGTCCTGCTGGTGGTCCTGAAAGCGCCGGACGGCGCCATGGCCTGGACGGCCCGCTTCGGCGCGGCGGCCGCCGTCGTCGCGCTGGCCCTGTATGCAGTCCTCCAAGCCGTGGACGGGGTTGCCCTCAAGCATGCCGTGGACGCCTGGGCCGCCGCCGCGGAACCGGAGAAATCCGCCCGGTTCGCGACCGCCGAGGGCATCCGCTGGCTGGAGTGGGGCATGCGCAGCTACCAGAGCTTCGTGCTGGGCGCGGGCCTGCTCTTGACCGGCRCCGTGGTTGTCGGGGCGCGACGCGTCGCCCGGCTGATCGGCTACCTCATGGCSCTCTCCGGACTKGCGTACCTTGCCCAGGGCTGGATCATCGGYGCCGAAGGCTTCTCCCCGGCSAAYACMATCCCGACACTTGCCGGGATTGTCCTGATCCTTGTGTGGACCCTKTGGCTTCTGGCCAGYGCATGGTTCGKCMMGGCCCGGCCGAAGTAGCCGGAACGTTGCSRGTTCGCCGGAAAATTCCGGCGARCCCGCASGTTTCCGRCGACTTCGGYGGGCTGCGAGCAGGGCGACCTCGGATCCGGGCTAGGGCAGCYGGTAGCGGATACCCCAGCTGAGGTGCCATGTCTCGCCGGGGSCCAGCCAGCGCAGCCCCTCGCCGCTGTTGAAGGCATTGGCCGGAGCCGTCATCGGTTCCACKGCGACGGCTGTGACSAGGCCGCCGCCGTCGCCGGGGAAGATYCGGGTGGTGAAGGACTGCACATAGCCRAAGGAYGCATCCATGAACAGCTGCACCTGGCTGCCGTCCGGGGCTTCGAGATAGTGCCGCGAGCTGCCRTCCGGTTCCCKGCGGACGTCGCCCCACGCGTCATCGAGGTCGACGGCGCCCACGYGTTGCCCTGCCCGGAAGTCATRCCGGGTCCCGCCGACAGCTGTGGTGGCGCCGGTCGGGTTCAGCCGTTCGTCGACTTCGATGTGGGTSTCGGCATTGATGAACAGTTTCAGGTCTTCGGTCGGGACGGTGCCCAGCTTGAGGAAGGGATGGGCCCCGACGGCGACCGGGGCGGACCGGCTGCCCGTATTGGTCAGGCCGTGCRTGACGAGGAGCCCGTCCRCCGTGAGCTGATAGCGGACCGTTGTCGCRAGTTCAAAAGGGTAGCCCGGTGCGGGGGTGACATCGGCGGCCAGCGTGATGCTGTCCGCCGTSCGGCCCGCGACRCTGTACGCGGCACCGGACAGCAGACCGTGCAGGGCGTTGCCGTTGGCCGGTTCCGTGATCGCCAACTGCTGCGGGGCGCCGTCRTGGGTCCACTTTCCGTCCGCCACGCGGTTGGGCCACGGCACCAGGACCCAGCCCGCGCACGACGGCGGTGCGGACSCGGCRGGGTAGTCCTGCAGGAGGGCGACGCCGTCGACCTCCAGGGCGCGCAGGCTCGCGGCGATTTCCGTCACGACCGCGCGTTGGCGGCGGCCGCCCARCKCTGCCTGCAGTTCGTAGTGCTCGCCCATGGGCGAGATGGCCTGCTTCTGCACTGCTTGGTTCTGCATGGTCAGCCTGTCTGTGACGCGGGTGCGCGTCCGGGTGATGGCGCGGTGGCGGTTCCGATGCCCGCGGGATCGGCAAGGAATTGTGCGAAGGCCAGCTCCGCGGCTCCGATCATCATCAGATCCGAACCGAGCGCCGCCCGGTAGATCTTGACCTGGCCCGCGGGGCCGTCCAGGGCCTGGGAG
The DNA here is from genome assembly GCF_056395825.1 of Arthrobacter sp. 05T47. Classification (NCBI taxonomy): domain Bacteria; kingdom Bacillati; phylum Actinomycetota; class Actinomycetes; order Micrococcales; family Micrococcaceae; genus Arthrobacter; species Arthrobacter sp. 05T47. Next base: position 6,871 of record NZ_JBFTKG010000066.1, on the reverse strand, counting down.
AGCAGCGCTTCGTTCAACGACGTCGGGGCGAGCGCATGCAGCGTCCCCAGGAAACCGCCCAGGACGATGGCCTCCGGGTTGAAAATGTTCACGGCATTGCGGAGCGCGATGCCCAGATACAGAAGCTGGCGCGCCACCTCGTCGTTCACSATGGCGGYGTTGCTGTTGGCCAGSGCCTCTTCGAGGTCGGCGGCGTCGCCGCTGCCCAAGCCTGCCAGTTCGCGGAGCCGGGACTGGGACACTTCGGTTTCCAGGCAGCCCGTGGCGCCGCAGTGGCACGTGGTGCCTCCGGAGCGGACAAAGGTGTGGCCGAGTTCCCCGGCGTAGCCGGACGCGCCCCTGAGCAGTTGCCCGTCGGAGATGATCCCGCCGCCAATGCCGCTGGCGCCGCCGTTGAGGTAGATCAGGTTCCCCTGCCCGGCGCCSGCCCCGAAAATCATCTCGGCCTCGGCGCCCAGGGAGGCGTCGTTGGCGGCCTGGCACGGGTAACCCGTGGCCTCMCCCAGCATCCGGGCGACCGGTTCATTGCGCCAGCCCAGATGCGGTGCATGCCGCACGACGCCGTCGTCGCGGTTAACCAGGCCGGGCACGGCCACGCCGATGCCGGTGATCCGGTAGGAGGCATCCAATTCGGAGCGCATCCCGGCGATCACAGCCGAGGCGATGTTCACCGCTTCCCGGGCGCTGGGGATCCGTTCGGTTGSGAAMCGGATCTTCTTTTGCACYTTCCCGCCGAGGCTGACCAGGCCGATGGTGACGGCGTCGATTTCCGGATTGACGGCCAGCGCCGCAACCGACGGGCTGGGATGGACCTCCGGACTGGGCCGGCCCACCTGCCCCTCACCGGCCGGCGCCGTTTCATAGACCAGGCCCAGGGCCACGAGCTGGCCGATCAGCGTGCCGACAGTCGAGCGGTTCAGCCCCGTCTGCCGCGTCAGCTGGGCGCGGCTGAGGACGCCGTGGTGATGGACRAGGGAGGTCAGCAGCGACAAATTATTGCGGCGCGACGGGTCCGGCTCGCTGGCCGCGGCGGAAACAGGGGTACGTGGAGGCATCATCGTGACACTATCAGCGGCCGAACACCGTGCGGTCCAGGAAGGCGTTGCGGAATTTTCCGGCCGGATCGAGCCGGCCGGCCAGTGCGGTGAAGTCGGCAAAACGGGGATACAGCGGGGCGAGCCCGGCGGCGCTGGCGTGGAACAGTTTGCCCCAGTGCGGCCTGGCGCCGAACGGGGCCAGTTCCGCTTCGAGGAGCGGCAGGATTGCCCTGACCGCCGGTTCGTCCTGCCGCCAGGTGAAATGCAGGCCGATCCCGTCCCGGCCGTAGTTGGGGCTGAGCCACAGCTCGTCTGCCGCGATGGTCCGGATTTCCCCGATCAGCAGCAGGGGAGTGACCACGCCGGAGAGCCTGCGCATCGTGCGGAGGGCCTCCACGGCGTGCTCCCGCGGGATCAGGTATTCGCTCTGCAGCTCGTCGCCCTTGCTGGGGKTGAACTCCATCCGGAAGTGCGCGAGCCTGTCAGCCCACGGCCCGGGRATGCCGAGTTGCTGGGTGCAGTTGCTTCCGGACACGCCGGGCAGCGGGTGACGKGCCTGGGTGGCCGGCGTRCCGGAGAAGAATTCCGGCAACCCGGCGGGCAGCACGGCCCGGTCCGTRCGGTTCTTGAGCCACGCCTGGCCCACCGWCGGCCCGCTCCAGTCGGTGAACAGGCTCACGCTGTAGGCCGAAGAGGTCAGCGCGTCGAAACTTTCAAGGACCTGGTCCCAGTCGAGGCCTTCAAAGACGCTCTGGGCAATCTCGAAGCTCGGCTCAATGTCCAGGGTCAGCCGGCTCACGATGCCCAGGGCGCCCAGTCCCACCACCATGCCGGCGAAGTCGGGATCGCCGCGCCGGGCCGAGACCACAGTGCCGTCGGCAGTAACCAGCTCGAGCGCCGCCACGGCCGTGGCGAGGTTGCCGTTGCCGTCGCCGGAACCATGCGTGGCGGTGGCAACGGCGCCCGCCACCGAGATGTGCGGCAGGGAGGCGAGGTTGTGCAGGGCGAAGCCGTGGCGCTGGAGCTCCGCCGCGAGCGTCCCGTAGCGCGTGCCTCCGCTGACGCTGACGGTCTTGGCCTGGGCATCGATGCTGATCCCGGCGTCGAGCCTGTCCAGCACCACCAGGGTCCCGGCGGTGTCCGCGATGTCATTGAACGAGTGSCGGGACCCCAGCGCGCGGACCTTTCCGGCGCCGGCCACGACTTCCTGCAGYTCGGCGACGCTGGCCGGATGGAACATTTTCGCCGCCTGGTAGCCGTAGTTTCCCGCCCAGTTGCGCTCGRTCGCCAGCTGGTCGATCACGGTTGAATCCTTCACTCCGGGCCCCTTTGGCTATGTGCATGCCTGTTCGTGCCTCATCGGCGGCACTATTTGCTGTCGTTCACAACATAACAGCCGCTTCCGCAAAACGCTAYGGAAATCCCCTGTGAATCYWSSCAWGGGAGCGGGCCAGTTTTCGRAAGTCTTCATCGGAGTGTGGTTGACACCACAGAAATCCATAATATGTTTGTGTGTAGAACAATTCATTCTGAACCCCCGGCAACACATCTACCCTCGGAGCATTCAATGACGATTCAGCCCACCCGTGAAGACAAGTTTTCCTTCGGCCTCTGGACGGTCGGCTGGGAGGCCCAGGACCAGTTCGGCTCCGCCACCCGCCCGCCGCTGGACACGGTCGAGGCCGTCAACCGGCTCAGCGACCTCGGCGCCTACGGCATCACCTTCCACGACAACGACCTCTTTCCCTTCGGCTGCTCTGCCGCYGACCGCCAGCGCGAAATCGACCGGCTGACGGGCGCGCTGAAGGCCACCGGAATGATCGTGCCGATGGTCACCACCAACCTGTTCAGCCACCCGGTCTTCAAGGACGGCGGCTTCACCAGCAAYGACCGCGGCGTCCGGCGCTTCGCCCTGCGCAAGGTGCTGGACAACATCGACCTCGCGGCCGAGCTCGGTGCGGAAACCTTCGTCATGTGGGGCGGCCGCGAAGGCAGCGAATACGACGCWGCGAAGGACATCCGCGGCGCCCTGGAACGCTACCGCGAAGCCGTGAACCTGCTCGGCGACTACGTCACGGACAAGGGCTACAAYATCCGGTTCGCCATCGAGCCYAAGCCCAACGAACCCCGCGGCGACATCCTGCTGCCCACCCTGGGCCACGCCCTGGCCTTCATCGAAACGCTCGAGCGCCCCGAACTGGTGGGCATCAACCCCGAAACCGGGCACGAGCAGATGGCCGGCCTGAACTTCACSCACGGGATCGCCCAGGCCCTCTACCAGGGCAAGCTCTTCCACATCGACCTCAACGGCCAGCGCAGCATCAAGTTCGACCAGGACCTGGTGTTCGGCCACGGMGACCTGCAGAACGCGTTCTCCCTGGTGGACCTGCTSGAAAACGGCGGYCCCGACGGYGGTCCGGCTTACACCGGYCCGCGSCACTTCGACTACAAGCCCAGCCGCACCGAGGACATCGACGGCGTGTGGGACTCCGCCGCCGCCAACATGCAGACCTACCTGCTGCTCAAGGAGCGCGCCMAGGCCTTCCGCGCCGACCCCGAGGTCCAGGCGGCCCTGCAGGCCTCGCGTGTGGCCGAAATCAACGAACCCACGCTGAACCCGGGCGAGGGCTACGAGCAGCTGCGTGCCGACCGCGCTTCCTACGAGGACTTCAACGCCGACGCCTACTTCGGCGGCAAGGGCTTCGGCTTCGTGAAGCTGCAGCAGCTCTTCATCGAGCACCTGCTCGGCGCCCGCTGATCCCGTGACGGCTGCTCCCATGACACTCGTTGCCGGCGTCGACTCCTCCACCCAAAGCTGCAAGGTGGTGGTCCTGGACGCCGGCACGGGCACGCTGGTCCGCGARGGCCGTGCCGCCCACCCGGACGGCACCGAAGTGCACCCCGACCACTGGTGGCGGGCTTTGTCAGAAGCGTTCGACGACGCCGGCGGGCTGGCGGACGTCAGCGCGCTSTCSGTGGGGGGCCAGCAGCACGGCATGGTGCTGCTGGACCGCGCCGGTGAGGTGGTGCGGCCGGCGCTGCTGTGGAACGACACGCGATCGGCCGGGGCCGCGGCCGCGCTCACCAGCGAAGTGGGGGCGGAGGACTTTGCCCGAAGGACCGGGCTGGTCCCGGTGGCCTCATTCACCATCACGAAGGTCCGCTGGGTCCGGGACCACGAGCCGGACCTGGCGGACCGGGTGGCGGCCGTCGCGCTGCCCCATGACTGGCTGACCTGGCGCCTCCGCGGTTACGGCCCGGCAGCCTCCAGCCCGCTGGGCCCGGACCTGGAGCAGCTCACGACGGACCGCTCGGATGCCAGCGGAACGGGCTATTGGAGCCCCTCGGCCGGGGAGTACGACCTTGACCTGTTCAAGCTRGCCTTCGGCCGGGACGCCAGGGAAGCCGCCGGGAACCCCGGGCCCGGGGAACCGGGAACCGTSGTCCTGCCCCGGGTTCTTGGCCCCGGCGACTCCGCCGGATCGATCCACCCCSGCTGCTTCGGATCCGGCACGGCGGACCTGCCCGGAACCGCGGGACCCGGCAGGTTAGCGTCAGGGCRCCGGATCCTGCTSGGCGCCGGTGCCGGGGACAAYGCCGCCGCCGCACTGGGACTGGGGGCGAAGCCCGGAGACGTGGTGGTGTCCGTRGGCACMAGCGGCACSGTGTTCTCGGTGGCGTCCCGCGSCGTCRMMGATCCCAGCGGAACGGTGGCGGGATTCGCGGACGCCAGCGGCGAGTACCTGCCCATCGCCGTCACGCTCAACGCCGCACGGGTGCTCAGCTCCGTGGCCGGCATCCTGGGCGTGGACTTCGACGAAYTGTCACGCCTTGCCCTGGACGCCGAACCCGGCGCMGRGGGCGTGGTGCTGGTGCCGTATTTCGAAGGKGAGCGCACGCCCAACCTGCCMCACGCCAAGGCCAGCTTCCACGGGCTCAGCATTGCCTCCAGCACGCGGAGCAACYTTGCCCGGGCAGCGATTGAAGGCATGCTGTGCGGCCTGTCCGGCGGGCTGGACTCCCTGCGGGCGCAAGGCGGCGCCGCAACRCGCCTCCTGTTGATCGGCGGTGCCGTGCAGAACCCGGCGGTGCAGGCCATCGCGGCCCAGGTCTTCGACCTGCCGGTAGTGGTTCCCAGCCCGGGGGAGTACGTGGCGCGGGGTGCCGCTGTCCAGGCGGCGTGGGCCCACCACGGCAGCCGTCCGGAGTGGCCGGTCGCTGTGGACGCCGCACCGGCCCCGGACTTCCAGCCGGTCATTCGGCAGAATTACCTGAGGGCGTGCGGCCACATTGACTCCGGCAACTGAGCCGYTGCTGGCMGGAACGCCGCTGCTTGCCTCCAGCCATCAGGATCCGCTCCGCGCCTCCGGCCATCCCGTCCGCTGGGGCGTGGTTGCCACCGGCAGGATCGCGTCYATTGTCACSAGCGATCTSGCCCTGTTGCCGGACGCGGTCCTGCAYGCTGTCAGTTCCAGGTCCCGTGCCGGYGCGGAGGAGTTCGCCGCCCGGCACGGYTTCCGCCGMGCCTACGCCGACGACGACGGTTTTCCGGGKTACGTCCARCTGATCCAGGATCCCGACGTCGACATCGTGTACGTCGCCACGCCGCACGCCAGCCACTTCGCYGTGGCCAAGGCGGCGCTCGAGGCCGGCAAGCACGTGCTGTGCGAGAAGCCGATCACCCTCAACGCGCGGGACGCAGCGGTCCTGGCCGGGCTGGCCCGGAGCAAGGGGCTGTTCCTGATGGAGGCCGTCTGGACCCGGTTCCTTCCCAGCATGCAGCGGGCGGCGGAAATCATCGCCTCCGGTGAACTGGGTGAGGTCCGGTCGRTCCAGGCGGATCTTGGCTTCCCCGCGCCCCGKTWTCCGGGGGCCCGTCTGTGGCAGCGGGCGGCAGGCGGCGGCGCGCTGCTGGACGTCGGCGTCTATCCGCTGACCTGGGCACTCATTGCRTTGGGGGCSCCCCAGTCCCTGACGGCCGCGGCCCRCGTCAACGGCGACGGCGTGGATGCCGAAACCGCCGTTACCCTCTCCTATTCCTCGGGGGCCTTCGCCCAGTTCCTCGTCTCGCTGACCACCGTGTCGACTCAGACAGCCACGGTGTCCGGCACGAAMGGCATGCTGCGGTGCAACGCGCCGCTGTTCAACCCGACGGARCTGGCCCTSACSTTCGGCTCGGGAGAGACCCGGCTGGAGACCTTTGTGCCCGCGGGACACGGGTACACCTACCAGCTGCGCGAGGTGATCCGCTGCCTTCAACTCGGACTGACGGAGAGCCCCACCATGCCGCTGGACGACWCRCTKATGGCCATGTCGCTGCTCGATGAAGTCCGCCGGCAGGCCGGAATCACGTACCCCTCCGACTAGCCACGGATCAGCGCCACCGGCGCCACAAGACAACAGCGCATGCGGGCGTGGTTCACGCCCGCATGCGCTGTTGTCTTGTCGGGAAGGGACACCCGTGGTTCTCAGAGGGTGTGCCAGTGGCTGTTGTTGCCGGCGCTGGTTTCGATGGCGGCGAGGACTTTTTGGACCTGGAGGGCGTCGGCGAAGGAGGGTGAGGGCGGCCGGTTGTCGGCGATGGCGTGGATGAGGTCGACGGCCTGGTGGGTGAAGAGGTGTTCGTAGCCCAGGCCGTGGCCGGTGGGCCACCAGTTCCCGGTGTAGGGGTGTTCGGGTTCGGTGACGAGGATCTTGCGGAACCCGGCGTCGGGGCCGTCGGCGAAGTTCTCCGGGTGCACCGGGCCGACCGTGGTGATCGCCACCGCGTGCGGACGGATGAACTTCGACAGGGGCGTGATCTCGCCGAACTTCGACAGGGGCGTGATCTCGCC
>NZ_JBFTKG010000065.1:0-9945 GCF_056395825.1 Arthrobacter sp. 05T47 | reverse complement strand
GCGGCGAGCAGGGAGCTGGCTTCCTGGCGGGTGCTGCCGGAGCTTTCGATGTGCGCGAGTTCGGCGGGGATTTCCCAGCCCTTCTTGCGCATCGCGGTGGCCCAGAGCCGGCCGGCGCGGTAGGAGGAGCGCACCAGCGGCCCGGACATGACGCCGAGGAAGCCGATCTCGTCCGCCTCGTTCTGCAGGTCCACGAATTCCTGCGGCTTGACCCAGCGGTCCACGGGAAGGTGGCGCTCGGAGGGGCGGAGGTACTGGGTGATGGTGATCAGGTCGCAGCCGGCCTCGTGCAGGTCACGCAGTGCTTCGGAGATCTCCTCACGGGTCTCGCCCATGCCCAGGATCAGGTTGGACTTGGTGACCATGCCGAGCTTGCGGCCCTGGGTGATGACGTCCAGGGARCGSTCGTAGCGGAAGGCCGGGCGGATCCGCTTGAAGATCCGGGGCACGGTCTCGACGTTGTGGGCGAAGACCTCGGGCTTGGAGTCGCAGATGGCCTCGATGTGCTCGGGCTTGCCGGAGAAGTCCGGGATCAGCAGTTCGACGCCGGTGCCCGGGTTCAGTTCGTGGATCTTGCGGACCGTCTCGGCGTAGAGCCACACACCCTCGTCGGCGAGGTCGTCGCGGGCCACACCGGTCACGGTGGCGTAGCGCAGCGCCATGGCCTGGACCGAGCGGGCCACCTTGGTGGGCTCGAACATGTCCACCGGGGAGGGCTTGCCGGTGTCGATCTGGCAGAAGTCGCAGCGGCGGGTGCATTCGGAGCCGCCGATCAGGAASGTGGCTTCCTTGTCTTCCCAGCATTCGAAGATGTTCGGGCAGCCGGCCTCCTCACACACGGTGTGGAGGCCTTCCTTCTTGACGAGGTTCTTGAGCTGGACGAACTCGGGGCCCATCTGGACCTTGGCCTTGATCCATTCCGGCTTACGTTCCACCGGTGTGGCCGCGTTTCGCTGCTCAATGCGCAGCATCTTCCGGCCTTCTGGTGCCAGTGTCACAGTAGAGCTCCTTCTGGGGTTGCAACTAGGGCTTGTTCATTGTTGCGCAGTTCTTCGGTGATCCGCGAAACGAGGTCCGCCGGCGTGACGTCCCTGCCAATTTCCTGGGCGATGGTGGTGACTCCGGCGTCGCTGATGCCGCAGGCAATGATCTGGCCGTAGGGGGCCAGATCATTGTTGCAGTTGATCGCGAAGCCGTGCATGGTGACGCCCTCGTGGACGCGGATGCCGATGGCCGCGATCTTGCGGTCCGGGCCCTTCGCGTCCTGCTCGATCCAGACGCCTGCGCGGCCCTTGATCCGTACGGCGTCGATGCCGTAGTCCGCCAGGACAGCAATGATCACGGCTTCCAGCCGCTCCACGTAGTCGCGGATGCCGGCCTTGTTCTTCAGCTTGATGATCGGGTAGCCGATGAGCTGGCCCGGGCCGTGCCACGTGAGCTTGCCGCCACGGTCTACCGCAACAACGGGAGTTCCGTCGAAGGGCCGTTCGTGGTCTTCGGTGCGCTTGCCGGCGGTATAGACCGCGGCGTGTTCGAGCAGCAGTACGGTGCTGGGCGCAGTGCCCGCGAGGACTTTCTCATGCAATTCGCGCTGGATTTCCCAGCCGCGCGTGTAATCAATGAAGTCCGGGGCGAGACCCAGCTGTTTGAACTCAAGAGTCATGGCATCAAGCTTAGACCCAGCCGCATCCTCAGCCCGTTTGTGTGCTTAAGCTCTCATGCCTGTGGATAACTTCTGCGCGATTCCGCTGGATCGGCTATTCCTTGGGTATGGAAGAGATCCCAGACCCTGGCGGCGCCGCCCCTGAGGTTCCCGGTTACGACGTCGGGCGCCTGCTGGGGCGCGGGGGCACAGCCGCCGTGTGGCTGGTAACGGAACGGTCGACAGGGCGCGATTACGCCCTCAAGTGCTTCGGCGCCGGCATCAAGGCCGGCGGAATGCCAGGCCGCGGGACTGGCGAAGTGGACCGTGGAAGCGCAGACCAGGAAGCCGAGGAAGGCATGCGACGGGAGGTCCGGATCCTCTCGGCCCTGGATCACGACCACCTGCTCCGTGCCCACATGGTGCTGCGGCTCCACGATGCGCGGTCCGGGCCGGAGGGAACGGAAGCCCTGGGTCTGGTGCTGGACTACGCGCCCGGAGGATCCGTCGCAGACCTGGTCGCGGGACGCGGGCGGCTCGGTGCCGGCGAGACGGTGACGGTCCTGACGCCCATGGCCCAGGCCCTGCAGTACCTGCATTCGCGTGGTTTCACCCACGGGGACCTCTCGCCGGGCAACGTGTTGTTCACGGCGCATGGGAAACCGCTGCTGGCGGACCTGGGCGTCGCGCGGATGGTGGCGGACACAGCGTCCGGCCGCACCGCCGGGACGGAGGGATTTTCCGATCCGGCGCCTGTGGACGCCGTCAGGGCGGGCCTCCAGCCAGAGCGTGACATCTATTCTCTGGCGGCGCTTGGCTGGTATTGCCTGACCGGCCGGCCACCGGACGCGGGCGCTGGGCGTCCCCCGCTGCCATTCCTGGTGCCCGACGTGCCCCCGGCGCTGGCCGCCGCACTGGAAGCCGGACTCGACGAAGACCGGCGCAGAAGGCCCTCGGCGGCCGAATTCGCCGCGGCGGTCTATCGCAGCACTGCGGCGGAGCCGGTGGACCTTTCCGTCACTGCCCACGCGAGCGTGGCACCGCAATTGCTGACCCGCCGCGTCTTGGCCGGCAGCGCCCGAGAACGGCGTGCCCGGCGGCTCCTCGGGTGGCTGCGCAAGACCCCGGTGAGCCGCGCGCCCCTGCCGGAACGTGCACCCACGCCAGCGCCGCCGGTACCCCTCGCTCCACCCCAGGTACCCCTCGCGGCGCCGCCGGGGGCACATGCCAGGACATCCACTGTCGCGACTGCGAGGCACGCGGCAGCCGGGGGTGCCGCACGCCACGCCGCCGCCGGTTCCGGACCAGGCTCCCACCGGGGACGAGACACCGGGAACGGAGGCGTCGCCGCGTCCAGCGCCGGGTCCATAGCTGAGCCCAGCGATTCGTCCGACGTCCGGGACGGTACAGTGCAGCGCACCGGGGAGGGCTTCCGGCAATCGACCCGGAGCGGGACCCAACCCGGTATCCGCCCCGGCACTTTCGAGGCACGGCGCCGTCGGCGTCGGCGGAACCGGTGGGCAGGCGTCGCATTGGCGGTGGCATTGCTGGCCGGGCTTGGCGCGGCATCGTGGCGTCCGGGGATCGCGGAACTGTTTGCCGCACCGCCTCCCGCGGCGGCAACAGAGACGTCGCCGGCGTCAGTGCCGGGCGTTGCTGGCATCCCGCGCGAACTTCGGGACAGGCTGGAGTCCGCGGACCCCGGCGAAGCGGTCCGGGGACTCGCCGCACTCCGCTCACTGGCCTTCAGCACCGGGGATGTGCGCCTGCTGGAGCAGGTGAACGTCCCTGCGTCGGCGGCGGCGGACGCGGACGCCAGCATCGGCGCCCGGCTGACGGCGGCCGGACACGTCCTGGCCGGCTTCGAGACCACGCTGGCACGCGTGCAGACTCTTGCCGACGGTGGGCCGGACCGCACCGTGGTGGAGATCAGCGTCGTCTCCTCGCCGTACCAGGAACGCGATGCCGCCGGTCAGGTCGTGGCTGAAGCCCCTGCCGGGGAGGAAATCAGGCTAAGGCTTGTGCTGGCGAGCATTGACGGACGGTGGCGGATTGCGCAGGTCCTCGCCGCGGAGCCGGACTTGGGTTAATCGCGTCCGGCCACCCACGCCGCGGCCTCGCCGAGCGACGGGTGCTGCCAGGCGAAGCCGTTGTCGGCCAGGGCCGCCGGCTCCACCCGCTGGCTGGCGAGCAACAGTTCCTCGGCGAGCTGGCCCATCACCAGCCGCAGCACCGGTGCGGGCACGCGCAGCACTGCCGGACGGTGGAGCGCACCGGCCAGCTGCGCGATCAGTGAGTTCACGTCCGCGGTTTCGGGGGCACAGACGTTGACCGGTCCGGACAGGGGCGCGGCAAGAAGGAAGGAGAAGGCATGGACCACATCCGGCAAGGTGATCCACGGCCAGTACTGCCGGCCGTTGCCCAGCGGGCCGCCAACGCCCAGGCGCAGCAGCGGCAACAACCGGCCCAGCGCGCCGCCGGATCGGCTCAGGACCACACCTGTGCGGGGGGTAACTACGCGGACGCCGGCGGGAGCCTCATGCGCCGCGGCCTCCCAGTCGACGCAGATCCGGGCCAAGGTGCCGCTGCCGGCCGGCGCGTTCTCACGAAGTACGGCGGCGCCGGCGTTGCCGTAATAGCCGGAGGCGGACTGGCTCAGGAACACCGCAGGCGGCGTGTCCTGCCGGGCCATCGCCGCCGTCAGGGTCCCCGTCGCCCCCAGCCGGGAGCTGCGGAGTTCGTCGACACGGGCCCGGGTCCAGGGCCGGTCGCCAATTCCGGCGCCAGAGAGGTTGACCACGGCGTCCGCGCCCTTCAGCGCCGTCTCGTCGATCCGGCCGGCGGCGGGGTCCCACTGGAACTCGGCCGGCGATGCCGGGGCGCGCCGGACCAGGGCAACGACGTCATGCCCTTCGCTGCGCAGTGCGCTGGAAAGGGCAGTTCCGATCAGCCCGGAGGCCCCGGCAATGAGGATKCGCATGATCCATCTCACCATGCCCGGCACGGCCGCGAAACCTCCCGGGCCGTGCGGGCCGTTGTCGCTATGATCGAACGATGACCCCCTCGAGCTACTTCCGTTTCCCGCATGTCCACGGCGATTTGGTCACCTTCGTGGCCGAGGACGACGTCTGGATTGCACCCGTGGGCGGGGGCCGTGCCTGGCGCGTGTCCTCCCTGCAGCTGCCGGCCCGCAACCCCCGTTTCACCCCAGACGGAAAGCGCCTGGTCTGGACCGTCGTCCAGGGAACGGCCCCGGAGGTCGTCACAGCCGACGTCGACGGCGGCGGCTACCGCCAGCTGAGCTACTTCGGCCACAGCTCCACCCGGGTCAAGGGCTTCACGCCCAAGGGCGACGTCCTGGTCACGAGCGCGTTCCGCCAGTCAGACAGCCGTCACACTCACGCCTACAGCCTCCCCGTGACCGGCGGCTGGGCGCAGGAGCTGCCCTTCGGCCCGGTCGAATCGGTTGCCTTCGGTCCCGTCGTCGGCGACGAACGCCCCGTGGTGCTCTCGAGCGTCCTGTCCCGTGAGCCGGCCTGGTGGAAGCGCTACCGGGGCGGCGCCGCCGGCAAGCTGTGGATCGACGCCGACGGAAACGGCGAATTCGAGAGGCTCGCCGCCGGGCTGGACGGAAACCTGACGGACCCACTGTGGGTCAAGGGACGGATCGCGTTCCTGTCCGATCACGAGGGCTACGGAAACCTCTACTCAGTCCTGCCCAACGGCAGCGACCTGCGGCGCCACACGGACCACGAGGACTTCTACGTGCGTCACGCCGCAACCGACGGGGAACGCATCGTCTTCGAATCGGCCGGCGAGCTCTGGCTGCTGGCCAGCCTTGACGCCGAGGCCGTCAAACTCGACATCACGCTGGGGTCGGCCTCGCAAGCACGGCGCTCCGCCCCGCTGAAGCCCTCACGGCACCTCGGCGACGTGGTCCCGGACCACACCGGCACCTCCAGCGCCGTCGAATCGCACGGAACTGTCCACTGGCTGCGGCACAAGGACGGCCCGTCCCGCGTCCTCGAAGCCACCCCGGGCGTCCGGGCACGTCTGCCCCGCCCGTTCGGCGAGGGCCGGATCGCCTATGTGGCCGACCACGACGGCGTCGAGGCCCTCTACCTGAAGGCTATTGCGGCGCCGCTGGCCGGCGCTCCTGTGGCAGCCTCGAAGGCGTCACAGCCCGCAGCGCCGTCGAGCCCGCAGTCCACACGGCAGTCCGAAGACGCCGGAGTGGCCTTGCCGAGGCCGGTGTCCGCAGCCGCGCTGACCGGTTCAGGGTCAACGGGTTCAGGATCAACCGCCGCCGCGGCAACCAGCCCCGTGTCCAGCCCCGTCACAGCCGCAGTGCCGGCCGTTGGTGGAAGTGACGCGCCCGGCGCCGGCCACCAGGCCCTTGCCGGTGCGGGCACCGCCGTGCAGGCGCCTGCAGCCGGTGAGCTGACGCGGATCGACTTCCCCAAGCCCAGCCGGGCCAGCGCCATCGAAGCCAGCCCCGACGGGCGCTGGCTCGCCGTCGGGACGTCCTTCGGTGACATTTACCTTGCCGACACAAGCACGGGCACGATGTCCCTGCTGAGCAGCATCGGCGAAGGCAGCATCGAAGGATTCAGCTGGTCCCCGGACTCAGCCTGGCTCGGCTGGTCCGAGCCGGTCACGTCCTTCGGCTCCCGCAGCCGTCTGCGGATCACCAGGATCGACGGCGGCACGGGCGCGGCGATCATCGATGTCACCGACGGCCGGTTCCGCGACGAATCACCCTCTTTCACCCCGGACGGCAAATACCTCGCCTTCCTCTCCAACCGCAGTTTCGACCCGGTCTACGACGGCCACTCCTTCGACCTGTCCTTCCCGAGCCCGATCAAGCCCTACCTGGTCGCCCTTGCCGCGGACACGCCGTCACCCTTCGGTCCGAGCGTCGCCCTTGAGGATGGCGAACGGGACGCCGCGGTAACCCCCGCCGCGGGGGAAGGCTCCGCATCCGGTACGCCGTCCGCCGCCAAGCCCGTGCCTTCCGTACGGGTCGACGCCGACGGCCTGGCGCACCGCGTCATCGGGGTGCCGGTGCCGCAGGGCAACTACTCGTCCCTTACCGCCGCCGCCGGGGCCCTGCTGTGGCTCGACAGCGAACTCTCCGGCACCACCGGAGAAGGCCGGGCCAGCCTCGAGGACAAGGGCGCCGCGCCGAGCCTGGTCCGGTACGACTTGGCCAAGCGCCGCACCTCCACGATCGTGGAGGCCCTGGACAGCTACCGGATCTCCGGCGACGGAGAAAAGATCGTGTTCATCCAGGACAAGCAGATCCGGGTCGCGCCCGCCGGCGCCAAGGCCGACGAGGACTCCGGCCAGCTCGTCAAGGTGGACCTTGGCCGCATCCGGGTGCAAATGGACCCGCTGAGTGTGTGGGGCCAGGCCTTCGACGAGGCATGGCGGCTGCAGCGTGACTTCTTCTGGACCGAGGACATGGCCGGCCAGGACTGGGAGTCCGTCCACGCACGCTACCGTCCGGTGGTCGAACGCCTCGGCTCCCACGATGACCTGGTGGACCTGCTGTGGGAGCTGCACGGCGAGCTGGGCACCTCCCACGCCTACGTCCGCCCGGTGGCCGTAGCCGAGAATGGCAGCAGCCCCCAGGGGCGCCTTGGCGCCGATCTGGAGTTCACCGGCGAAGGCTGGGAAATCACCCGCATCCTCGCCGGAGAGTCCTCAGACCCGCTGGCCACCTCGCCGCTGACCCGGCCCGGCGCCGACGCCAAGCCCGGCGACGTCCTGCTGGCGATCGACGGCGTCGAACTCACCGAATCCCGGACCCCGGCAGTTGAACTCGTCGGGGCGGCCGGCCGGGCAGTGGAACTGACCCTGCGCAACGGTGCCGGGCACGGCGCGGCCGCCGGAGCCCAGCGCCGGGTGGCAGTGGTCCCGGTCAAGGACGAGGAGCGCCTGCGCTACCAGGAATGGGTCACCGGCAACCGCCGGACCGTCCGGGAAGCCTCCAACGGGACGTTCGGCTACCTGCACATCCCGGACATGATGGCCAACGGCTGGGCCCAGCTGCACCGCGACCTCGATACCGAGACGGCGCTGGACGGACTGATCGTCGACGTCCGGCGCAACCGCGGCGGCCACACCTCCCAGCTCGTGGCCGAGCTCATCGGACGCAAGGTCACCGGCTGGAGCATGCCGCGCGGGGAGAAGCCGCGGACGTACCCGCACCACGCTCCCCGTGGACCGGTCATCATCCTCACCGATGAGTTCGCCGGTTCCGATGGCGACATCATCACGCAGGTCTCCAAGCTGCGGGGGATTGGGCCCGTCATTGGCACGCGTACCTGGGGCGGCGTCGTGGGAATCGACAACCGCTTCGCCCTGGCCGACGGCACCGGCGTCACCCAGCCGCGCTACGCCACCTGGTTCGCCGGCGGCGTTGGCTGGGGCGTGGAGAACTTCGGAGTCACCCCGGACATCGAGGTGACCTTCCCGCCGCACGCGTACGCCGCCGGCACCGACCCGCAACTGGAGTACGGAATCGGGGCGTTGAAGGAAATGATCCAGGAACTGCCCACGGACCGTCCGCCGCTGCGCGAGGGATACCGCAGGGTCCGGCCCGCGCCGCTGCCCAAGCGCCAGCAGGCCGGCCAGGCGTAGGCGGTCCCGCGCGACGGCGCGTGATCCACGGCCAAGGCCCATGACGAAGGCCCCCGCCTTCCTGGATATTCCAGGGAGACGGGGGCCTTTGCCGTACCGCGGACGCTGTGCTGCGGCTACTTGCCGGCGGCGAGACTAGGAGGCCAGCGTCGCGTCCAGGGTGATCTCGATGCCGGTCAGGGCGGCGGAGACGGGGCAGCCGACCTTGGCTTCGCCGGCCAGTCGCTGGAAGTCATCCGCGGAAATGCCGGGGACCCGCGCGGCGACGGTGAGGTGGCTGCCGGTGATCCCGGTGCCGGGCTGGAACGTCACGTCGGCCTTGGTGTTGATCTCCTCGGCCGTGAAGCCGGCCTGGGCCAGGCCGTTGCTGAATGCCATGGAGAAGCAGGCGGAGTGCGCTGCCGCGATGAGCTCCTCGGGGCTGGTCTTGCCTTCGGCGGCCTCGGCGCGTGCCTTCCAGGTGACGTCGAAGTTGCCCAGCCCGGAGCTGTCCAGGTTGGTGTTGCCGGCGCCTGTCATCAGGTCGCCATTCCATACAGTGTGTGCGGTGCGTGTTGTTGCCATGTCCACTCCTCGACGTCGATGTGAATCAGCGATCCGGCCCGGTGCCGGATCCTGCCGTGATCAATCCTAGGGATTCTGGGCGGCCCCCGCACGGGGGTTCCGCTGTCAGAGGATTGTGACCCAGCAGCGTGCCGTCCGTACAGTGTCGTCATGGAAACCACTCAAGATGCGCAGGTGCGTGCGTCGCCGTCAGCGCGCATCGCCACGATCATGGTCAACGCCGTCGACGCAGAACGCCTGGCCCAGTTCTGGGCCGCGTTGCTGGGCACAGCGGTGTCGTCGCGTTTCGAACAGTTCCTCTGGCTCCACCCGGCCGGCCCCGGAGCCCCGCAGCTGGCCTTCCAGCAGGTTGAGCAGCCTTCGGAGGGCAGGCGCCGCCTGCACCTGGACATCCACGGGTCCGACCCCTCGGCGTTGCGTGCCCACGCCGAGGCCCTGGGTGCCCGATTCGTGGAGGGAAACGACATTGGCGATTTCCATTGGGACGTCATGCAGGATCCCGAGGGCAATGAGTTCTGCATCGCCGGCGACTGACAGACCGGCCTAACCACAGTGCCGATTTAACTGTGGCGCTTTAAAGACAGCGGCGCCGCACCCCCGGGTGAGGGGTGCGGCGCCGCTGTCGGAAGTGTCGTCCGGAATCAGTTCCAGAGCGTGGCGACTGCGATGTTGATCAGTGCCATCCCACCCACCGCGTGTGCCAAACCCTTGGAGACGGAAGCGCCGGAAGCAGCCTTCCGGTACCCGATCACAGCGGCAACGAGAACAACGACGGCGATCAGCAATTTGACGGCGATCTTGACGTAGTTGACCGGCTCGTGGGTGGCACCCAAGATCCCTACAAGCGCCAGGCCGGTGACCAGCTGCGCAATGGCACCATAGAGCTGCACCGGCAGAACAGTGGGCTTCTTGAAGGTGGCGAACCAGCCGCCGACGATTGCGGCAGCGCCCAGGATGTGCAGGAAGACCAGGATGTCGATGGCGATTTTCATGTGCACAGTCTAGCCAGAGAATTCTACACAGCGTAGTAAGACCCGCCGGGTGGGGGCAGGACCGGCAAAACGGCGACGGCGGTGCGGAGACTGGTGGTTGTC
>NZ_JBFTKG010000064.1:0-10043 GCF_056395825.1 Arthrobacter sp. 05T47 | reverse complement strand
GCGCAGCCCTGGTCCCGGGCTGTGAGGGCTTTGCGGACATGGGGCGGGAAGACCCGGGAAGCGCGGCCGATATCCAGGATCCGGCCGTCCCCGCCGAGCACCATCGGGATGATGTCGGCGTCGCAGGCGAGTTTGCGGATGGTCGAGGCGGTGACGGGGCCGGTGAACGTCACCGATCCGGTGCCGTCGTGGTCGGGTCCGGCACCGCCGAGCCGCTGGAGGAGGTCGCGGTAGTCGATGGTGGCCATGATCTGGGGCCGGAGACCGCCTGTTGCGGGCAGCCCTCCGGTGGCGAGGGCCACCTTGCAGGCTCCGACGAGGCCGTCGAGCAGCCGTTGCGGCCGGGAGCGCTGGTCGAGCAAGTCAACTGCACTGGTGTCGGCGCCAAGGCCTACGCCCGCGTCGGCGCTCGCTACCATGGCGGCGCCAAGGCCTACGCCTGTGGCGGCGCTCGCTACCATGGCGGCGCCCAGGCCTACGCCCGTGTCGGCGTCCGCGACCGTGGCGGCGTCCGCGACCGTCACCGTGCCCTGTGCTCTGTCGGGTCCCATTTCCGAGCCGGTGTCTAGGCCGGCGCGAGGGTTGGTGGCGGTGTTCATGACGGTGACGAGGTGTTCGTACTGTTCGGCGGTGGCGAAGATTTCCAGGTGGTGCAGGCCGTGCCGGGGTTTGCGGATGAAGGCGCCCTGGATCCGGCGCAGCAGTTCCTCGGAGGGTTCCGCGCCGTCCTGGTCCAGGGCGTCGGTCCATCGCCGAGCGATCCGGACCAGGAAGTCGGCGTCGTTCTCTAGCGCCGTCAAGGTCAGGGCACGTTCCATCGTGGCCGCGGCCTCGGGGCGGCAGAYGTGCCGGACCCGGTCCAGGGCGAGCGTGATGACGGTCGCGGCGCGCGAGGCGACCATGCCGGAAGCGACGGCGGCGGCGAGCTCCACCCGCGCCGGCGGCTCGGTGTGGCCGCCGRTACCGGTGTGGGGCARCAGCTCGGCGGCGAGCRTGAGCCKGCGCCGGGCTTCGGCGGCGCTGATCCGCAACCGGACCCGCAGGAACTCTGTGGCGTTCCGGCAGCCGTCGTCCGCCGCCGCGGATGGAGCGTCCAGCCCGGCCGTCTCGGCGCCGTATCCGGCGTCAGAACCGCTGTCAGCCCCGGCGCCAGTCGCGCCKTTTTGTCGGGCGTYGGGTTCCTGTTTCCAYCCGGTGAGCCAGCCCTCCGGCGCCGCAGACTCCGGCCCGTGGCAGGACAGGGCCGGCCGGGYCCCKGCTGACTGTTTGCGTGTCCGGTCCACCGCSGCKGCGGCTACGAGTTGCAGGTATTCCATGTTGCGGGAGAGTTCCTCTAYCCGGCCGGCGAAGTCCGCGGCCTCCAGCAGGCCGAACCGGGCCGCCTCGSCGCACGCCGTCGGGGTCGAGGACCSGAGCAGGGCCAGCGCAGAGTTCAGCGCCGAGCCGACRGACGTTTCCCCGGCGTCTGTAGTTGCSCTGCAGCTGATACTGGTCGCCGTGGCGTTCCCGGCGCCGGCCACTGCCTCAGTCCAGGGATCAATAGCCGCGAACCGGGGCAGCAGGGAGGACACCACCGGCCCGGCCCACGGGGCCGGATCCGGGACGAAATCTCCAATGGCTTCCATAACTGAACTCTGCCAGAGRGGTACGACAAAAAACGGACCTGGTCCTGCTGAGGTTTCGCCCGTAGGAAATCGCCCCGTAGGAAGCGCCGCAGCACGATTTGCTCCAGCTCAATGGGGTCCCGGGCGGCCTTTGCTGACCTTGGTCGCGGAATCGGTCAGCGCCCCGACGCCCACGCAGCAACGAACCAGAGGCCCGGACAGCAACACCCAGCCGTCACCCGTAACACTGCGTAGGTTGCCCGCCCCTCTGCGGACCGKCGCGTGGCAAGCTGTAGGGATGGACATCACAGCCACACCGCRGGCCGGGGAATCACCATTCGCGCTGCCTGCGCCGGGCGATCCKCGCCAYCCGSTCGGTCCACGCGATCCKGGTGACGCCTGGGTCGAGGGCGACCGCGGACGGTTCTGGGGACGGTTCGGTTCCGCCGGGCTCCTACTCCACGACCCTGGAAAGGGAATCCTGCTCCAACACCGCGCGCTGTGGAGCCACCAGGGCGGCACGTGGGGGCTCCCCGGCGGCGCCCTGCACCACGGTGAAGAGGCAATCCACGGGGCATTGCGGGAAGCAAAGGAAGAAGCGGCCGTTCCTCCGGAGAACATCCGCGTCCTGTTCACGTCGGTGTTCGACGTCGGCTATTGGACATACACCACGGTGGTTGCCGAAGCGCTGCAACCGTTCGACGCCGCGATCAGCGACCAGGAAAGCCTCGAACTGCAATGGGTSGAGATTGRGGAGGTCGGCAGCAAGGAACTGCACCCCGGTTTCGCCGCGGCGTGGCCCGGGTTGCGCAGCAGGCTCGCGGATCACTGGCGCGTCGTCCGCCGAGGCTAGCCAGCAGCCGGTGGCCAGCCGGCCGGCGACGGGCCAGTCCCGGACGGTACAGCCGGGGCTAGCYGTGCAGGGGCGCGGGSCGCCGGCGATACAGCCAGATGAGTCCCAGAATGGGCAGCAGGAGCGGGATGAATCCGTAGCCGCGGCCGAACAGGGACCATACGGTCTCGTGCGGGAAGTTCACCGAGTCGAACACGCTCAGTGCCCCCACYACGAGGACGCCCACCAGTTCCACCAGGACTGCCACCACCGAAACCTTGAATGCGGTGCGGCCAGGCTTSGCGAGGGAAACCGTRGCCACGACGTAGACAACTGCGGCGAAGGCTGACAACAGGTACGCCAGGGGCGCCTCGGAAAACTTCGTCAGAATCTGGTAGCCGGCGCGGGCCGTTGCCGAAATCGCGAACACGGCATAGACCGCGATGAGCAACCGTCCCGGCCCGGTGTTGCGGGTATTGGCCGCCACCGGTGCAGTGTCCGCCGTCCCGGTCGAATCCGCCGCRGCGTCCGTGGACCCGGAGGCCGCCTCTGCCGGGTTGCCAGTGCCGTCCTGCGAGGGTTTTGCAGTCACGTTTTCTGCCTCTTCCATCTCAATACCAGATCTGGTTCATTCGGGCCGCCATCACCAGGGCGGTGACGCCGACGGCGGCCAGGACGAAGTTGCTCCAGCGGGTCCGCTCCAGGATGGCCCAGTACACGGCGCCGATCGGGAGCAGCAGCGCCGTCGCCAGGTAGCCCCAGAACTCCCACGGCTCCCCTGCCATCTGCTCCCCGCTGGCCACCCTGACAATCGAGCCCACCAGATAGACCAGCAAGGCAAGTTCGACGACGGCCACCGACAGKATSGTCGTGTCGTTGGGCGCCTTCTTCAGGATCCCTGCTGCGATGCAGATGATGCTGGAGAGCAGRCCAACGACCAGAATGATGTAAAAATACGCGTCCACTASTGGCCGGCCAACTTTTCATCGCCGTGCTTCTCATTATCTGGCGCGAATACCAGGACAGGYTTGGCGTAGCTTCCGGCGTCGGCCAGGAGGGCCACGAGCGTGCCGTCAGGCGCGAACGCCGCCGCGGGCTTGTCCGCGGTCGCAGCCTCCGGCGTATCGGCGGTGGCCCCGGCAGCGATCCTTCGGCCAAAGGAAATCTCGGTGGTCTCCGCCTCGCTGAGTTCGCGGTTGGGCATCAGCGCACGGGCCGCGTCCGAGATCTCGAGGACGTCCAGCTTCTCGGCCAACTGTTCGAGCGTGTGCGCCTGGTCAAGGGTGTAGGGACCCACTTGGGTCCGGCGGAGTGCCGTMAGGTGACCGCCGACGCCGAGGGCCTCACCGAGGTCGCGGGCCAGGGCGCGGATGTAGGTCCCGGACGAGCACTCGACCGTGACATCCACATCCACGGCCTCGCTGCCTGCGCCACTGTCACCGTCACTTCCGTCATTTCCGCGGCGGATCTCGTGGACCTCAAAGCGGTGKATCGTCACGGGGCGCGCGGCGAGCTTGACCTCTTCACCGGACCGGACCCGGGCGTAGGCGCGTTCGCCGTTGACCTTGATGGCGCTGACGCTGCTGGGAACCTGTTCGATGTCCCCTGTCAGTGCGGCGACGCCGGCACGGATGGCATCATCGGTGACCCCGGCGGCACTGTGGGTGGCAGTGACCTCGCCTTCGGCGTCGTCCGTCACTGTGGATTCACCCAGYCTGATGGTGGCGGTGTAMGTCTTGGACGTRCCCACKATGTAAGTCAGCAGCCGSGTGGCTTTGTTGATGCCCACCACCAGAACCCCGGTGGCCATGGGATCCAGCGTCCCGGCGTGGCCGACCTTTCGGGTACCGGCGATCCGCCGCATCCGTCCAACCACATCGTGGCTGGTCCATCCTTGCGGCTTGTCAACTATCACCAGTCCAGAAAGCACGCCTCCCAGTATATGCGGGCCAGCAGCGCCCCACCGCCCAYSTCCCCGCCGCCGACCGCCCTCACCCGGGTGGACGCCGGGCGTTAGGATGGCACACATGCCCGAGCTTGCCGCACATGTCCGCGACGTCCCGATCAACCAGATCCGCGAGATCACCGAAGCCGCCTGGGGAACGCCRGGTGCGATCGTGTTGAGCATCGGGGAGCCGGGCTTCGCCGTCCCGCGCCATGTCCTKGAGGCCGGGATGGCCTGCCTTGACCGCGACGAGACCAAYTACACCCCGAACGCCGGSATTCCCGSGCTGCGGGAGGCCTTCGCGGCCCGYTTCCGGGAACACAATGCGACGCCGGTCGGCGCCGATCGGGTCTATGTGGTGGATGGTGCSCAGCAGGGCCTGCACTTCGCCATGAGCCTGCTGCTCTCCCCCGGGGAYGAGATCCTYATTCCCAACCCCGGCTACCCCACCTTCGCGATGACGAGCAGCCTGCTGCACGCTGTGCCCGTCCGCTAYCCGCTGTATCCGGAGCACGATTTCCAGCCGCGGATAGAGGACATCGAGGCGCTCATCACGCCGAGGACCAAGGTGCTGATCCTGAATTCGCCGTCCAACCCGCTCGGCGCTGTCCTGGGCGAGGACCTGACGCGCCGCCTTGTGGAACTGGCCARGCGGCACGATCTGTGGGTCATCTCCGACGAATGCTACGAGGCGTTCACCTACGATGTCCCGCATGTCAGCCCGGCCCGCTTCGACAGCGATGTTCCGGGAGAAGCGCGCGTGTTCACTTCGCTCACGCTGTCCAAGACCTATGGGCTGACGGGTCTGCGCATTGGCGCGCTGATCTGCCCGCCGGGGCTGGAGCAGAAGATGAACAACGTCATGGAGTCGATCGTGTCCTGCGTGGCGTCGCCGTCGCAGTACGCCGCGCTGGCGGCGCTGACCGGCCCGCAGGACTATGTCAGCCACGCCCACGCCCACTACCGGGCCAACCGCGACGCGGCCTCSGAAGTGCTCAGCTCCCACGGCRTCCCCTATCTCGCGGCCCAAGGCGCGTTCTACCTGTGGGCGGACGTGTCGCATGCCAGCGGCGGGGATGTCCGGGCCTGGACTCGCCGYTTCCTGGCCGATTCCGGCGTCGCCTTCGCTCCCGGCACGGCGTTCGGGTCCATCGGCGAGGGCTGGATCCGCATTGCGCTCTGCGGCAACAGGGMCGATCTTGTGGAGGGCCTTGGCCGCATCCCTGCCCGCGAGCCGGCGGCGGACCACGCCGGGACCACCGGCCCTGTTGCCGGTGCCGCTGGAGTCATAGCCTAAACACACGGCGCTCCCAGCCGACCCGGTTATCCTGACTTTGGGCTTTCCCGGCTCGTCCGGGCACCCTGGAATTCCGGCCAAGGGGGTACATCGTGTGGTGGCAAGACCTGCTRTGGGGTTTCTGGAATGGGCTGACGGCCTGGATCGTCCTGATCGCCCATGTTTTCGGAGCCTGGACTGAGTTCCCGTTCTACAACTCCGCCCGCGCGGGGAACTGGTACGACTTCGGTTTCCTCCTGGGCGCAGGATCGCCTGTGCTGGGCGGCTTGGGTGTGGGGCGCTCCCGGCGCCGTTAGGGCATCTCGAGATGGCACTTAGCGGCAATGTTTCTCCTGCGCACTGCCGTGATCTGCCGTCTCGGCGGCATCTGCGTGCCAACCCCGGCTCAACCGGCGGTTACCTCGGGTTTGCCGCCAAGGCCTCATCCAGCCAGCTGCGGAGGGCCGCGGCCGGCGGCGCACCGGTCTGGCGGGCCGCCACTGCCCCGTGCTTGATGACAAGCAGCGTTGGGATGGCCTGGATATCGAACCTTCGGGACAACCCCGGGGAGGTGTCGACGTCGACCTTCACGAGCTTGACCTTCCCTGCCCGCTCCTTCGCCAGCTTGTCCARCACCGGGCTGACCATCCGGCAGGGTCCGCACCACGCCGCCCAGAAGTCCACCAGTACCGGGACGGCAGACTCCTCGGCGACAACCGGGAAGTCGGCATCGCCCGCGGACACGATCCAGGGAAGGTCCTGCCCGCAATTGCCGCAGCGCGGGCGCCCGGGCGCGGCCGCAGGAATCCGGTTGGTCTTCCCGCAGCGCGGGCACTTGGTCAGGCTGGTTTCCACGGCACTCCGGCGCTTTCCCGCATCCCTGCAGTCATTTGCTCCATGAGACTCCCSGGCCCCTGAACGGGCCTAGAGTCGAAGGTCCCCAGGARACAGCAGGGGCCGGACCCGTTACCGGATCCGGCCCCWGCYGGTGAAGGCACWGCCACAAGGCATTCTTACTTGTTGCGGTCCTCGTCGATCGCTTCGTTGTCGATGAGGTCCAGGTCCTCTTCGTCGAAGTCGTCCTCGTCCAGCTCAACGTCCTGAGGCGTGTCGCTCTTGTAGGGATCGGCGTCGCCGGCGTGCGTGGCGCGTTCGGCCAGCGCGGCCACCTCGGCGTCGCGCTTCTTCGCCTCGCGGAGCAGCTCCTCAAGGTTCGAGGCGTTCACGGGGATCTGGTCGGCCACGAATTCGAGGGTGGGAGTCAGCCGCACGGTGATGTTCCGGCCGACTTCCTGCCGCAACACGCCCTTGGCCTTCTCCAGGCCCTTGGCGGCGTCGGCCTGGGCCACTTCGTCACCGAACACGGTGTAGTAAACGGTTGCGTGCTGCAGGTCGTTGGTGACCCGCGAGTCGGTCACGGTAACGCCCTCAAGCCGGGGATCCTTGACCCTCCGGCCCAGAGCCTCCGCAACAACAACCTTAATCCGCTGCGCCAACTTGGCAGCCCGTGCGGGATCAGCCATTTCCACTCCTAAAAATTTGGATGTACGACGGCGCCGGAACGGTGGCCGCACACTGTTGGGTTTTGATGCCACGCGCCTAAGGYGAGTCTACGACGGACTCCCGTTGGGTTTTTTCCGGCGGCCGGGGAGTGGCATCGGGCCTATCGGAGCCGGGCGGTTTGCGATCGAAGATCGAAAACCGTCCGGCGAAGGGGCGGGGCCGCCGGAAAAAATCCAACGGCCCCGCACCTGTAACGCTAGGACACCTTAGACGCGCGGCTTTTCGCGCATCTCGAAGGTCTCGATGATGTCACCTTCGTTGATGTCGTTGTACGAGCCAAGACCGATACCRCACTCGAAGTCCGTGCGGACCTCGGTGGCGTCGTCCTTGAAGCGCTTGAGCGTCTCAACRGTGAGGTTGTCRCCGATGATCTTGCCGTCGCGRGTRATGCGGGCCTTGGCGTTGCGCCGGATAACACCSGAGCGGACGATCGAGCCTGCAATGTTGCCGAACTTGGAGGAACGGAACACYTCGCGGACCTCGGCGGTGCCAAGCTGGACCTCTTCGTACTCCGGCTTGAGCATGCCCTTGAGGGCTGCCTCAATGTCATCGATTGCTGCGTAGATGACGGAGTAGAAGCGCATGTCCACGCCTTCGCGGTCTGCCAGTTCGGCAACACGCTCGGCGGGCTTGACGTTGAAGCCGATGATGACGGCGCTGTCGACCGTTGCCAGGTTGACGTCGTTCTGCGTGATCGCACCGACACCGCGGTGGATAACGCGGAGCTGGACACCCTCGCCGACGTCGATCTTGAGCAGCGCGTCTTCGAGGGCTTCCACGGCACCGGACACGTCACCCTTGAGGATGAGGTTGAGGGTGTCGATCTTGCCATCGGCGACRGCCTGGTCGAAGTCTTCCAGGCTGATGCGCTTGCGGCGCTTGGCCAGTGCGGCGTTGCGGTCGGCGGCTTCACGCTTCTCGGCGATCTGGCGGGCGGTGCGCTCGTCAGCGGTCACGAAGAAGGTGTCACCGGCGCGCGGGACGTTGGACAGACCCAGCACCTGCACGGGGCGGGACGGGCCGGCCTCGGTCAGGGCGCTGCCGTCGTCGTCGAACATCGCACGGACRCGGCCGTGGGCCGTGCCTGCCACGATGGTGTCGCCGACGTGCAGGGTACCGGACTGAACCAGGACGGTAGCCACGGAACCGCGGCCCTTGTCCAGGTTGGCTTCGATCGCGATACCGCGGGCGTCCTTGTTCGGGTTGGCKCGCATGTCCAGGGCAGCGTCTGCGGTGAGCAGGACGGCGCCGAGGAGCTCCTCGATGTTGAGGTTCTGGCGGGCAGAGACCTCAACGAACATGGTGTCGCCACCGTATTCTTCCGGAACCAGGCCGTACTCGGTCAGCTGGCCGCGGACCTTGTCCGGGTTGGCGCCTTCCTTGTCGATCTTGTTCACGGCCACGACGATCGGCACGTTGGCCGCCTGGGCGTGGTTGAGGGCTTCAACGGTCTGGGGCATGACGCCGTCGTCCGCTGCGACCACCAGGATGGCGATGTCGGTGACCTTCGCACCACGGGCACGCATGGCGGTGAACGCCTCGTGGCCCGGAGTATCGATGAAGGTGATCTTGCGGTCGACGCCTTCGTGGGCRTGGGTGACCTGGTAGGCACCGATGTGCTGCGTGATGCCGCCGTGCTCGCCCGCCATAACGTCGGACTTGCGGATGGCATCGAGCAGTCGGGTCTTACCGTGGTCAACGTGACCCATGACGGTGACAACCGGAGGACGTGCCTCRAGGTCYTCRTCGCCTTCGGCTTCCAGTTCGGCGTCGAAGTCGATGTCGAAGGTGGAGAGCAGCTCGCGCTCCTCGTCCTCCGGGGACACAACCTGGAGCTTGTAGCCAAGCTCCTCGCCGAGCAGCGCGAAGGTCTCTTCATCCAGCGACTGCGTGGCCGTGGCCATTTCGCCGAGGTGGAAGAGGACCGTCACCAGCGCTGCGGGGTTCGCCTCAATCTTGTCGGCAAAGTCCGTGATGGACGAGCCACGGCGAAGCCGGACTACGGTGTTGCCGTCGCCGCGGGGTACGCTCACGCCACCCAGCGACGGGGCACTCATCTGCTCGAGTTCCTGACGCTTGGCACGCTTCGACTTGCGCTGCTTGCCACGGCCTGCGCCGCCCTTACCGAAGGCACCCTGGGTGCCACCGCGACCGCGGCCACCCTTGCCGAAGCCGCCGCCGGCCGGAGCGCCGCCACCGGCACCGGGAGCACCGGTACCCGGAGCGCCACCCGGACGGCCCGGACCACGGCCTCCGCCGCCGGGACGGCCGGCACCAGCGGGTGCGGGACGTTCGGTGCGGTTGGGCATCATGCCCGGAGTCGGGCGGTTGCCGCCGGCTCCTGCCGGACGACCGGCACCGGGGGCGCCAGCCGGACGCGGAGCGCCGGGGCGGGGGCCGCCTGCGCCTGCTGCCGGACGGGGACCACCCGGACGGGGGCCGCCTGCGCCTGCTGCGGGGCGCGGACCACCGGGGCGTTCGCCCTCGGTGCGGCTTCCGCCCGGACGGGGCATGCCCTGGGAAGGAGCGAACGGGTTGTTGCCCGGACGCGAGGGGCGTTCGTTGTCGCCGCCGCGGCCGCGGGGCATGCCCTGGGACGTGGCGAAGGGGTTGTTGCCGGGACGGGGACCGCCCGGACGGGGTGCAGAACCGCCCTGGCGTGCCGGAGCAGCCGGGGTTTCAGCCTTGGGGGCGGGACGCGCGCCGGGCTTGACGCCGGTCGAGGGAGCAGCCGGGGCTTGGGCAGCAGGGGCTGCCGGAGCCTGCGCGGCGGGCGCTGCCGGAGCAGCGGGCGCGGCGGCAGGTGCCGCAGCAGCCGGAGCC